>CAMAWP010000370.1 GCA_945861765.1 Akkermansia muciniphila | reverse complement strand
GTCCGTCGAGGCTTCGATGGCAGCGATTGTCTCGCGGACGCTCTTGGCCTTCACGAGCATCAGATTCTTGGGGAAGTCCTTCTCGTCCTTTTCAAAGTAGTCGGCGAGCCGCGTCAGCTCCGGGATGACCGACTTCGCGTGGGTGCCGTAGGTGAGCAGGATTTTCATCAATTTCGGTGTCCGCTCCTGGCTGTCCCATGGATTTTGATCGCGGGTGTATTTCACGCACGCGCTGATTCCTTCTTCGATCCGGTGTTTGGCTAGAAGGCGGAGTCCTTCCACACGGATTGAGTCGGCGAACATCTCGCCACTCGGCGCGGGTTCGACGACGGCCTGATAGATGGCGGGCAAGAGCGGTTTGATCTCTTCGGTGAAGAGATTCTGGTAAACCGATCCGATAGCTCCACGAGCGCGGCCGTCCTGATTTTTCAGCCCGGCCCGCACGGCTTTGTAGAGCGCCTCGCGATCGACTCCATCGAGTGACCGCCTGAGCATCCCGCCATCATCGAACAGTGCGAAGGAAAGATACCGCTGCTGCATCCCGCGCGGATCGTTCGCCGTGTCCACCTGAGCGAGCAGTTCGAGGAGTTGCGGCACCGCTTGCATGGCCGGCTTACCGATACTTGCGAGCGCCTCGGCTGCTTTGATGCGAAGCCACAGGTCGCGTTCCGCCAGCAATTTCCTCAGCGGCTCAATGGCGGGCGATCCACGTCCGCGAAGGGAAATCAGCGCCTGGCAGGCACCGTAGCGGGATTCGAGGCGCGGAGACTCCAACAGCTTGAGCAGCGGTGGAATGGGCGCATCTTTGCGACGGGCCAGCGCCATCGCGGCCCGCTCGCGGACGATGGGTGACCAACTGGCAAGGCGTTCAAAGATCTGCTCTTCGCTGAGTTTGTCATAGGCGCTCTTGCGGTCTTTGTTGTCCCAGCCGCGTCCATTGAGGATGAGGGCTTGCGCGGTGGCGGGGTCGAGCTGCGGGGTGATGGCCGGGCGTTTGCCGGTGAGATAAATTTTCTTCAGCGGCATCGCATAGGCCAGCAGATAGCCGCCGGTGCAGTCCCAGCCCGCGTAGCTGTCGTGGCCCGGCTCGGGTGGGCCTTGATGGAGAAAAGTTCCATCCCACCGCCGCGCGAGGTCGAAATACCAGCCGCCAAACTCATTCATCCACGCCCCAGTCGCGTTCGGGCCGGATTGGGCGACGCCCGGCAAAGCCCACAGGATGTTGAAGAAATTGCCGGTGTGCCCGGTGTCGCGCTCCGGTCCGTGGGAGGCGACGCTCATGCGTGAGAAAAACTCCGCGCCCTTCGCCTCGCCGAGCAGGTTGAACAGGACGGCGGCCATGCCGCACTTGCCATTGTCGTCGTGGTTCTCAATCCACGGATGATGGTCGCCATAGGGAATCGCGCCTTTGCCAATGTAGAAGCGCAACAAGCGGGCGCTGAGTTCGATGGCGCGGGCCACTTCCGGGTCTTTCACGCCGGCCTCCCGAGCCAACACCAGCGAAATGGTCAGCGGCACTCCCGGAGAATTCATCATCCCGTAGCCGCCGAGTCTGCCATCGGGAATCGCGAACCCGTGGCCCCACGAGCCGACTGCGCTTTGCCCCTTGGCGGCTTCCATCGCGAGCCGCCGCAAGCCCGGCATGACCGACTGGTCGCCGGTCGCCATCACATACTCGGAGAGCAGCATCGTGACGTAGCCGTAGTGCCAGGTCTGCATCGAGCGGGACGTGTAGCCCGCCGCCCATTCCGCTTCGCGCTTCACCAGCGGGAGGTAGGCGGGATCGCCGCTGGCTAACAAAGCGAGCGCATTGAGGGAACGCACGATGGGATCTTCACGGTTCGAGGGTCTCGCGACTTTCTCGGCCAGCGCCTTGCACCCTTGCTCCAGAATGCGCTTCGATTTCGCACAGTCAAAAGGCGCGGTGGCGCTGTAGCTGCCGAACACCGCGAGCTTCACCACAACCTCCTCCGTCTTGCCCGCGCGCCAACGCGTGAGCGCCAGCTTTCCACCGCCCGCGTCCGATTCCGCAGCCGTGAGTGCCTTGCCCAACTCCGTGCGCGGGTCGTACGAAAACGGCTTGCCACCCACGCCGATCAGGACGTCGCCGACCGCGAGAATGCCATCCGCAGGCGAACCTTTCTCGACTTTGGTGATGGCGACCTGCCGGGCCTCGGAGGTCACGAGCTTATCGCAAAACATCCACCCGCGCGCCCCGATGGCACCGAGATTCCAATCGTGCTTCGCGCCAGCGGGAATCGTGTCGCTTTTGGTGAAGTCAGGGATCGTCAGCGGCTGGGCCTTGGCCGCGGCTAGAGCCGGAAACGGCGCTGCGAGGTAGGCGACGAGCGCGAACGCGAGCGTGAGGAGTTTGGTTTTCATCATTTTGTGTGCGTGTTCAAATGTATTGCCGGGTTTTGCTCCAGTGCGCGAGTGTCGAGTTCGCGCGTGGCCGTATCGTCCCTCGCCAGAATCTTGCGGGCGACCGGATCGCTCATAAGCCTCTGTGCAGCCATATCATCTTTTCGGAAGTTTGGGTTTCTTCGGCTTGGGCAGTCTTTTCAAATCCTTCGTCGCTGCGTCGAAATCCACGTCCACCGGGCGCGGAGCACTGGCGGTGAGCGCCTTGAACTTGTCGTATTCCAACTCGGCCTTCGCCTGTGCCATCTCGTGCGAAATGCGCCCGGCATGGGTGAGGATGTCGCGATCATTCAAAGTCAGAAATCCGTTCAGTTTCTCGATCCAATCCGCCATGTGCATCGCCACCCGCCGCATGGCCTGGCCTTGAGCAAAGATGAGGTATCCCTCCACGAGATTGTTCAGCGCCGCCAGTTCCGGCTCGCTCAGATAGTTCTTCGCGATGGCGACATCCTGCTTCCGAAGCACCGCGCCCCGCCAGTTCGTCAGCCCGAGGTTGGGCTTCGCCGCATCCACCCGCTCGTGGACGATCTCGGCCGCCGTCTGCCCGGTGATGGCCCAATGCACCTTGTTCTGCACCGTCTTGAAAAACAGCAGGCTGACTTCCTGCGTCGGATCGTAATCAATGCTCGTCGCGTAAATATCCGTGATTTTCTGGTAGAACCGCCGCTCCGAAGTGCGGATGTCCTGAATCCGCCGCATCAACTCCTCGAAATAGTCAAACGGCTGATCCGGATTCTTCAGCCGCTCATCATCGAGCACAAATCCCTTCACGATGTATTCCCGCAACCGCTGCGTGGCCCAGATGCGGAAGCGGGTGGCCACCGCGCTTTTCACCCGGTAGCCCACTGAAATGATGGCATCGAGATTGTAGAATCGGGTCGCGTAATTCTTCCCGTCAGCGGCAGTGGTAAAGGATTCCTTTACTACTGAATTCTGCGTCAGTTCACCTTCGGCGAAGATGCTTTTCAGGTGCTGACCGACGTTCTGTTTGGTCGTCTGAAACAGCTCCGCCATGTGTTGCTGCGTGAGCCACACGGTCTCCCCCTCGAACCTCACATCAATCCGCAGCTTCCCGTCCTCCGTCTGGTAGAGGATGATTTCGGATTGGGGTGAAGGTTCGCCACTCATGGTAACATATTGCGATACAGTTTTTGCCTTGATGAGCGTAGCAATCCCGGTTCATCGCGTCTCGACGCTCCACTCCCTCGCTGCGTAGCCCGCTGTGGCAATGAGTTGTTGGCAGTAACGGGCAATGGCCTCGGCGCTGAGGTTGGTTTCAAAGTGCCAAGTCCCGTCGAGCGAGCGGGGAGCGCGAAACTTCGTCGCATCCATCGAGAGCAGGCGAGGAAACTCCGCGACGATGGTATCGAAAGCATCCGGCGCAGCAGCGCGCACTGACTCCAGCGTGCCTTGCAAGACTTCTCGCCAAGTCCCGGCCTCGCGTCTTTCACCGAGAACGAGAACTGCCACGGGAGTTCTGCCGGTGAAGCCACCCGTGGACGCGGCGCTGAACAGCGAATCCGTAGGGCCAAAGTAGGGCCACGTCTTCAACGCAAGTTCCGCCAGTTCCTCGCCTCGTTGCTGCATGGTTTCGCCATTCCATTTTTCAAAACGCGTGATGCTGCGACTAAGATGAACCGGGCTTTGCAGAAAGAATGTGCGCTTGGACTGAAAATCGCCGTTCGACAGTTCGGCGTTGTAGCCCGTGAGGGTGAGGTTCCCGAGCGTGTGCAGTTTGAGTTCGTGCGTTTCGCGCCATGTCTCACCGAGGTTTTCCTCCCACCAAGGCGTCGGTGTTTGCGGCATGATGTGTTCGATGGTCAGCGGTTCGGTGGTGACTTGCTCTTTCCCGGCCAGCGAACGCTCAAGCGATTCCAAAACGAGCTTCGCCTTCGGCAGCCGTTCGCCGGTGCCGTAGAGCCGTCCGTTGATGAGCGCTTGGCGAAACTCCGTGTCCGATGGATAGCCGCGCTGCGCCAACAACGCTCGCACACCATCCAGCAACAACGGGTGGCTTTTTGCCTGATGGTAAAGCGGCGTCAGACTTTTGTTCAGTCCGTGAGTCGGCACGCCGCATACAAAACGACGGATGAAATAATTCTCTAGCGTGTCGAGAATGGCCGTGAATTCGCCGATGGAGAGCGTTCCGGCATCGTGTTCGGCGTAGAGATTGAGCAGCAGCGGCCAAACAACGCTGACCTCCAGCCGTTCAAAGCGGCGCAGACGGGGATGCAGGTCGGGATTCAATTCCTGCGAGGGATCGAGCAGGCGGTGATAATGAACTGCCGAGCGATGCAGTTCGTCGAGGAACGTGGCGATGCCGTCGGGCGTTTGCTCATCGGTGCGCTCCTTGAGCGTGCGGTAAATCTCGCCCTTCTTCACGATGGCTCCTTGGCGCATGAGGAAGCGGCGGACGAACTCGCTGAGTTCATCTTTCAGCCGCAACTGCATCGGCTCCCAGCATCGCTGGAACAGCTTTTCCTGCTCAGCCACGGTCACGCGCATCAGGAAGTAGTTCCGAATCAAATCACCCTGCGTCAGCGGCTCGCCTTTGTAGTTCAAGCTCTCGAAAATCAGGTGCGGATTGTCGTCGTGGTCGAGCGTGATGCTCACCAGCGAAAGACGGCGGAGAATAACAGCGGCAAGACGCTCAGCGTCGGGCGAGCCACGGCTCTTGAGCTTCTTTTGAAACCAACCGTATGCCTTCGCCACGCGACTGTCGGAATCCGTCACCGGCTCGCCTTTGATGAGAGCGAGAAAGGCTGTTCGGTCGCCGTTTGTCTGCGTCGGAAGAAGTTTGAAATGGTCCAGTCCTTCCTCGAATTGGTTCACGAGATGCGATTTCTCCAGTTTCTCAGAGAGCGCACCCGGCAATCCTCGTGCGCTATCGCGCAACGCCGCGAGAAGGACTTGGAGCGTGGTGAGCCGCTGTTGTCCGTCAATGAGCAGATACTTTGACACTCCCTCCGGCACCGACCGCGTCGGCACCGTGACGAGGGAACCCATGAAATGCGGCTTTGCATGGCTGGAGTCGGTCTCGTCCTCGCAAAGCTCAACCAAGTCCGTCCACAGGACTTTCCAGCGTGATTCATCCCAAGTGTAGGGTCGCTGAAAAAGCGGGACGACGAACTGGTTGTTGCCTTCGAGGATTTTGCCGAGGTGGGTTTCAGATGCTTTCATGTTGATGATGCGTTCTTTGGTGACGTTGGATTACACGGCGATCCATATCGCGGATGTGGCTGGTGTGGAGTGGCACAATTTCTTGCCCCATCTTTTACCACCAATCTTTTACCAGCCATCGCGTTCACTTTGTCTTTTTGAGTTGTTTGAGTTCCGCCATCGCCTCGGCCAGCCCTTTGCCGACGCCGCCGAGAATTTTCGCCGAGCCGAGGTAGTGGTATTCCGCGTTAGAAATGCCTTTCTCCATCACCTGCCGCTCGCGCTCCGTCAGCCCTTCCGCGCGCAATTTCTCCTGCGCCGCCTTTTCTTCCGCTGGCTTCAGGTTGCCGTCCTTCGCGAGCTTCTTCGCGCGCTGCTTGATTTCGCCTTCCTTCGCCCGAGCCGCTTTCAGTTCGAGGTCCCAGTACTTCTCCGCGAGCACCGCCGCCACGTTGCCTTTGAAGTCCGGCAACTTCGCCGGGGCAGCCATCGCGTCGCGGAAGTTCTGGTGCGTCGCCTTGTAACGCTGTTCGTCGGGGCCGTACTCCGCCGTCGGCCCGCCCACGCCGAGCACGCCGATGACGAACGGCAGCTTCGGCGTGTTCAAGTCACGGCGCACGTCGCGGATGAAATGCGCCATCGCCGTGCTGTAGGCATCGTAGCCGCCGGGCTTGTTGCGCGTCGGGTAAGTGCTGCCGTCCACCATGTCATTCCAGCCCTGGAACCACGCAAAGCCCGCCAGCTCGTAGCCCTGCGCCGCATCGTAATCCGGCACCACGCGCTTGAGGTCAGCGAGCACCATTTTTACATGCTCGATCATGAGCCGGTAATACACGCCCGTCGCCTTGTCCTTCTCTGCCTTCATCGCCGCCACGTCCTTGCCCTGCTTTTGGAAAGCGGCGAGTTGCGTCTCATTGAACACATACGGCCCTGCGCTCAGCGGACGAAAATCCGTGTTCAAACTCTTCCCGCCCCACGAAGTCTTGATGAGCAGGATGGGCGCGTCCGTCGCCTTCTCCATGTAAATCCCGAACGTGAATTCCGGCCCGATTTTCTCGCCCGACGCGCCAAAGCCCGCCGTCAGCTTTCCCGTCTGCTCCGCCTCCGCGCAGCCGATGGACGAAATCCACAC
>CAMAWP010000369.1 GCA_945861765.1 Akkermansia muciniphila | reverse complement strand
TTTCGTCGGCACCTCCCATGACACTCCGGCTTTCGCGGCCCACAATGTCGCCCAGTGGTGGCGTGACCATGGTCGCAAGAACTACCCCGAGGCCGACGCCCTCTTGGTCCTGGCCGACGGCGGCGGCAGCAACGGTGCCCGGGTCCGGGCCTGGAAGTGGGAACTTCAGGAACAACTCGTTGACCCTTTTGGAATCAAGGTCACCGTCTGTCATTACCCCACCGGTGCCTCCAAGTGGAATCCCATCGAACACCGCCTCTTCAGTCAGATTAGCAAACACTGGGCTGGTCAACCCTTGGTGAGCTTCGACACCATCGTTCGCCCCGTGCGGCAGACCAAAACCAAAACCGGGCTGCGTGTGGCCTGCCGCTTGGTCAAACGCTTTTTTCCCACGGCCCAAAAAATCTCCAACGCCCAGATGCGCCTCCTCCCTCTCGTCCCACATCCGGTCCTGCCGACCTGGAATTACACTCTTTCTCCCAGGCAAAATCGGAACTAATTCTTGCACCGCTCCTAAGGGGTTTGAAAAACTTCTCAAATGTCGCTCACGGACAACAAATGTCGCTCACGGACAACTAATTCAGATTGCCCTGAACTCCCAACATCGGGAATCTCGTTTTGGGGGTGGGGTTGGGCCGCTGCGGGGTGCTACAGTGTTCTTGAGATTCAGCTCCCGCAGCGGCCTACCCCGCAAAAGCTGGCTGCGGAGCATTGGCGATATAGTCTGCGGGCCCGTCCAGCAGTGCGTTACGTCTTCCTCCCTCGAACGGGTCTTGGAGCCAGTTTAACTCGCGGGTAGGGAGATTTGCTTTTGGGACCTTTGGCCCCGGATTCGAGATGGCCCGTGGCCAAAGCGATAAATTCCATTTGACTTCGTCGCGGTGCAGTTCCTCGTTTTGGCGGGTCCAGGCGATAGGTTCCATCCTTCTGAAGAATGCGCGCTTTGCAGTTGTCGGCCAAGGAAATGGCCAACAGCTCGCCGGAAATGCGTTCGCGCAAGTTGCCGTCCTCGATCGGGAAGACGACCTCGATACGCCTAAAGAAATTTCGTGGCATGGAGTCGGCGCTGCCGAGAAAGATTTCCGGCTGACAAGCATTTTCAAAATAAAAAACGCGGCTATGTTCCAAGAAGCGGTCCAGGATGCTGTGGACCGTGATGTTGTGGCTGATCCCCTTCATTTGTGGACGCAAGCAGCAGATGCCTCGGATGATCAGCTCTATTTTCACGCCAGCTTGCGAGGCACGATAAAATGCTCCGATGATATCGGGGTCCACAAGCGCGTTCATCTTGGCGATGATCCGTGCGGGCAACCCTGCTCTGGCGTTGGCGATCTCTCTCTCGATCAACGCCAGCAAGCGGGCATGTAATTGGAATGGAGCAACGAGGAACTTGCGGGTCTCCTGAAACTGGCAAATCCCCGTGAGGAGATTGAACAGATTGGTCGCATCTTCGCCAAAATCAGGCTTGCAGGTAAGCAGGCCGACGTCAGTGTAAAAGCGAGCGGTGGTCGGATTATAGTTGCCGGTGCTCAGATGCACGTAGCGGCGAATGGCGTCCTCATCACGGCGAACGATGAGACAGATTTTTGCGTGAATCTTATAGCCGACCAACCCATAGACGACATGCACGCCAGCTTCTTCTAATCGGCGCGCCCATTGGATATTGTTGGCTTCATCGAAGCGGGCGCGCAGCTCCACTACTGCGGTGACTTGCTTTCCATTTTTCACCGCCTCCATGAGAGCGCCGATGATCCGCGGATCGCCACCGGTGCGGTAGAGGGTTTGTTTGATCGCGAGCACCTTCGGGTCTTCGGCGGATTGCTCCAGCAAATTCACAACGCTGCTGAAATTCTCGTAGGGATGGTGCAGCAGAATATCGCCCTCGCGAATGGCGGCAAACATGTCCGGCTGCTCGCGCAAAGCAGCAGCGACCGGCGCGACAAACGGTGGATCACGCAGTTCCGGAGAATGGTCTCCCTCGTAAATCTCCATCAATCGGATCGGATTCAGAGGGCCATCGATGACATACAAATCATCCTCTTCCAAATGGAGCGTCGTCAGGAGGGTGTCACGGATTTCCTGAGGGCAATCCAGTTCAACTTCCAAGCGGACGGCATCGCCGCGTCGGCGATTGTGGAGTTCGTTTTCCACCGCCTTGAGCAAGTTAGCGACGTCCTCCTCGTCGATGTAGAGCTCACTGTTTCGGGTCAATCGAAACTGCCAGTGGCCTAGGATGTTCGTGCCGGGAAAAATGTCGGCCAGGTAGTGGCCGATAATGTGGGTCAGGAAAACATAATCCAAACGAGAATCATTGCGCGGCAGCTTGATGAGCCGCCGCAAGACACGCGGCACCTGCACGACGGCGAGTCTCCGGAGTGTTTGGCCTGATCTCTCCATCTCCACTTGCACAATCAAGTTGAGTGATTTGTTGAGGAGTTGAGGAAACGGATGCGCCGGGTCCAGAGCCAGCGGAGTGAGGACCGGGCGCACTTGCGTTCGGTAAAAGTTCTCCACCCACAGCAGGTCTGCCGCTGGCAAATCTTCGAGATCGAGGAAGTGAATGCTGTTTTCGGCCAAGGCTGGTCTGAGTTCTCCGCGCCAACAGGCATATTGATTTTCCACCATCCGCCGAACCCTCTTGTTGATCGCCCGGAATGTTTCAGTCGCCGTCAATCCATCGATGCTGCGCTCGACCGCTTCGCTTTCCATCTGCTGCTTGATGCCCGCCACGCGCACCTCGAAGAACTCGTCCAGGTTCGAGCTGGTGATGCAAAAGAATTTTACGCGTTCGAGGAGTGGATTATTCTCGTCCAGCGCCTCATCCAGAACGCGCTGGTTAAACTCGAGCCAGCTTAGCTCGCGGTTGAGGAAATGGGTTGGGCCAAATTCAGTCATAACAATCCTGGAAGAAGAGGCGTCGTCGGCTACAAGGGCTTTGGGCTTTTGGCCAGCTCTGCCGTTTCTTTAGACTCATACCAGTCGCCCCGCAACCAATCTGCCAGCAAAGAGATTGCCGGGCGATCGAGCATTTGCTTGGCGCCGAATGCGGGCATTCGATCATTGCGTTCGCCATAGAAACGCTCGTGAGAGCTGTTGCTGATGAATTCGATCAGCCATTCGCGCGAGCCATACCCGGTCAGGTCTGGACCTGTTGGATCGTCGCCGTCCTTATGAAACCTGTGGCATTCAGTACAGCGCATTTCCTCGCTGACCAGGAGGCGTTTCCCTTCCTTGATGATCTCAGGTTCGCGTAACTCCACTTCGTGTTGAGAGCGCAATTGCGCGTCGAAAGAGAGGGCGGCGATGACCTTCTTCAACTGCTCCTTTTGCTCGGCTGAATATTTAGCAACATCTTTGTCCACGAATTTAACCATTTTGCCGTCCTTGAACTTCGTTCCTCCAAAGTAGTGTTTGCTGGAGATTCGTTGAGGGTCAAGCAAGCCGGTCAGCCATGGGCGGCTGGCAAACCCTTGTAAATCCGATGCGACCTGCTCGTCTTTGGGTTGACCCCCTGTTCCATCGTGGCCGTCGTATCGGTGACAACTGGCGCAGTTCTTTGCAAAGAGCTTGGGGCCCTGCGTTAGTGGGTCGTTGCGAAGCAGCGTTACAGCGCCCGAGATGGGGATGCCCGAGGGTGACTGAGCCAGTGCTTTGACTCGATGCGCGTTCTGCTCAGCCTCCGCGACCGCGGCCTGGTAAGCCGGGTCGCGCTTGTCTTGCGCCGTGGCGAGATAGGTTAACAATCCGACGCCGGCCAGCAGACTGAACAATAGGCCCACGTTGAATCGGTGTCCCAATCGCCACCGGCCGAGAATTGGCATGAGGAAAATGATGCCCATGATAAGGCTGGGAATGACGATGGCTCCCCAGATTTCCGTCCCACCCGGGAAATACTTCAGGAATTCGAACAGGAACAGGAAATACCACTCGGGACGCGCGGCTGAATAAGTTTCTGAAGGGTCGGCGGGCGCGCCCAGCTCGGCTCCCAGATCCCCGCCCGCGCCAAAGATCCATGGGCGAAGGATCAGGAACAGCACTGTGGCCATCACGGCGAGGCAAGCGACGGAATCCATCAGCACTTGGTCGGGCCAAAAATATCCATCGGGCTTTCGTTTGGGAACTTTGGCGGTGATCCCGTGTCGGCGGAACAGAATAATATGCCAGACCAAGAGCGCGATGACCGCAGCCGGGAGCGCGCCGGCGTGCAAAGCAAAAAATCGCGTCAACGTGTGATGTCCATAATCCGCTCCTCCAACCACGAGTTTCTGGATGGCTGGCCCGATCACCGGCACGATCGCCGCGATGTTGGTCGCGACTCGAGTTGCCCAAAAGCCTTTTTGATCCCACGGCAGCAGATAACCCGTGAGTGAGAGGCCGAGCACCAATTGCAGCAGACCAAGCCCAAACCAAAAATTGATTTCGCGCGGAGCTTTGTATGCGCCGTCGATCACCACCTGCATCAGATGCAACACCAGCAGCACAGTCATGAGCGAAGCGGTGTAATGATGAATTCCGCGCAAGAGCCAGCCACCCCACATTTGGTATTGGATATAAAAGACGCTTTCCCAGGCCGTCTGAGAGCTGGGGCTGTACGACATCCAAAGAAACAGGCCGGTGATGAACTGAACGCTCAGAGTAAAGGTCAGGGTGCTGCCCCAAACATAACGCCATCGGGCTCCACCTGGAATGTTTTCGTAGAGAGAAGAGCGTACGATTCCCCTGTAACCGGTCCGTTGATCCAACCAGTCGAGGAACACTCTCATGAGATGGGTATCTTTGCGGCGTTGCCCGCTTGGAAATTCTGAAACTCGACCCAGATTTCGGAGTTGTTACGGATCTCCACTTTCAACTCGTCCAAGCCGCGTGGACTCGGGCTCTTGGAATCTTTGATGAGGCCATCGAGAGCGAACGCGCTGTGATGACAGGGGCAATGATAACTCTTTTGGTCCGGCTTGAAATCGACGAAACAGCCCGCGTGAGGGCAAACCACGTTGAATGCCTGGACGGTCTTTTCACCAGTACGCCGCAAATAGACCGCTCCAATGGGCACCTCCGGCATCCGAGTCCACGCGTCCGTATGACTGGCAATCACGGAAAATTTTCGCGGCATGCCGTCTTCCGGAAGCGCGTTCAGAGAGGCCACCAGGACGCTGCCGCTGGCGTGAGATTTGCGGCGCAAGGGGTCCAGAAACACGAATAGGCCAGCCAGCCCTGGGATGAGTCCTGCTAAAGCGCCTATCATAACGGCAGAGGCCTTTTTCAGAAAGCCGCGCCGCACGGGGTTTTCCGGCAGGGTGTTTTCGTGCATTGCTGGTGTGCCTTTATCCAAAAGCTCCTAAAAAGGCAATCTGGAACTCATCTGGAACTCATCCAGAGCGCGTTATGTTTTGGCAACACGCTACTGAGCCGAGCTTAAAAAATAGTTGCGCTGCCTCTCGCTGATTGGGCGGCCCAGCTTTTCCAGTACTTGAAGCATGTCCTCCCAAAGTTGTCGTTTCACACCCAGGGCCTGGGTCCTCAAAAGGTACGAAGGGTGATAGGTCGGCATAACGGGAATATCGCGAAAATCCTGAAAATGACCGCGCACTTTGGTGATAGGAACCACACGTCCGAACAGGCCTTCCATCGCCGTGCCACCGAGTGCCACAATGATCTTCGGCTGAATGAGATCGATTTGAGCGAGGAGGTAAGGGAGGCAGGTTCTCATCTCCTCAGGCGTTGGCTTGCGATTCCCCGCCGTTTGCCCAGGCGTATCCGGACGGCACTTTAAAACATTCGCGATATAGACTGTATCGCGCGGAAAACCCATCGTCTGAATGATGCGTGTGAGCAATTGACCGGCCTGGCCGACAAATGGTTCTCCTTGAGAATCTTCGTCCGCTCCGGGCGCTTCCCCCACAAACAGCAACGGAGAATTAATATCGCCCACTCCGAACACGACATTCTGTCGCGATGCCGCGAGCCGGGGACATTTCTGGCAACCCAAGGCGCGCTCACGCAGCTCCGACATAGCGGCTGCTTTTGCCTCCCCGCTAAGCGAACTCGGAACCCTCGGAGCCAATACCGCGATGGAAGGCCCCTCATCGGCCGATGCTGGCGGAGCCACCGGTTTGGCCGGAGACTCTCTTAACGGAGCTTCAGCGCGCGGAGCTTTGACGGGCCGCGCTGCGGGAGGGGATGGCCGCGGACCATTGGAAAGCGCGGCTAGAGTCGATGGTGAAACGGTGAGATATTTAACCCCTCGCGCCTTCAGTTGCTGCAAATACTGGATGGCAGCATCAAGGGATTCGGAATAAGTCACAGGCATATCGCACGATCAGTGTAGTGTTCACGGAAACGGTTTGCAATTGCGGCGTCGCTTTCACGAGAGGCTCGGCATTGTTCGTCGAGCGAAAATCCTTCCCACGTCAAACGCGGTTCCTCGCTGTTTTCAGTGGAATAGGTCCACAGCGGATGAAGACCATTTTTCCAACTCGCCGGGATGACTGGAGTTTGGACCTATTGGCCGCCTTCGTCTCCCGGAGGGAGATTCGAGAATAGCCCAGCAGTTCACTGCTGGGTTCGAATGAGCCATCGCATAAGTCCCGAAGGGACGGCCGAATCCCCCAATGTCCTACGTCAGCTCCTACTGTCTGTTCAGGACAAAGGATCGCCCGAGAATCGCTCAACCGTCCCTTCGGGACTTTGGGTATTTGCGACGCAATCCCACTCTTGAAAGGGTGGGCTATTCTCGAATCTCCCTCCGGGAGATGTCAATT
>CAMAWP010000368.1 GCA_945861765.1 Akkermansia muciniphila | reverse complement strand
GCCGAGGGGCTTTTGGAAAACTTAGGCGCTATCAATGCCCAAGTCCCAGTCGTGGCCGCCGCTCGCCAGCATCGCGATCAACTCCGCAAGGACCTCGCCTCCGCTATGGGACAACCCACCACTTTCTCGTTTCGCCAACTGCTCACCCTCATTCCCAGTGAATACAAGCCACTCCTGGAAGCTCTGGTCGAGGAGATCAACGATCTGTTGATCCGCTCTCAACAGCGCTTGCGACAGAATCATCTCTTGTTGAGCCGCTCGTTGGACTTGATGCAGCAGATGATTTTCAGCCTGTTTCCCTCCAGCGGTGGGCAGACCTACAACCAGATGGGTGCCGTGAAATCTGCCGCAATGCCGCAGAGCTCGCTTTGCGAGATGATCATTTAGTCTAAAACTAGAAGATCAAATGTCGCCCACCGCCAGAACATGAATGGTCTGTACATTCGTGTACTGAAAGCTGAGCTAATTAGCGCTGGGATCCTTCACCAAAGTTGCCTGGTGAGTCTTTAGATAGTTCTCGACCGTTTGGATTGTTTCGAGTTTCACAGGCGCGCCCTTTTGCTTGAGGTGAGAAAGACGCCGGTAATGAGTAAGCCTCTTTCCCATAGCAACTATTTCAATGTGAGTGTCTTCGAGCTTCCAGACCTGCCCTTTCTCCAACTGTATAGCCGCTATTCTGTTCTTTAATTTCATACTCAACAGACCAAAAGATCTGAAAAAAGTTCAAACAACTTTGTTCACTTGCCTCCAGCCATCGGCCACTGAGCAGCCAGCAAGCCCTTATAGCCACCGATCAGCGAAAAAACATTGCGGTAACCCATCTGCTGCGCAGCATCCGACGTGAGCGCCGATCGGTAACCTCCGCCGCAATACATAATAATCTCGGTATTCGGATCCGGAATCTGGTTCTCAAGATCACGCTCGAGAACGCCCTTTCCCAGATGGACAGCCTCAGCGGCGTGCCCATTATCCCATTCACGATCCTCCCGGACATCCAAAAGAACCGCCTTCGGATTCTCGGCTAATCGCGCCCGCGCTTCTACGATCGTGATCTCTTTCACTCGCGTTCGCGCCTCGTTCACTAATTTCAGAAAACCGGGTGAATGATCCATACTTAACAACTTAGTTCGCTTCTTCGGTCGGTCAATGAAATTTGCCATTGCCAGACGAAACCGAACGGTTGCAGCATAGAACGATGGACGTGAGAAACCTAAACGACGCGCCTGCTTTCATCACCAAAGACGGCTCGGAGATTCGCGAATTGCTCTCTTACCGCAATTCGACAATTCGCCAGCAGAGCTTGGCTGAAGCACGCATCGCGTTGCATGGCAGCACTCAGGAGCATTTCCATCCAAACGCCGAAGAAATCTATTACATCGTCGCAGGCATGGGGAGAATGCGGATCGAAGGAGAAATTCAAGACGTGAAAATCGGAGACGCAATCGCGATCCCACCCGGCCAAAAGCATAAAATTTGGAATACGGGTTCGGAAACGTTAAGGTTACTTTGCTGTTGCGCTCCAGCTTACGAGAACAGTGACACCGTGATTACCGAGAAAAATGACGAGACAAACACTTGCTCAAAGATTTGAAATGCTGACCTAAGAACCAGTTGGCACTTCCTCGTGATGAAAATGAACACTGTCCGACTCTTTATCAAACCTTATTGTGGCTGGTGCCACGAGGCTATTGCTTGGCTGGACGACCGGGGCATTCGCTACGAAAAGCTGGACGTTATGTCAGATTCAGCCGCTCGCCAAGAAATGCTCGATCTCTCGGGCCAAACCCTCGCGCCGGTGATCGATGTGGATGGTGAGATCCTGGCGGACTTCGATACCGACCAGCTAGCCCTCTTCTGGAAAAAATTGGAACAAATGCCCGGCTGATACGGGTAGCGTCAAGCTGCTCCACGATAAATGAATAACGCCCAAATGGCAGGCAAGCCACGTCCCCGACTCCCCGAATGGTTGCGCATTCAGCTTCCAACCAATGATACTTTTTTTCACACCAAAAACCTCCTCGAAGATTTAAAGCTCCATACGGTCTGTGAAAGCGCCAAATGCCCCAACCAATCGGAGTGCTGGAGCAAAGGAACGGCGACGTTCATGATCGCCGGGGACCGCTGCACACGCGCTTGCGGGTTTTGCGCGGTGACTACGGCTAAGCCCCTGGCCTTGGAATCAGACGAGCCGACCCGCGTCGCCGAGGCCAGCCGGCGCATGAAACTGAAGCATGTGGTGATCACGGCTGTCGCCCGCGATGACCTGGACGACGGTGGAGCCGAACACTTTCGGCTCACGATCGAAGCGGTGCGCGCCGCGCAGCCGGGGATTGTGATTGAGGTGCTGGTTCCTGACTTCCTGGACAAAGACAGATCCATCGACGCAGTCCTGTCGGCCAACCCGGAAATTTTCAACCACAACCTGGAAACTGTCCGACGCCTGACCCCGAGCGTCCGTTCCCGAGCGACCTACGACCGCTCTCTGAGTGTGCTCGCCAAAGTAAAAGCCAAAGGCCGCAACACACTTTACACAAAATCAGGATTGATGCTCGGGTTGGGGGAAACGGAAGCAGAACTATTAGCCGCCATGGAAGATTTGCGATCTGCGGGCTGCGATATGCTGACGCTCGGCCAATACCTTCAGCCGACTCTGAAACATCTGCCCGTAATGGAGTTCATTCCGCCTGCAAAATTCTTGGAGTATAAGACGACGGCTGAGCGTATGGGCTTTATCCATGTCGCCAGTGGTCCGATGGTCCGTAGTTCTTATCACGCCGACGCGTTCGGTTTAAAAGCACTCGTCTCTGAACAAACGCCACAGCCTGCGAAACTCAACGGCTTTTCTTTGCCTTCGACAGCTCCCAAGCTTCGTTGAAGAATCCCGCAATAGTGATGCCGCCAGGGGCTCGCGAGGAAACCGGCGTATTCAAATCAATAACCGCGAAATCCGGGAGCTTGGGAACTTGGCGCGCGTTGTTCAAATAGTCGTATTCGCGGAACGTGAACCCGCTATTCAGCACGATGTAGCGCTTCGGGTTGAGCGGATTGGGATAAATCATGACGGCAGCGTAGCGATCCGCCGGGTAAATGGCCTCGCCGGTATGCACGCCACTTGCGTCCCACCGGATCGGCAGACGAGCTGCGATCTTGCCCAGTAATGTGTTGCTTTGCGGATCGCCCCAAAGGATCAGGTTGTGCTCTGCGACGTCAGCATCCGTAATGTCGCGATCATCTTTCACGCGCGCTTCGCCTCGAAACTGTCGCCGCCAATGCTCGATGGCGTGGACTTGCTCGCTGCTCGCCCAGGCACCGACCTTTTCGTTCAAAGCCTTGCCCGTCGGCCGCACCATGATGAAGCTATCCATAAATGCGTCATCAATCGGCCCTTGAAGCCCGTGCCGCTTGTGGAGTGGCCCTTGGTCAACCGAAGGCACCAGAGCCCACTTGGTGCCGTCCTTGCGAAAATGCGCGACCCATGATCGATCGGAAAGCACGGCCGGCCCTTCCAGTTCCACTCCGTTGAGAGAAACCTTTGGCCTGCGCGTGTTGTTCAGAGGACAGAGTCCGGACGCCATGGAAAGCGTCAGTGCCGAAACATTTTTCGTGGTGATCTTAACCTCGTTCTCGTTAAGAATATCGGCGTCCACACGCGCTCGTTCCCAATGTTCCTCCAAGCCATCGACAGTGACCCAAAAGCACTCGTTGTAACGCAAAGTCCAGGTGGTGAATCGGACTTTCCGTGGGAGAGGATTGCGACCCTGCTCCACGATGCTGTCGATGCGACGGTTGACCTCTTCTTTAGCTTGCGGGTGATATCGATGCGCCGTTTGAGGACCGATAATATGGGTCAGTTCCATATGTTCCGCAATCAGCGCTGTGGCCATCATGTCCGCCGCTTGCTTCTGCTTGTCAATCTCACCGCTGTAGGCGACCGTCGGGCAGTTGAAAAGGTTCACCGCGTAGTCAGTAGCGTCATACAGGTGCCACAGTTTTTCTTCGTACCAGGTCGGCTTGAGCACTTCGCTCTGATACACCTTTAAGAAATCCGCCGTCTCGGAGAACCCTGCGCCGGGCGCGGCTGCGGCCCAAAGCCCGGGATGATGCGCGGCAAAATGCCAGCACGCTGCGCCACCTAAAGAAAAGCCGCGAACGACGAGGCGGTTGGCATCGATCGGATAGTACTTACGGACGTTCGCCAGCGCTTCAAACAGGTCCGTTTCTCCGGCGAACCGGTTCCCGTTGCAGTAGCGCCCGTAAAGATGAAGGACCAAGGCATTCGGCGGCGTGAATTCCCCCGGTGATCTTTGCCTGCCATTGATAAAATCGAGCTCAGTTAAATTCTCACCGCGTCCATGGAACCAGAAATCCAGCCGATACGGATGCGTCGAGTTGGATTGGTATGACGCGGGCACGACCAATCCGTAAGGTTGCACGGAGCCATCAACCTTCGAGAGATAACCGCGCGCGACCAAGCCAGTCGCAGTCGTCCAGGGCGATTTGCCGTCCCGCAGCAAACCGGCGCGTTCCATGCCCTGACGCAGGAGTGATCTGGCCACCTGCGCGTCATTGGTCTTATAGAACTCGTCGTAGGCAAGAGCATAGCGAACGGCGTTGTGATAAATCTGAACGTCAGGCAGCAAATCCAAGAGCGCAGGCTTATTCTTCAAAGCGGTGCGCAAGGAATCAACCTCGCGTCCGAGCTCGGCGACGCCCGTTTCGAGCGCCGTGCGATCACTCGCCGGGATAGCAATCCCCGACGGTGGAACACGTCGCACTTTGTCCGGTAAATTGTCGGCTGGACCATCGGCCCGGACGTCGAGACTGAGAGTGAAAACAATTGCGATGAGAAAAGCGGGCGTATTCATGGATAGTCCTGGTGGTAAAGGAAACCGGGAGCCAAGGCAAGCCTCGATAAGTTCGAGTTCACTTCCCGGCGATAACATGCCGAGTTGACGTCGGGAAACCGTGATCGGTATCCGCGAAAGGCCAGCGCCGAGTAACTTTCGACCAAATTAAAAAGCAAATAACACCCAAAAGAAGCGAACCGAGTCCAAATAAAATTACTTTGAGATCCGATGTCGCGAATATGAAAATCCAGCCAACCAGCGCCACAAAATTCGGGATCGGATAGAGCCATATCCTATAAGGTCGCGGCATCTCCGGTGCCCGCTCCCTTAGCAACATGACCGCGAAGATTTGACCGATAAATTGGACGAGGATTCGCGTGGTAATTAACGCATCGATCACCAGCCCCAGCGAAACGAAGCTGCACAGGATCGAAATGACCCCCATCACGATCAGCGAGACATACGGAAAATGTTTCCGCGAGTGCAAGCGTCCGAAAATTTTGAAAAAGTACCCGTCCTGTGCTGCCGCATACGGAATCCGCGAGTAGCCGAGCAACAGCGCAAAAACGGAGCCGAACGCAGTCCACAAGACCATTGCCGTAAAGAACGTCGCAACCTTGGAGCCGTAGATTTTTTCCATGAAAATTGAGACGATGAAGTCCGAGCTAGGGTTTTTCTCAGCGGGCACAAACTCTCTCCAAGGAACCACTCCGATAATGGAGAGGTTGATTGCAAGGTAGATCACAGCGACACCAATGACGCTGATAATGATCGATCGAGGAATGACGCGCCCGGGGTCTTTCACCTCATCGCCAATGTAGCAAATGTCATAATAGCCGAGGTAATCGTAAACACCTACCCGCGAGGCCGCGCCTAAACCGAAGAGGAAACCAATCGAAAAATTAAACGCGCCCGGCGGAAAATCGAAGGCCAGCTTCGGATCGAAGTGCATGGCCCCCGTCGCAATGACAGCCCCGCTCGTCAACATCGTTCCAATCCAGAGGCAGACCGTGATTTTGCCAATCGATGTAATCTGCCGATAGAGCAGGATGATGTTGAGAATTCCGATTGCGACTGCCACCGCCAAGCCCTGGCCGCTCGTCATCCCGGGCCAGATGTAACCCATATATTTGGAAAAACCGATGTAGCCCGAGGCAATTTCCAGCGGTCCGCTGATAATGAATTGCCAGATGAAAAGAAATCCCATGAGCCGCCCCCAGGTCTCACGACCGAAGGCTTCCCGCAAGTAGCGGTAGCTGCCGCCGGATCCTGGCATGGCCGCACCCAGCTCGCTCCAAACCATCCCGTCAGGAATGGCAATGAGGATCGCGATGAACCAACCAATCATCGCTTGCGGACCCCCTAGCGCCGACATCAGCAGAGGGATCGTTATGAACGGCCCAATGCCGATCATATTCGACATGTTCAAGGCTGTCGCTTGGAGCAGCCCGAAACGCCGGCCAAGATGAGGCTGATCCTCGGATGTCGAGCCAGATTCTACTTTCATATAATAGCCTGCGCGCGGTTGGCTATAACAACGCGAGCCTTTAAACTCAATTTGAATCTGAGATCACTTCGCCGAGCAGAAGTTCTCGACGATCGCTGACGCCTCTGCGGTTGATCGATCCGCGAAGATCAACCCTGCGTTTCCGCTTCGTTCTGCTTATTTGACCCCACCCATCATGTTCTTGATCGGCTTAACGAACAATAGAAGGACCACGCCCGCACCGATCGCCACGGCTCCTACAGCGCCGAATAGTTGAGGCAATGGCAGACGTTCAAAGTAGCCTGCAATCATCCCTCCGAATTTGTTACCAAAGGCATTCGTGAGAAACCAGATTCCCATAACGCTTCCGACGAGCCGCAACGGTGCCAACTTAGTAACCATGCTCAAACCGACTGGGCTGAGGCACAGCTCTCCAAG
>CAMAWP010000367.1 GCA_945861765.1 Akkermansia muciniphila | reverse complement strand
GCCGACGGGAAACGCCGCTTCGATTGCTACGCCACCGAAGCCGAAGCAGTTGATGCCGCGAGCAGACACGCCCGACAACTGAGCGAACGCGACCGTGGTTGCAGCCGCCATGACCAACGAGCAGGCCGCCGACTACGCCGCCGCAAAATTCTGCGCCACCCGCCGCAAACGCACCGTCGGCAAGGCGGTGTCCGCCGTTGTCGCCGAACTGCTTGCCGTGAAGGAAGCGCGTGGCGCATCGGCGCGCTATCTGCAAGACCTTCGCCACCGGCTTAACCGATTCGCCGATAACTTCCAAAAAGACGCCTGCAACGTCACGACGGCGGAGATTCAGGAATGGCTCGACAGCCAAAAGCTCAAGCCGCAGAGCGACCAGAATTTCCGTCGCGTGATCCACCTGCTGTTCGAGTTCGCCGTGGGACGCGGCTATGCTTCCGACAATCCTGTTGCCGTGGTCGAAAGCGTCGAAGTCCGGGCCGGGCACGTGGACATTTTCACTCCGGGGGAAATTAGCCGCTTGCTCGCTGCCGCGTCGCCGGATTTCCTGCCGTGCCTCACGTTGGGCGCGTTGGCCGGTTTGCGCCCTGCTGAGATCGAGCGGCTGGAATGGAGAGACATTGACTTTGCCGGGCGGCCTATCGTGATCGGTGCCTCCAAAGCCAAGACCGCCAGCCGTCGTGTCGTGCCCATTACCGACAACCTCGCCGCTTGGCTTGCTGCTTACGCGGGAAGCCAAGGCAACGTGTGGCCGGGCGGCGATGACAAGTTTTACGCGGCGCAACAGGAGACCGCCGCCGCAACCGAAGTGAAGGCAGACCCGGAGAAGCGCATCAAGGGTGAGAAGCCCGTGAAATGGAAGGCGAACGCTCTGCGCCATTCTTACGCGAGCTATCGCTTCGCACAGACAGGGGACGCGGGACGCGTGGCGGGCGAACTCGGCAACAGCGCCGCAGTCATCCATCGCCACTACCGCGAACTGGTCAAGCCCGCCGACGCGGAACCTTGGTTTGGCGTGAAACCCGAAGGCCCGGCCAACGTGCTTGCGCTGCCCGCCACCGCCACCGCATGAAGCGTCAGGGATGCGCAGGGAAACGCCGTTGACGCGCATGGACGTGTTGCCTCTTTTGTGTGTAACGAACTAGTGCAGTGTCTCTGAATAGTATTGATTAACTGATTGCTGGTGTGCCAAGGCTTCGCGGGCGCACTTGAGGTGTCGGTGTTTCTCTTCCACCTTCCGAGGTAGTTGCTCCGAAGCCAGTGTGCTCTTTGCGTGCGACTCGCCGCGGCTGAAATAGCACTGGTTTGTGTTCGTCCGAGCTCTTAACATTTCGTCCGCAGCCAACAAGAACCGTATGAAGCGACTTATCTCGATACTGACTATCATCGGCGCGGGTTTGATTCTCGCTGGTTTTGAAGCCCGCGCGGACACGAGGCCCAACATTCTTTTTCTGTTCACCGACGATCAGCGGGCCGACACCATTCACGCGCTCGGCAACCCGCACATTCGAACGCCGAATCTGGATCAGTTAGTCTCTCACGGCACGGTTTTCACTCGAGCCTATTGCATGGGCGCGCAACAGGGGGCGGTTTGCGTGCCCTCGCGTGCGATGCTCTTGACCGGACGCACGCTCTTCCGGATCAAGGAGAATTTACAAGGCCAGACCACATGGCCGGAGCAATTCGCGAAGGCGGGCTACACGACATTTATCAGCGGCAAGTGGCACAATGGCGGCGCGTCTGTGACGCAGGTGTTTGCCGAGGGCAAGGCGATCTTTCTCGGCGGGATGACGCAGCAGAATGTTACGGCCGCCGTCGTCCAGGATATGGCCACCGACCGCAGTCTTGTGAACAAGCGCGCGGCAGGGAAATTTCCGTCCGAGCTTTTCGCGGACTGCGCCGTCGAATTTTTACAGCGGCAAGACGGCGAGAAGCCCTTTCTCTGCTACGTTCCATTCAATCTGCCGCATGATCCGCGCGTCGCTCCGAAGGAGTTCCATGAGCTCTACAACGCTGACAAACCGCCCGCGCCGGCGAACTTCCTTCCGCAGCATCCGTTCAACAACGGTGAGTTGACCGTGCGCGACGAGCAGCTCGCGCCGTGGCCGCGCACGCCCGAGGTGGTGCGACAGCATCTCGCGGACTATTACGCGGCGATCACTTTCGTGGACGCGCAGATCGGCCGTATCGTCGCGGCGTTGAAGGCATCGGGACAGTTCGACAAAACGATCATCGCTTTCTCGAGCGACCACGGGCTGGCTATCGGCAGCCATGGTCTGTTTGGTAAGCAGAATCTCTACGAGCACTCCATGCTCGCGCCTCTGATTTTCGCTGGCCCGGGCGTCCCTAAGAACCAGCAGCGGGGGGCGTTTTGTTACCTGCTCGACATCTTTCCGACGCTCGGCGAACTCGCTGGTGTTGGCGCGCCGGAGGGGAACGAAGGCCACAGCCTTGTCCCCGTCATTTCGGGAAAGCAGGAGCAAGTGCGGGACTCGATTTTCACGGCGTATCGCGGCTTGCAGCGCGCCGTGCGTGATGAACAGTGGAAGCTCATTCGCTACCCGGAGATCAACTTCACGCAATTGTTCGATCTAAGCAATGACTCGCAGGAGATGAAGAACCTGGCGGAAGATCCGATGCAGGCGGACCGTGTCAGGGCATTGACGACGGCGCTGGCAGCCTGGCAAACTCGGCTTGGGGACTCACTGCCGTTGAGCGCGGACAACCCGAAGCCAAGGCAAATTGACCTGAGTAAACCGGCTTCCAAATAGCGCCACTCCGTTCGCTTTAGTCTATTATTCCATGACACCTATGAAATATCGTGCTGCACTTGCCTGGCTCGTGGTGGTTTCGCTACTTGGAATTTCGGCGATGGCGGCCGACTCCAAGGCTCGTCGTCGCCCGCAGCCGGTGTGGGATTTGAAAGCGTTGGGCAAAGCGCCGGCCACGTATCCAGCCGACGGCATCATCGCCAAGGAAGTCAAAGCACTGTTCTACGACGGGCCTGACTTCCAAGGCAAACCGACCCGTGTCTTCGCGTACTACGGAGCGCCGCCCGTGCCTGCCGGAAAGAAAGTTCCCGCCATGGTGTTGATTCATGGGGGCGGCGGGACGGCCTTCGACAGTTGGGTGCGGCTGTGGAATTCGCGCGGATACGCGGCTATCGCGATGGACTTGTGCGGCTGCGTGCCAGTCGGAAGCGATGGCAAGTGGGAGCGCCACGAGCGGGGTGGTCCGCCGGGTTGGGGTGGCTTCGATCAATTGGAAAGGCGATTGGCTGACCAATGGACCGGGCAGGCGGTTGCCGATATTGTGCTCGCCCATTCGTTGATCCGCTCGTTTCCGGAAGTGGATGCGGCTCGCATCGGTGTCACGGGCATTTCGTGGGGTGGGTATTTGACGTGCATTGTCGCGGGCGTGGATCAGCGGTTCAGGTTTGCGGCGCCGGTTTATGGCTGCGGTTTCCTCGGCGAGAATTCGACGTGGGTCGGCCAATTCGCCGCAATGGGCGAGGAGAAAGCGGGCCAGTGGCTCGCGCAATGGGATCCCTCCGCGTATCTAGGCGATGCCATCCTGCCGATGCTCTGGGTTACCGGCAGCAACGATTTCGCGTACCCGATGGATTCGTTACAGAAGTCGTATCGCCTGGCGCGCGGGCCGAGGACGATCTGCCTCCGCCTTCGAATGCCGCACGGGCACGGCGGCGCGGGCGAGAACCCAGTGGAAATTTTAGTGTTCGCCAACCACCTCTTCAACCACGGCACGCCGCTGGCCAAGGTGACGCGGCAGGGCCGTGAAGGGAATGAAGCCTGGGCGAGATACGAATCCAAGACGCCGATCGCCAAGGCCGAACTGAACTTCACCACCGCCATCGGCAAATGGCAGGATCGAAAATGGGAAACCATTCCAGCGACCTTGGACGCCGCGCGTCGTCGGGTTTCCGCCACATTGCCGGAGGGAACGCGGGTGTATTACCTCAACATCGTCGATGAACGGGAGTTGGTAGTCAGCACTGAGCACGTCGATCTGTGGAGTGGAACATATCCTTGAGATGTCAGGATTGAGTCGTTTTGCAAGCGACTCGAGCGCGGTTATCCCCATGCCATAAAGACCATCGGAGCTTGGGTTCTGATAACAAATGGAGGCAGCAACTTCGGTTGATCCACCGCCTAACGACTTCGTTGCTCAAGCCGTTTCCACTTCCACGAGCGCATCGTAAAACGTCGCTGCCGCCCCGAGATCAGTCAGTGCTTGCGAAGTCACATCGTTCGCGTTGCAGCCGTCTTGGGTGAGCTTCTTCCACCAGACGGACAACGCCACGACAACGCCGCGGCGGGCCTTGTCCGTGACGCGGGCTTTGACCTTGAATTCGCCTCGGCCATTGAAGACGCGGACGCGGTCGCCGTCTTTGATCCCACGCGAGCTGGCATCGTCAGGATGGATGTCCAGGCGAGGCTCTTTCTCGGCTTTCAGAAACGTCGGCAAATTAGCGAAGCTGGAGTTGAGAAAGTTGTGCGCGGGCGGCGAGATAATCGCCAGCGGGTACTTCCGTGCGAGCGCGGGCGCAGCTTGCCGCGATTCGCGCGGTGGGATGTAAGTAGGGAGCGGATCAACCCCTTGCTTGGCCAGCAACTCGGAGAAGAATTCGCATTTGCCCGATGGCGTGGGAAAGTTGCCTTCGGCGAAAGGCGCGAACCGGTCCGGCACGTTCAATCGCATCCAACCACGCTCCTTCAACGCTTCGAGTGTGATGCCTTGCATTCGCCCCCCTCCTTTCTGGTTGCCCGCTGAAAGAGACTGTCGAGCTAGCTCTTCATCAGAATCCTGAAAACAGTCTTCAGTGAAGCCCATTCTCCGGGCTAACAGGCGGAAGACTTCGGTGTTGGGTTTGGCTTCTCCGATGGGTTCAATCGCGGGCTGATTCAACACGACGTACAGATGGCCGTAGGCTTTGTGAATGTCGAACTGCTCCAGTTGTGTCGTCGCGGGCAGCAGGATGTCCGCGTAATCCGCCGTATCAGTTTGGAAGATTTCGTGGACGACAGTAAACAGGTCTTTGCGTTTGAATCCGGCAATGACTTTGCGTGAATCGGGTGCCACGGCAACCGGATTGGAGTTATAGACGTAGATTGCGCGGACAGGTGGATCAAGCGGCTCCAACGTCTCTTCTGGCGCATCGCTGGCCCTCAGCTTTTGCACGCGATGGAAGCCCAACAATGCATCCCCGATTGCGGACATGTTGATCATGCGGGGCTGGTTCCAGATCAAATCCGGCCGAGCTAGGGCATCGGTATTCATTCCGAACGCACCCGATGTCGAAAGCACAACGCCTCCGGCGGCATCGCGCCAGGCTCCAACCAACGCAGGCAGACAAGCCACCGTGCGAACTGCCATCCCTCCGCCGGCATGGCGCTGCATGCCGTAGTTCAAGCGAATGACGGATGGCTTCGTTGTCGCGTATTCGCGCGCCAGCTTGATGATCAAATCCTCGCTCACGTCGGAAATCATTGCCACTTTCGACGGCGGGTAATCCATCACTCGCTGGCGCAGCAGTTCGAAGCCAAGCGTGTATTTTTCAATGTAATCCCGATCAATCAAATTCTCGACGATGATGACGTGCATCATCGCCAGCGCCAGCGCGCCATCAGTGCCAGGCAGCAGTGCGATGTGCTGATCACACTTTTCGGCGGTCAAGCTGCGATAAGGATCAATGGCGATGACGCGCGCGCCGTTGCGCTGGGCCTCCAGAATCTTCGGCCACAGATGCACGTTCGACGTGATGACGTTCGACCCCCAGATCAGAATCAGCTTGGATTCGTTGAAACGTTCAGGGTCGGTCCCCATGCCCAGGCCAATGGTGGCGCGATACCCGTGAGCGCCCGCGCTGGAGCAGATCGTGCGATCCAGCAAGGAGGCACCGAGCCTATGAAAGAAGCGGCGGTCCATGGATTCACCCTGCACTAGGCCCATCGTGCCAGCGTAACTGTAAGGCTGGATGGCTTGCGGATTGTCGGCGGCAATCTCGGCAAACCTTGTGGCGATCGTTTCGAGAGCTTCGTCCCAACTGGTGCGTTGGAAGATGCCGCTGCCTTTCTCGCCCACGCGCTTCATTGGATAGAGCACACGCTGCGGGCTGTAGGTACGTTCCAGGTAGCGATTGACCTTGGTGCAGAGAAAACCTTTGGTGGTGGGATGATCATCCGCCCCTTTAACGCTGATGGCACGGCCGTTTTCAACAGTGGTGATCAACGCGCAGGTGTCCGGGCAATCATGCGGACACGCGCCGCGAACGATGCTGCTCTCGATACTTGAACTCATGATTAGATAGGCAGTGTCTTTTGAATGTCGATCCTGCGAGTTCCAATGATTTCTATCCAAAGGCGTTGACACAAGAAAAAAGCCTCTCCGGATGAATGCAATAACGTGCATGTCCGAGTCGGCTTCCATGTTGGCCAACGGTTAGCGGCGGAAGCGGCAACGGGTAACCGCAGCTTCTTGCCTAGGATCGGGCTTCAAACTTCCAATGCTTGATGAATCGATGGCGTTGCAATCTGAGACTCTTGGAGTCAGCCAAATTCAACGTCGGAGCTACACGAAATCGCCTAGTTTCCTGGATTTGCTCGGGAAAGATGGTGCCTGTTTGTTACCTACGCACGTAAAGGGGTCAGTCAAGAATGGCGCTTAGATAAGGCCTCGAATTTCTTGCTCAATTCAAGAGATGCTGCTGCCTCGGCCCCAATTCGTCCCGGAGGGACTTGTGAGAATTAGCCCAGCGTTTCAACGCTGGGTTAGTGCAGTCGGAG
>CAMAWP010000366.1 GCA_945861765.1 Akkermansia muciniphila | reverse complement strand
AGCGAGTGAGTTCTCACCCGGCTGGCGATTGGGACTCAGCTTCATCGGCGACGATCCGCTGACAACCGCGTCCGCACGCCAGACCCGGTTTTACCTTTGGACCGGCTCTCTGATGGTGTTGAGCATCGCGTTGGTGGCATTGTTGGTAGCTCGATATGTCGGCGCGCAAATACGCCTCGCGCGGTTGAAAAACGAGCTGGTGTCCACGGTGTCGCACGAGTTGAAAACCCCACTGGCCTCCATGCGCGCGCTCGTTGACACGCTGGCGGCGGGGCGTTTTCGCGGCCAACAGCAGTTGCAAGACTACCTGCAACTCATCTCGAAGGAAAACCTACGACTTTCTCAGCTCATCGAGAATTTTCTCACCTTCTCGCGGATGGAACGTGGCAAGCAACGCTTTCAGTTTGAGGATTTGACGCCCGCGGCCGTCGTGCGCGCGGCGGTCGATGCGCTGAAGGAAAAGCTGGAATCACCGCGCTGCCACTTCGAATTGTGCGTCGGACCGGATTTGCCGCGAATCCGAGGCGACTCCGAAGCCCTGGCCACTGTTTTGATCAACTTGCTGGACAACGCCTGCAAATACACGAATGGCGAGAAGCGCATCGTGGCGCGGGCGTATGCGAAGGGTCGCCATGTCTGTTTCGAGGTGGAGGACGATGGCATCGGGATGACTCCCGCCGAGGCGCGGAAGATCTTCGACCGCTTTTACCAGGTCGATCAGAGCCTGACACGTCAGCACGGCGGCTGCGGGCTCGGGCTCAGCATCGTCAAGTTCATCGTCGTGGCGCACGACGGAAATGTGGAGGTGCAAAGCGAGCCTGGTAAAGGCAGCACATTCCGCGTGAAAATCCCGGTGGTGGGACAATCGTCATGAAACGGGACAAAATCCTTATCATCGAAGACGACCCGACAATGCAGCGGGTGTTGAAGGACAATTTCGAATTCAGCGGGTACGAAGTGCGAACGGCTTCCGATGGCGGGCAAGGCATTCAAACCGTCTTCGACTTCAAGCCCGACTTAATCCTTCTGGACATCATGTTG
This sequence comes from Akkermansia muciniphila, assembly GCA_945861765.1. Lineage (GTDB taxonomy): Bacteria > Verrucomicrobiota > Verrucomicrobiia > Limisphaerales > SIBE01 > SIBE01. The sequence continues at coordinate 5,771 of CAMAWP010000366.1, read as the reverse complement.
CCTCGAATCAACGGTTTCGATATTTGCCGTCGCATTCGGAAGGAGGGACTCACCACACCGGTTATCATGCTCACGGCCAAGAGCCAGGAGTCGGACATTGTCCTGGGCCTGAACCTCGGCGCCGATGATTACGTCGCCAAGCCTTTCAGCATCGACGTACTGCTGGCGCGGGCGAGCGCCTGCCTCCGCCGCCGGGCCCAGCCCGTGGAGGTTTTTGAATTCGGCGACTGCAAACTCGACACTTCATCCCACAAGCTGTTTCGATGCGGCACTGAGGTTTCTCTCACACCCAAGGAATTCCGACTCCTTGATTTCTTCGCAAGAAATTCCGGCCGGGCGCTCACTCGAGAAAAAATCCTAAACGGCGTATGGGGCGAAGACTTGATGGTAACGGACCGCAGCGTGGACCGCTGCATCAATACGCTGCGAAACAAGATCGAACCAGACGCTGAACATCCCCGATTCATCAAGACGATTCGGGATGTGGGATACCGGTTCGAGTCCGAACGCGATTCCGTTTGAGCGCAGAGTGGCGCGTAGGCGTGAGGGCCTCGGATAGGCGCGAGCTTTTGGACTGCGGCGACGGAGTCGTCGGAGTCGCCGCTTTTGGATTCGGAGAGAATGACCACCGCTTACGAAGGGCCAAGCCGTTCGGACAACCGAAGCCAAAGCGGTGACTTCGCCGACTCCGTCACCGCAGTCCAAGACGCTGGCGTAGAGGCTGGTGCCTTGAACTGGCGCGAGCTTTTGGACTGCGGCGACGGAGTCATCGGAGTCGCCGCTTTTGAATTCGGAGAGAATGACCACTGCTTACGAAGGGCCAAGCCGTTCGGACAACCGAAGCCAAAGCGGTGACTTCGCCGACTCCGTCACCGCAGTCCAAGACGCTGGCGCGTTGTTGATGCGCGTCTCGAAGTCATTCGAAGCATCACCGCGTTTTCGCGTCGGGAATGCTTGCTGGCGAGCGGGGCTGGGCATCCCGCACCTTCAGCTCTCCGGGCTTACTCCAATGTTAGAATAACGGTAAGTAGAGCATGCTTCATGTGATGTGTGTGTTACTTCGGCAAGCGTGGACGCACCATCCACAAAGTCGCTCTAGGCCAAAAGTCCCGGCGGGCCTTTCCAGATCAGGCGGATTGAATCCAGTCGGACGGGCGCAGCTTGAATGGCGTGAGCAAGTTTCTGTTGCTGCTTTTCGGCAAGCGCAATTTCTTGTGGGCGAATATGGTCGTTGAGCTTTTGCAACGTTCTCAGGCGATGGATTTCGTGCTCCAGAAGCTGGTTCATGGCCCGCAGACTCTCATGACTGACCGCTTTGGCCTTTCGCTCAGCCGACTTGTGAGCCGCTCGGATCATGGCTGGCAGAACTTTTTGAACCAACTCGGGATGATCTAGCAGCTTATATGGGCTGCCTTTTTGCAATCTCTTTTCAAATGACCTTTCCGGATAATCGTGGCCCACGTCCTCCCCTTTCTGATTCACAATGATCCGCAACGGTGTCGCAGGCAGGAAACGGTCCACATGCAGTCGCCCCTCAGCGACGGCTTCCACGACAAACAGCGCCTCGATCAAGAGCGCGCGATCGTTCGCGTCCGGTAAAACGGCAAAGGTGCTGTTGCCTGTTTGGGAGTCCAGGACGAGGTCCATCGCTCCGGTTACCATGGGATGATCCCAGGTCAAGAAGGCCACGTCCTCCCGGCTGAGAGCACGCTTTCGATCAAACGTGGCGACGATGCCTTCGAATGGAATCGACGGAAACGCATCGGTGATGACCCCTTCGGCGTTGAGGGCGTAAGTTCTGGGAGCCAGCTCTTCAAGATGAACTCCGAAGTGGTCGAACACGTCCATCATGAATTCCTCGAGCGTAGCTTCCCGGTCTTCGCGGCGGATTCCCTCGATCAAATGTTGAGCTGTCTTCGGCCGGAACGAATTCAATTCCAGCAACCGATCACGGCCCTCTTCGAGTTGACGGACGAGCGCTCTCCGCGCATTGGCCGTTTCCTCCAGGAGGGTTGCGAGTTCAGCCGAAGCCTCCCGAGTATCGGCCAAGGGAAATTCCAGCGCGAGATCATGCACCTGCCGACCAAACTGCCCGAATAATTCGTTGGCCCCTTCCAGACTCCGTTCAAATGCGTTCAACCCCTCGTGATACCAACGGCTCAAGACCTCCTGGGGACTCCGCTCCAGATACGGCACTTGAATCTGAATATCCGTAGTCTGGCCGATTCGATCCAACCGACCAATGCGTTGTTCCAAAAGCTCTGGATTAAGCGGCAGATCAAAAAGCACCAAGTGATGGGCGAATTGAAAGTTGCGTCCTTCGCTGCCGATCTCGGAACAGATCAGAAGCCGTGCGCCGTCTTCCTCAGCAAAATAGGCGGCGTTGCGATCGCGCTCAATCAGCGTCAAACCTTCGTGAAAGAGACTCGACTTGATATTGATCTGAAGACGCAGCGCTTCAACCAAGCTCAGGGCTTTTTCCTTGCTCCGGCAGATCAGAAGAATCTTGTGAGGTGCCAAATCCTCCAATATCCCAACCAGCCATTGAACACGAGGATCGCTCTTCAGTTCATATTTGACTTCCAGACTCGAGGCGCCGGCGTCCAAGGCAAATTCCGTAGAAACGCGATCCAGCCATTGCTCGTGAGCTTCGCGCGCCCGAAGTGCAATCAGTTGGACCTTGCGCCGTGGAAACCCGCTCATGGTGGTGCGGGTATTGCGGAACACAACGCGGCCTGGTCCATGCAGGTCCAAAAGATCTTCGAGCAATCGTTCCCGCGCCGCGCCATCTCCAGAGCCCAAAGCAGCGAGAGTTGCAGCAGCGCGTTCCTCGTCCTGTGCGAATAATTCCTGGATGACATGCGCGTCCTCCTTGGTCAGCGATTTGCCTGTGTGAAGCTTCTCGGCGATGGGGGCGATGAGTTGGTATTTACCTGACTCGCCTTTAAATCTTTGAAAGTCGTCGTAGCGATCCGGATCAAGCAGGCGCAAGCGCGCGAAATGGCTTTCCTGTCCTAATTGTTCGGGAGTAGCAGTTAAAAGGAGAAGCCCTTCGGCTTGCTTGCTCAACGCTTCGATCAGGGCATATTCCGGACTGACTCGACCCGGCGCCCATTGCAGATGATGAGCTTCATCGACCACGAGCATATCCCAGCCAGCGGCCAATGCCTGTGCGGACCTGGTGGGTGAGTTGGCCAGGAAACTGATGCTGGCCAGAATGAGTTGATCATCCAAAAATGGATTTACGTCCGACTGACCGGCTGTAATAGCGGCGCATCTTTCCTCATCAAAAATGTTCAACCAAACATTAAAGCGGCGCAGCATTTCGACAAACCACTGGTGCACTAAAGACTCGGGAACGAGAACGAGAATCCGCGCTGCCCGGCCAGTTAACAGCAGGCGATGGAGGATGACACACGCTTCAATGGTCTTGCCCAACCCAACCTCATCGGACAAGAGCACGCGCGGAGCTTGTCGCAAACTGACTTCGTGGGCGATATAGAGCTGGTGCGGGATAAGATCAATCCGTCCACCCACAAAGCCGCGGATGGGCGATTTCCGGCTGAGATGCTGATTTTGGAGCGTGCGTCGGCGCAATTCAAAATCCACCACTTCATCAACCTGCCCGGCGAGTAAGCGGTCTTCCGGACGTCGAAAACTGATGGTGTCACTCAGTTGCGCTTCCGGCAGCTCACGACCTTCACCCAAATAAGTTATCAACCCGCCCAACTCGCGCACGGCTTCGACCGTCAAGCTCGTGCCGTTCTGCGTTTTGATCGTGTCGCCCGCGCGGAAACGAACTCGTTTGATGGGTGCATTGTCGATGGCATATTCACGGTATTCAGCCGCCGCCGGAAATAGAATCTTGATGCGTCGATGCCCGCTCTCGATCAGGGTGCCCAAGCCCAGTTCCGGCTCCGATTCGCTGATCCAGCGTTGACCTGCTTTAAGCTGTTCCATGTTTCAATCCGGCATGTTTAGCGTCCTCGCAAATTGATCGGAAGCGGGCGATACGAAGGCGAACAGGACGAGTGGTTGGCGGGCCTCAGCGATTTTAGAGTTCTCTAATCTGTTCCCACAACGGCTCGAGGTCGTGATCATTGAGCGCTTGCTGTTTCAGTTCATTACCGCCGTGCTCAAGAGCTTTCATCAGCCATTCCTTGGCGTCTTTGAGGTTCCCTAGTTGACAGGTGTAGCACGCAAGATTGTAAGGAATGCTCGATTCCTTCGGATACTTGACCAATGCGGGATGAAGGACATCATAAGCTTTTTGATAGCGCCTTTGATAGAAGTAGGCGTTGCCGTGGTTCACCCAACTGCGCACATGCTCCGGCGCCAGTTCCACCATTGTTCTCCCGATGTCAACGCACTCATCCCACTTCTTCTCTTTGGCATTAATGTGCCAACGCACATGCAGCACGTCGATATGCAGGTTCATCTTCGGGCTGATCTTCTCCAATTCTTCATAGGCCGAGAGATGATCGCCCAGCATCAGCCAGCCTTCGGCAGCTTGAAGATAATGAATGTCTGGAGGTCCAAGTGGATTCATGATGATCTTATTTCCGTGGCATGAGAGAGAGCGCAATCAGCAGAAAGCTTCAGGGAGCGTCGTATGACACGCCCGCGCCTCCTGCTCCGCGAGTTGGAGGACGTCCGAATCCAGATTGATCGTCAATGTCGCGCTCATGCCGGATAAGCTACCGTGTTTGCGGTGCCGCGACAAGACTGAGAAACCTGCGCGGTGGGTGATGGCGGCGACGTAGAAGCTCGGGCAACGTATAGCAGCCGGTGTGCCTTTGTCGCCTGCCTGCCGAAGCCTCGGCGCAGGCAGGCGTTGGGCAAAACGGATTTTAATTCGGGCAAAATGTTTTCAAGGCGCGCCCCGGTCTGCGGACGTGCTGCGGGTGATGCTCCGCACACACCCGCGCTCCGACCTGATTTGACAGGATGCGGTTATTGCTGGCATCTTGTCCGCAGTGTGAGTGTCACGATTCAACTGGATTTGCCCGACGCGCTGGTCGCGGAAGCGCGGGAAGCGGGATTGCTGGAATCGGCCCGGCTCGCGGATTGGCTGGCTGACGAGTTGCGTCGCAAGCGGGCGCGGGAGGAATTTGGCCAGATGTTGGAAAAGCTGCATTCCGTGGCCGATGAACCAATGTCCATGGCGGAGATTCAGGCTGAAGTGGATGCGGTAAGGGAGGAGCGGCGGCGGCGTGAGGGCAGTCGTTGACACCAATCTGCTCGTTTCCGGACTGCTTTGGGGCCGCAACCCCGGCCAACTGATGTCGGCAGCCCGAGGAGGCAGCTTGCGACTTTGTAGCAGCGAATTTCTTCTGGCGGAATTGAAGGTCGTTCTCGGTCGCGCCCAATTCACCGCCCGTCTCACTGATCGAGGTGTAACAGCAGACGCGGTGCTGGCTTCAGCACGATCCATCTGCGAGATTTTTGATCCGCCCGCCATTCCCATGCCCCCTGAGCTACGCGATCCCAAGGACTTGGCGGTGCTCGCGTGTGCCGTGACATACGAAGCCGACGCGATCATCACCGGCGACGAAGATTTGCTTGCGCTCAAATCCTTCCAAGGCATTCCCATCATCAAGGCTGCCGAGGCGTTGGAAAAACTGGCTCTATAGCAGAATCTGTGGGTGAAAAAGACGCTTCCCAACAGCAGGCGGGCGAGTCCGTTACGCGTAGCGACCGGCGGCGACGCGAGCTGGAGGCTCGAAGCTCGTCGCCGCCGCTCGCCCGCCTGCTGCTGGGAAGCTTGGCCG
>CAMAWP010000365.1 GCA_945861765.1 Akkermansia muciniphila | reverse complement strand
TTGTGGTTTGTATCTGAGAGAGGCTTGTGCTGAACTGACACTACATCTATGAAGAGAAGAACATTCCTCAAACTCACCGCTGGTGCAACTCTTGGGCTTTCCATGTCGCCGGCTCCGCTGGCCGGGGCCGAACTTCGCGAAGAGCCGTTTAAAATCTCTCTGGCCGAATGGTCCCTTAACAAGACTCTTCGGGCCGGCAAGATGACGAACCTCGACTTTCCCCGCGTGGCCAAGAAAGAATTCGACATCGATTGCATCGAGTTCGTCGATCAATTTTTCAAGGACAAAGCCAAGGATATGGCATACCTCAAGGATCTCAAAGACCGCGCTGCCTCTGAGGGGGTGAAGGTGGGCTTGATCATGATTGATACGACGGGCGACCTCGGGGCCGGCTCGAAGGCAGAGCGCGACAAAGCGGTGGACCAAACCTTTGCATGGATCGACGCCGCGAAGTATCTCGGATGCCGCGTGGTACGGATTAACGCCCGCGGGCCTCAAAATGCGGATGAGCTGCGAGGGCAGGTCGTCGAGAGTTGCTCGCGGCTGGCTGATTACGCGGCGGCAAGAAATCTCAGCGTCGCCATTGAGAATCACGGCGGATTGTCGTCGAATCCAGAGTGGCTCGTCTCGGTAATGAAGGAAGTGAACAGACCGAACTTCGGAACGCTGCCTGATTTCGGTAACTTTCCTGATGCGGTCAACCGCTACGACGCTGTGGAGGCGTTCATGCCTTACGCGAAGGCGGTCAGCGCGAAGGCTTCGAAGTTCACGTCGGAAGGCTTGGTGGAAGAGACCGACTACTTTCGCATGATGCGCATCGTCCGCGACGGCGGCTATCGCGGGTATGTTGGCGTCGAATCCGGCGCGCCGAACCAAGAGGGCGAGAGCGTTGCCATTGCCAAGACGCGTGATCTTTTGAAGCGTATTCGCGGGGAGCAAGCGCGAGTTCAGGCTATTTTCAACGGACGTGATTTAGAAGGATGGACCAAGATCGAAGGAGGCGAGTGGAGCGTGCAGGATGGGATTCTAACTGGCCGCAACGGCAGAAACTGGTCCACCAATCCCGAGACCACCGGTTCGTGGTTGAGCACGGAAAAGCAATACAGCGACTTTCGGCTGGAACTGCAGTACACCGTTAACAAGAATGGAAACAGCGGAGTTTTGTTTCGGTCCGCGCATGAGAAGAATCCATCGTTCACCGGCTACGAAATGCAGATCTACGATGCGCCGGGGCGGCCTCCCACCAAAACTGGGCCCAGCTCGATTTACGACACCGTCGCACCAACCAAGAACTTGGTCCGTGCGGCGGGCCAGTGGAACACGGTGACGATTGTGGCCAAAGGGTCGAGGATAGTTGTCGAAATGAACGGCGAAAAAGTCATCGACACGGAGTTGACCCGCTCGATGAGAGGCTACATCGGATTACAGAATCACGATGATCGCGCCGAGGTGAAATTTCGAAATATTCGATTGGAACCGCTTTAGAGTTATCGGCGGGACTTTACCGCGCTCCGCAACATGAGAATTGCCGAGATCTGCGCGTGCGAAGTTGACAACGAGCTTCGGGCGAAAGATTATTTCTGGCATGGACAAAATCATTTATCCCCGCAGCCCCCGTGAAGTGATGGCAGGTTGGACCTATTTGCCACGTTTCGTTGACAAGACACGTCTGCATCTGGCGGGGCGATTGCACTCCGATTACCAAGAGAATTTCTGCAAAGGCTTCGATGGCGCTTGGCTGAACGCCGCCGGAATAACAGCCGAGCAGTTCATCGATGTGGTGAAGAATAGCATCACGGATGGCGAAGTGACGGATTGGGTGATGAAGAACGTTAACAAGACGGAGGCGGAAAAGTCGGCTTTTCGTGAGCATATCCTGAACCGAGGCAAGGAAGAGGAAATGAAGCCACGCTTGAAAATGCGCAAAGAGCAATCAGGCCTCACGCATCGCGATGATATTCTGACAATCGTGGACTACATCGATGCTGACGAGAAAAGGATTTGAAACGCAACCGATGATGCGTGATGCGTGAGGGGGCCGAGAGAGTCGTTTCCTGGATTACGGCTTGCTGAATAGGTCCGTCGGCTTTGTTTCGAACGATGGCCCCCAAATCCGGATGTTATCCACTTTCCCCGTGTCATCGAACGATCCGAAGCCGATGTAGCCCTTCTCGAACGTCTTATTTTCAGCGACCATGATCGGCTTGGTCATATCGTCGAAATAGACTTTGATACTTCCGTCCGAGTTCTTCCGTTCGAGGCGGACCTTGTGCCAGACCCCCAAACCCCAGTTGACTCCTTTGGTGGTTTCTTTGGCGATATTGGTCCGAGGCTTGTCGTTGACGATGAAAATATTGTGGGCGTTTGGGTCGGCAGCGGTAGCGATGTGCGCGTAATAGAACTTGGTGGGTTCCTTCATTCCGAAGAAGAGGCACATATCGCGATGTCCGTATTCTTTACCGGTCTGGATCATGTCGGCTTCTAGAATGAAATCGCCGAACACTTTATCGGCGACCAAGGCGATGTTTACCGGAGAACGCACCGCGGGTTTATAGTTACTTTGCTTCACAAGTTCCATCGCGCCGCCCTTTTCCTCCTTTGAAAACTTCCAGGCCTCGGGATCTGACATGCGAAAATCCTTTCGCGAGGAATCATCGTCGAAGGATTGCGAGTACAGAAGCTTGTATCCTTCCGGCACGTTGGCGGGTTTGTCAGCCGACACGACAATCGGTTCGAATCCGACGAGAGCAAGCATGGCCGCACCGGCCAATTTGGAAAAAGTTTTGTTCATAATCGTTTGTCACTCGAGTCAATGTCGCTGTCTTGATCCGCATTCACGCATCACGCATCACGCATCACGCATCACGCATCACGCATCACGCATCACGCATCACGCATCACGCATCACGCATCACGCATCACGCATCACGCTCAGATCTTCAGATATGCAGGATCTTTGGGCCAGCTTTCGGCTCAAAGATCCCAAGATCAAAGCAAAATCAGCCTAGACCTTTTCGGGCACGACGTAAGGACGGCGATAGTGCCGCGTGAGCAGCGCATCAGCTTCGCGGTTGTTGACGAACCGCTCTGTTTTCGGGTCCATTGTGAGGAATTCGCCCAAGGTGAGTTGATTCTTATCGAGTTCCACACCGTTGGCCTTGAGATGCTCGGTCATCCGTCCGAGAGTCTCGATGGCGGCGCTATTGCCTTTCAGCTTCTCGATCATCTCGCCTGGTGATTGTTTGGAGCCGAGCCGGTACGAGATATTTCCGGTATGGCAGAGCGAACTCGATAGGAATCCTTCTTGTATGTCCGCAGTGAGGTCCGTGTGCTTTCGCGAGCGGCATGCTTGAATAAAGTTTTCGAAGTGGTCGGAGGCGCCTTTCCAGCTCTTGAGCTCTTTGCCCTCTTTGTCGTAGGCGATCGCGCTATTGTAATTGGGACTGAGCACGTAGCCGCCTTCGCAATGAACGATGCTTGCCACGCTCCCACCAAGATACTTGTCCATATTTCTTGCTCCGGTCCGTTCGGGCAATCCGCGCACCTCAAAGATCAGAGGGGCTTTTGCGTAATCATGGAAAATGAATTGAGTGTTCGCAGTCTCGCCGTCGTCCTCGTAACCAAGCCGTCCGCCAACACTAAAAACGCGGGGAGACAATTCCGATTCGCCGAGGAACCATCGCGCGCGATCCATCTCGTGGATTCCTTGGTTGCCGAGGTCGCCGCACCCGTAGGCCCACATCCAGTGCCAGTCATAGTGCAGTTTTTTGCGCCGCAGCGGATCGAGCGGGGCTGGGCCACACCAAAGATCGTAGTTGATGTTCTCGGGCACTGCTTGTGGACCTTCTGACTTGCCGATGCTTCCGCGAGGCTTGTAGCAGAGGCCGCGGGCGAGAAGGATCTTGCCAAGGTTGCCGGCCTGGACCCATTCCACGGCTTCCTTGATGGCGAAGCTCGATCGGCTCTGGGTGCCCGTCTGAACGATCTTCTTGTATTTACGGGCGGCAATCACCATCTGCCGACCTTCCCAGACGTTGTGACAAACCGGCTTTTCCACATACACATCTTTACCCGCTTGCACCGCCCAAATAGTGCCCAGTGCGTGCCAATGATTCGGTGTGGCGATTGTAATCACATCGATATCTTTTCTCTCGAGAAGCTTGCGGATATCGACGTAGCCGTCCACGACTTGACCGCGCTTATTGAAGGAATCGACGCCTGCGCCCAGGACCTTTTGGTCAACGTCGCACAGAGCCACCATTTTCACCCGCTTCTCTTTAAGCGCGTTCATGCCGCTGATATGCGAACCTCCGCGGCCATTAAAACCGACTGTGGCAACGCGGATCGTATCGCTGGCCCCATCGACTTGGGACCAGGAACGCGCCGAGAAACTGGCTGTGGCGGCGGTGAGGAGCGAGCCTTTCAAAAAACTGCGACGATTTATTTGTTTCATCTTTAGCGTGGTTGTTGAGTTAATGGACGTTGGTCTGCGATTCGATAGTTGATCTTTATTTGGAGCCGGTGGATTGCACGTATTCCTGGTAGTGTTCAGCGATCTTTCCTTGTTTCTCGTCACCTTGATGGAAGTAAATGCGGTAACGGAACGTCGCGCTGTCGCCCGCGGGGAGGACCCAGTTTCCCTTCGTCTTGTCCGAGAGTTTCTCAAAGTCATGGATTCCAAAAGGGTTGGCTGCGAACAAACCGTAATCGCGCACGTGCCACCATGTGGGATACCTCGGGTTTTGTGGGTGATCAAAGATGGCGACTCCAACAACCTTTCCATCGACGGGGCCGTAATAGTCACACCATTTCGCTCGCTTGCCCCAAGTGGCGTCATCGCGAACACCTTCGCTATTGATGATGTGGCCTTCCCCCGGCTTGCCTTTCGGAAGCTTGACCCGCATCGTCTCCGCCAGACGAATCGCCATCGTCCCTTCCTTGGTATCTCCAAATGTCACGGCACCGTGGGATGCGTGAATGGTAATATCGAAATCGAGGATGCGATCGCTCGCATCGTTATGGATTCGAACCATCCGTTCATCCGTGCAGACAATCTTGCCATCCGAGGCGACCAACTTATTTTGGGACTTAATCGAGCCCATTTTAGAACCCGATTTGATCTCGATAAATTTCTCATGAACGGTCTTGCCGGAGTTCTTTCCTTCAGCCCAAAAATCATGGCCGTTCACGTCGCCATGCGTGTACCATAAACCTTTGTGGTGAACATGGTCGTGGTCTTCACCTGGCGTTTCTTTCATGGGCCAGTTCCGAGTCATCGATGCGCCGCCCGCTCCCATCACGGGATAGAAAAAGGGCCGCGTGACATTTTGATAATTGTAATCCGCGAAGAGCTGGCCGTTGACCTCGATTCGTAACTTGCCATCTTGTTCAGTGATGCTGACGCCATCTTTCTTGCCTTTGGCGGACGAAGGGGCTTGCGAAAAAGATGTCCCTTGGGCCAACAGCAGAACGAAGATAGCAGGAAGGAAGGAAGAATATCTGTGGATCATTGGGTGATGGTAAGGCGCAAAAATATGGTCGGTCAATGGAAAAGCTGCGTTTACACAGCCCGGTGTTTCAGAGGTGCTCACCTGCCAGCAGGTCCGTTTCTTTGAGAGCAATGGGGAACGGATCTAGCGGCATCGGTTGATCGTGGTCGAGGAATTCTTCGCAGATGCGGAAGAAATCGGCTTCGGTGGTGGCGCGGCGAATTTGGTGCAGAAACTGTCCGGTCGGCTCGATCCCGAGACCGACATAGTTCATATACTTCTTCATCTTCTGCACGTGAAAGATTTCCTTGAAATCCGGGAGTCGCACCGCTTCGAACAACTCGCGCAGGTACCTCAGCACGTCTTGACCACAGGGAACAAAGAGAGTTTCGTTCTTTTCCTGCTGGCGAATCTGATGGAAGAGCCACGGATTACGAATGGCGCCGCGGCCGATCATCAGACCGCGCGCGCCGGTTCGTTCGAGCACATCGACAGCTTTCTGCGCGGAATAAACATTGCCATTGGCCAGCACAGGACAGGGCAAGATGTCCGCTGCTTGGGCGATGAAATCGTAATGCACCTCGCTCCGATACATTTCTTTCACCGTGCGGCCATGCACGGTGAGCAAATCCAGCGAATGCTTCGCAAAGATCGGTAAGAGCTGATCGAACACGTCTGTGGAATCAAACCCAAGCCGGGTCTTGACAGTGAACTTAATCGAAACCGCTTCTCGCAGCGCGCCCAAGATGGAATCCACGCGGTCGGGATCACGCAGCAGCCCGCCACCCGCACACTTCCGATAAACCACCGGCGCTGGACAGCCTAGATTCAGATCCACCGCGACGATTGGATATTTCTGCAACTCGCGCGCTGTGCGGACCAAGGCGGGAATGTCATTGCCGATCATCTGTGCGATGACGGGCCGACCTGTGGGATTCTCGGTGATAGATCTGAGAATGGGCTTGTCGAGGGTTGAGCTCGCATGAACGCGAAAGTACTCCGTGTAATAGACATCCGCTCCCCCATACGCCGTCATCAGCTTCCAGAAGGGCAGGTCGGTCACGTCCTGCATCGGCGCCAAGGCCAGGATCGGTGTGCCGCCAGCCAGCATCTTTTCAAATGAAGCAACAGTAGTCATGTGCAACGTCGAACACTCATCGTCCGCTATCGATCAGATATTTCAAACTGGAAAATACGTTACCCTGAACATTTCACGCTCAAGCCGGGCCATGGACCGTTTGAAGCCGCCATTGAATTAAGCTCCGATTTCGGAGGGCCGTTTTCATTCTTTTAATGCTCATCGTAATCGCCTCGGCGTGGGCTTCTTGGAGAG
>CAMAWP010000364.1 GCA_945861765.1 Akkermansia muciniphila | reverse complement strand
CCGAGACCGGCGCCTCAAACATTTTGACGCTGCGTTGCGCCCTTAAGGGAAACCGTTGGGATGAGTGTTGGAATCGCCTAAACGATTCTGATTATCTCAAAATTAAGGTCGCCGCTTGACCTCAAGGTTACTTTGGCGTCACACACCCTGGTTGTGGAAAACTCCCGCTTAAGCCTGCAAAGCACGCCGGTCAATAACGTCTGAGCCCAGCGTCGCTCGTAGATTTGCTCAGGCGAAAGCTGGTCAACAGGCTCCGCGGCATAACCGTCTTCGGCTGCCTGGGTGTCGATGGAAACAAACGTCAGCCCACCACCGCGCTTCTGCGCATTATTCCACTCGTGCTCGTTGTGCAGAAAGTTTTTCAGGGCTCTCAACAGGAAAGTTCGGAAACGGCCCCGATCGGGGTCGGCGAGCCCGATTTGATTTTTCTCGATAAGCTTGGCGAGGAAGGATTGGGTCAAATCCTGCGAATCCTCCGGCGAGTAACCGAATCGTCGAACGAAACAGTATAACGGATGCCAGTACGTCTTGCACAGCAGCTCCAGTGCGGCGTGCGCGTCCGGCGAATTGAGGTTCCCGGCGGCTTGAACGACACTCCAGTGTGTCGTGCGAAAAACCGGGTTGCGATCAGGTTGGTCCGCCTGGGGAGGTAATGGGTCCATTCGCTGGTGTCACGGTAGTTGAAGTCCACTGCGGGAGCGAGAGTGTTTTCGCGCGAGGGCGGGCGGCCATTCGTCTATCAGACTTATCGAGCGGCTACCGAACGCAGCTTGGGTTTGATCAATACCGGCGACATTGATCACGTTTGAGGTGAAAATATCTCCTGAGACATTCAAGGCCGTGAAATTCAGCACCCGATTGGTCCGATTAAGCGGATCATTGACGATCTGTCCGTGATGAGGTCCACCACCTTTACCTGTCCACAAGCTCAAATCGCCAGAAAATGTATCCTCGAACAGAACTGTCGTAGCCGCTGGACACGAAACGTGAATCAGGGCAAACGCGATCATTGCCTGAAGCTGTCGGAATGAATTATTCACGGTCAAATGTGCGACGCCATGACTGTCGCGACGCCATGACTTTACATTCCAAACCGTTCGGCCAATTTGTAATGCACGCGATCCATTTCCGCACGCGTGAGTTCGCCGAGTTTACGTTCCAGTTTCACACTCGCAACCGTGGCGATTCGTTGCACGTCGAAAGCTCCTTCACGATCGAGAAATGGTTTTGGAATCGGGATTTCCCAGCGACTGCCTCGGCAAGCTGTCGTGTGAGCGATGATTGTGAAGATGTCCAGGTCATCGCGTGTGGGTTGCGGCGTAAGGATGAGGCAGGGACGGACTTTCGCGGCCAGGCCCAGGTCCGTCATCCAGACTTCACCGGGTTTTGCCGCGGGCATCCTCAGCCTCCTGCTTGTCGATCTCTTGGAACATTGAGAGAGCGGATTCGTGGAGGAAAAGCAAATCATCTTGCTCTTCGATTTCTCGCAAGCGCTGCCGAATGGCGGACCGCTCGTCCGTTGTCAACTTGGGCAGTTCGGCAATGATTTCGGCTGCAATCATGGTGAAATGTTACTGCTGCGTCAAAGCGCAGGCAAGATGTAAGCGGGTTTCACAATCGGCAATAAACGGGTCACCCATCAGCGAGGTGTCAGTTCTCATCATCGCCCATGATCACAGCCTGATTACAAATGGGAGCGTGAGTTTGGTCTGACAATTGACAGCGGCTTGGTGTGTGGTGTGATTTCAATCGGTGAAGGTTGATCAGTTCAAAACTCACGACGCGACCGTTGCGCCTTGAATACTGCGGAGCCATCTATCACCTCGTGAACATCCACGCAGCCGAGTGGAGAATCTCCCATCGGCTTTGGCCAGCGTCGTGGCGTTGGCCCGTGTCTGCCCTTCTGACGTGTTTCGCGGTTTCGACGGCTCTTTGATCGAGCTTCATAATCTCTATGGTTTGCAGACGAGGACTTCATGGGGCAAAAACCAATTCGTTCTCCCCGGTAGGGTGAGACTCCGTCCCGTCTTACCGGAGGAATTGTCAATCGCAGTGGCGCATCGGCATCGGCATCGGACCACGATCGCTTCCTTGAGGCGAATGCGGCAGGTCATTTCGGCGCCGGCTTTTCGCGTGGAGAAATGTTTTACGGCTCCAGGTTCTTTTTCTAAAAAGCCGGTTCGCCCCAGCGTTTGATTACGCTACCATGATCTTTTTTCCCGTTCGACTCTGCGGCCCACGTTCCAGAATGAGGACAACTCTCACTGAAATGCTTAGCGACTTCGAGAACGGGCCAGGTTCTTAGATTTTCGTTTCGAGGAGGGCTCCCGGCTCTGGTGTTTGGTGGCAGGTGCGGTTTTGTATTTTCGGATCGGTTGCACGGTTTTTGGGCGGGGCTTCGGCACCAAAACGATTGGACAACCTTCGAAGCCAAACGCTTTCCGCAACTCCCGGGAGAGGTGTTTGGTGTATTGTTCGGAAAATAGTTCGTCGCGATTCACAAAGAGCAAGAACGTTGGCGGGGCTTGTCTCACTTGCGTCGCATAGAAAAACTTCAAGCGATGGCCGCCCGCACTGATGGGTTGACGCTGCTCGATCGCATCGTTCAGGGCTCGGTTGAGGAGCGATGTCGGGATCTTCTGCTTTAATTGGGCGGCAACATAACGAACCGCTTCGAGGAGCCGCTCCAAGTGAAAGCCGGATTTCGCGGATGTAAAGATGACCGGGGCGTAGTCGAGGAAGAATAGGTGTTCCTGCACCCATTCGCCAAACTCGCCCAAGGTGGTCATCGCCCCTTTGCCCTCTTTTTTTCCTTCTTTTTGGTTGCGGCGCTCAATCTCCTCTTTCCGAGCCTTAATCACATTCTCCTCCACCAAGTCCCATTTGTTGATGACCACGATGCAAGCCTTCCTCTCTTCCACGATCTTCCCGGCCACCTTTTTGTCCTGGGCTGTAATTCCCGCTTCGGCATCGAGCACGAGGATGGCGATATCGCAGCGAGCGATGGAGTCTTCCGTCCGTTTAACGCTGAAGAATTCGACAGAGGTATCAATCCGCCGGTTCTGGCGAATCCCTGCCGTATCGATCAAAATATAATGCTGACGGACACCATCGGTATCGACTTCAAACGGGACATCGACGGAGTCCCGAGTGGTGCCGGGAATCGGAGTGACAATGACGCGCTCCGAGCGAGTCAGCGCGTTGATCAGCGAGGATTTGCCGACATTCGGCCGACCGATAATCGCCAGTTTGAGGGGCCCCGCTAGCTGTTCCCGATCCTCCGGCAGGCCCGCGCCTTCCACATCCACTGACTCTGATGCGGGCTCCTCGCGATAGGTTCCAGGGGGGAGCAGGTCAAAGGCCGCGTTCATGAGCGCCTCTATCCCCAAGCCATGAATAGCGCTCAGGGGAAATAGTTTGTCGAATCCGAGGGCGGCAAATTCATCAGCACCGGCTTCGGCCCGGTAATTGTCCACCTTGTTAATAGCGATCAAGACGGGCTTGCCGGAGATTCGCAATCGATCAGCCACTTCGCGGTCCAACGGGGCAACTCCTTCCTGAACATTCACCACAAGGATGATCACATGGGCCGCCTCGATGGCGAGTTCGACCTGTTCGAGGGCGGCTTGCGAAATGATATTCCGCGCTTTCTCGTTTCGCATCAAGCCAATGCCGCCCGTGTCCACGAGTGTAAAAGTGTGCCCACGCCATTCGCCTTCGGCAGTGACGCGATCTCGCGTGACCCCGGGCTCATCGTGGACAATGGCAATGCGTTTACCGACGATGCGGTTAAAGAGGGCGGACTTTCCCACATTGGGCCGTCCCACAATGGCTATTAAAGCTGACATGTTTTGAGGATGGAGTACGGCGCGGTCAGATGAAAGAGGAACTTTAGCCCCGCAATCGCCGAGTGCCTTTCCTTTTGCGGCTGCGAGCTTCAGCCTATTCTCTTGGAATTGTTTTTGGGCAGCCTACAGATCTCTCCTTTCGGAATGGACCCTCGCTCACGGCTTCGATGAATCTCCTGCGACAATAAATTCAAGCAAGTCCCCCATTTCCTGCGGACTCAAAGCAGCTTCCAAACCCTCGGGCATGATGGATTGGTTGAGGCTTTGAATTTTCTGAATCTTCAAACGAGGAATGGCGATCTCAACGCCAAAGGCTTGGCGAAGAGTTAGGATGGCCGCATTTTCGTTGGCGATCAGGCCCATCAGGCTTTCGCCATCCTTCGTCTCGACAATGTAATTCAGATAGTTCGGGGGCACTTCGCGATTTGGGTCGAGAATGCTGGCAAGCAGTTTTTCCTTTCCGCTGGACTTAACGCTCGCCAGATCAGGCCCGACCGCGTGTCCCTCCTGCCCAAGACGGTGGCATGCCGCGCAGCGTTCGACGTAAGTCCTTTTTCCGCGCGAAGCGTCACCTCGGAGGTCTAGCGCGGGAAGAAATCGTTTGACCACTTCGTCCCGGAGAGTTGTTGGCTTGGTCGCTAACAATTTGCCGGCGCGCTCTCGAACCCGCGAATCGCGATGTGAACGTAAAAACTCAGC
The DNA here is from genome assembly GCA_945861765.1 of Akkermansia muciniphila. GTDB lineage: Bacteria > Verrucomicrobiota > Verrucomicrobiia > Limisphaerales > SIBE01 > SIBE01. The sequence continues at coordinate 2,358 of CAMAWP010000364.1, read as the reverse complement.
CTGCACTGGGGAAAGATCCGAAGATCGGATGACATTTCTCTCAATCGCGGCGAGCAATTCCGAAATCTGTTGCGGCCTCGAAAGGAGCGCGGCCAATACTTCGGTTCGCGATCGCGGCGTGAACTGAGGCCAGCTTTGGACCAGCGCGGCTCCTGCCTCAGACTCTCTGAAGCGAGCGAGCGCGGAAATCGCCGCCTGTTGGACGGGTTGAGATTGGTTGGGAGCGAGCAGCGAAGAGAGCGCCGATCCCGCTTCCGTCCAATTGAGGGAACCTAAAAGCTGAACCGCGGGAATACGCTGGAGGTCAGTTACGTTCTGGTCGATTGCCGTTTGAGCCGCTTGCTGCCCAATCGCTCCCAGTCTTGTTTGTGCTTCGGCGCCAAGAGTCGTGACTGGCATGCCGGATCTTTGCAAGCCACTGATCAAAGAGCGAGCGAGCGCGAAAGTCTGATTGCGATTCCCCAACCCTCCCAGATACGAGACGAGAAGTGAGATGTCGTTCGTCTTCTTTTGAGCCGCGATGAGTCCGATGAGCTGGGATAAAAATTCCTGCATTGCAGCCGGATCCTCGATCACCTTTAGGCCCTCCAGATTTGCAACAGTGGATGTGAAGAATGAGTAATCCGCTCCTTCGCCGAGTGAATTGAGAATGGCGGCGCGCATCCACGGGTCCTTGTAATCTTGCGAGCACAACAAGGATAAGGATGAGTTTCTTGCTCCACGTTTCACCTCACTCAAAATAAACGCGAGCTGATAGCGGACTCTGATCTCTGGATCACTCACGAGCGAGAGAAGTTTCTGCCCTAACGCGACCGGAAACGGTTCCCGGTTCAGAGCCTTTTTGCTCAGGCGAACCGCGTGCTCACGGACTGGCAAGGACGGGTCAGATAGAGCTTTCACCAAATGTTCTGGGTTGAGCGCCGACAAACTATCGAGCGCGTAGAGTGTGTGCATCCGACCCAATGGGGTCGCGGATTCTCTCAGGATTTGCTCCAGAGCGGGAACGGCCGAGCGATCCTTCCGCTCATACAGCAATCGCGCCGCCGCATCGCGATGCCAGCCGTTTGGATGTTCCAGCGTTTTAACCAACTCGGGCGTTGTCGCCGCCGCCAGGCTGGGAAGCTTCGGTTGCTTGAAGCCGTCAGGCACAATACGGTAGATGCGCCCCCGGTCGTTGCCGCTATTCAAATCGAGATGCTTCTTGATCGACTCTGGCAACGACCACGGATGTTCGATGACCTCGCGGTACATATCGGCGACGTAGAGCGTCCCATCCGGCGCATTGGCGAACTGGACGGGGCGAAACCAGTTATCCGTCGAAGCGATGAATTCGGATTTCAATTCATCGTCGGGTCTTTTGGCGATCAAACTGACGCCGTCTGCGAAAAGCTTTTTCCTATGGATCAAATTGCTTCCGCAATCGGCGACGAAAGCGCTCCCGCGATTTTCCTCAGGCCAGGCGTTGCCACGATAGATCGTGATGCCGGTCGCTCCGGTGAAGTAACCCGATGGTCGTCCGCCTCCTTCAATCGGCCCGGGCACAAGCCCGGATACGCGCCATTTCGTCCGAATCACGCGCCACGGTTCATCCGGGCTCAGGCGATAAACCTCCGCGGCCGGACCGTCCGCGGCAATAGTGACCAGAGGGCTTGGCATTGCATAGAATGGATTCCGTCCCGTGGCGCCCTCCTCGTACATCACCATCTGAATGTGAGCGCTGTTGCTGCAAACGAATTTCCGCCCTTCATCATCAAAACTCAGCCCATGTTGTCCTCCGCCGCTTTCGGCACGCATCTCGTAGGTGCGCGGATCGAAGGAGAAATCGCGATTGCGCAAATCCAGAGGCTTCGCCGCGGGGGTCTTGGGAGAAGTAATCTTCCCGCCATTGCCAGCGGTGGCCCCGTGAATCCGGTTGTCCAATCCCCATGTAAAGGTGTTGAGGAGTTGCTGAACGTTCAAGCGATCTGCGGCCGTGCCGAAGCCGGTATAGACCAGTTCGCGAACGTCGGCGATACTGTCGCCATTGGTGTCTTTGAAAAACAGAATATCGGGCGTCGAGCCGACAAAAACGCCGCCGCCGTAACAAACCACCGCAGTGGGCCAAGGCAGCCCATCCGCATAGACGCTGCTCTTATCGAACCGCCCATCTCCATCCGTATCTTCAAGCAACCGAATTCTCCCCAGGCGCTCGTCCCGGCGCTCTGAGTAGTCGCGCATTTCGACGACAAACAACCGCCCGCTTTCATCAAATGCCATTGCTATAGGATCCACCACGAGCGGTTCCGCGGCGACAAGCTCGATATGAAAGCCCTGTTTAACGCGAAACGTGCTCAGCACTTTGTCGGGTTCCGTGGGTGG
>CAMAWP010000363.1 GCA_945861765.1 Akkermansia muciniphila | reverse complement strand
GAGCTAGAAGAGCGCTGGCAGCCGCCGCGACGCTGGCGGTGAGAAATTTGCGTCGGTCCATGCCTGTGCCTTCGATTAAATTGCCGTTTGAACTCTGGTCTGGGCGATGATTGGTATTCATGGTTGTGGTGGAGGTTCTGGATTTTCTGCGACGGAGATTGTCACCGGACGCTTTTGAATTCAAGGAAAAGGTATTTGCGCGTGCTAATCCGCCAGAGCCTTGAAAAAGGCGTCCGCTGGCTCGCTGTAAAACTCGATGTTGATCTTCGTCCACAATTCGTCCGGCAGTTCGTTCAACTGCCGCCGCGCCGCCACCGGCATCAGCAGCACCGCCGCCTGTTTCTCGATGGCGATCTCCACCAGCGCCACCGCGTTCGGCAGCATCTCCAGCGAGCCTCCCAGGTTCAGCGAGCCGACCACAATCAATCCGCCCCGCGTGCTGCGCTCCAGCAGCCCGCCGGCCAGCGCGATCAGCACCGGCAGGCCCAGCCCGCCGCCGCTCTTGTCGTTGTCCATCGCCCGCATTTGCACTGAGAACTCATGCGTGCGCGGGTCGCGGTCGCCCACGAGTTTCTTTGCCAGTGCATACAGGTTCTGCTCGCCCACCTTCACGCTCTCCTTGAATCCCGGCGGCGCGGGCGTGTTCAAGATGCGCACGCCACCACCCGGTCCGGCGGCGACTTCAATGCGATACAGCCCCGGCCCGGCTTCTGTTGTTCCCGGCGAAATCGCCCACACTTGTCCCGGCGGCAGCGGGTCGCTCTCGATCGCCTCGTCGCTGTGCAACTCCGGCGTCGCCACGAATTGCTCCACGCCTTCCGTGCCAATCGTGTAGCTGAAATGCGTGTTGCGGAACTCGCTCTTGAGGCAGCGCTTTTGTTGCTCCTTCACCCGCCGCCGCGCTTCCAGCGCCATGCGGATGATGGCTTCCATGTCCTTGTCGGTGATCTCCATTTCCGGGTCGGGGAACAGCAGCTTGATCATGCCGCTCACCGTCTTGTTCACCGCCTCGATGTCGCGGCCGCTCAATGCGCCGCCCAGATGCACGCGCCCTTGCATCGCCGCCATGCGGCTGCTCGTGCGCATCTTCGTCCAGCACTCGCTCAGGAAATCGCTCACCAGCCCGAAATGATTTGTCAGGTGCGTGTTCGGATTCAGCTTCGGAAAATCCCAGCCGGGCACATACGCGTGAATGCGGTCATGGAACGCCGTGTCGTCGCGCATTTCCGGCGGCAGCGGACTCAACAGGTGCCCGATCTTTTGCTGCTGCAAAACGTCCACGTCGAAGTTTCCGACCATCACCACGCCACCCTCGGCACGGATGCTCTCCTTGCCACGCGAGAATTCGCCCGATGCCATGTAGCCCTTCAGGATATTCACGCCGTCCTTTTGGTCGAACGACACGCCCGATACTTCATCAAAGCACACCACGTCGTAATGGCACACCAACCCGCGCTGGCCGCTCGCGTTGTTCACGAACATCTTCGCCACCGTCGCCTTGCCGCCGGAGATCAGATGCGAATACGGCGAAATCTGTTGGAACAGATGGCTCTTGCCCGTGCCGCGTGGCCCGAGTTCCACCATGTTGTAGTTGCGCTCCACGAACGGCATCATGCGCAACAACACGACCAGCTTGGCGCGGTCGGTGAGTTCGGTCGGTTCAAGCCCGATGGAACGGATGAGGAAGTTCCGCCATTGCTCCGTCGTGAAACTGCGCCGCCCTTTCGCCAACACTTCCAACGCCTCCGACTTGGAGAGCTGGATCGGCCGCAGCGCCTCGATGGAAAACGGCCGTCCGCCATTTTCCTCAGCGATGACCGCGTCGTAACCTAGCGTCACTTCCGCGTAGAAGCCATCAGTCAACATCCGCTCGTGTTCCTTCACCAGGGTGTCGCCGATGCGCACGTCCTTCAGTGCGAGGCTTGGCAATTCTGCCACGTAGCAATCGTTCCTTGCGTCCAATCGCGCCCTCACGATGTCTATCAGCTTAACGGAGCCGGTTTCGCGCGCCTTCGACTTGAACAGCTCTTCCTGTCCGGTGCGGACAGTGCGGTTATTCAATTGCTGCTCGACGATTTGCAGCCCTTCCCGGATTTCGCCTTCATCCACAGTCGCGCAATACCGGCCCAGGAGGAACTCCACGACATACGTCGGCACGGGGTATTGTCGGCTGTATTTCCGCACCAGGTCTTTGCGCACCAGGTAGCCATCAAAGGCTGACGCCGCCAATCTGTCCAAGTCGTCCAATTGCGTGCTCATATTCTCAGCTTTCTCCAATAGTAGTGGCCTGCTTCGTCAATACTGTTCCGGACGCGTCCAACAACACGACCACCGCCGCCGCACCGGCCTGTTCATCGTCGGGAATGATCAAAGATGCTTGTCCCGTCGCGTCGGTCGCCTTCGGAGCGGAAGCCAGCGACGTGTCGGGCGCATTCGCCTTGGTGCGTATGTCCACCTTCACACCAGCCATCGGCGTCTCCAGCGTCACGCGGCAACGCAGCCGTTGCCATTCCACGGTCTTGATCCGAGCCGTCACCGGCGCGGCCTCTTTCGAGGGTTGGATGGTGAGCAGCGGGATAAGGCACTCTTGCACACTTAATCCACCGTGCGCGTAGCACACCCCGGCTACGAAGGCTGTGATGTCCGGCGCAATTGCCGCCTCGGCCGAGACGTTCCAGAACCAGCCGACTTTCGGCACGGACACTTTCGATTGTCCTTTGATGGCCGCGCACCGCGCCCACCGGCTCTCGACGAGGTAGCCCGGCAAATCCGTTTTCGGCAGCCCGCCCGGCACGAGCAGCCAACCGTGATCCGTCACCACGCGCACCGAGCGCCATCCGGCATCCAATAATTCCGAAACGCGTTCCACGATGCCATCGAGTTCTTCCGCCACTTGCCCCGCCAGTCCCAACTGCATATCATGGCCGCGCCGGTCAATCGCCGCGCACTCCGTCCAGCCTTTACCGGTCACGTCGCCCGTCTCCCCGGCGGCGAGATATTGATAACCCGCGTCCTCTAGCAACTTGCGGAAGCGCGCCGTGGTCAATTCTTGTCCCCCCGCTTTCAGCGACGGTGTGAAATTGTCCGGCAGCGCCACGCCGCCCTGCAGCATCGCAGCCACTGGCGACACCGCCGGCTTGGCCGTCGCCGTCACCGTCGGCGTGCCCGCCCAGCGCCGGCCCAGCCCCACGCGCAGACCGCGTTCCTCGCACAGCGCCCGCAATGCCTGGCCGAGGTCATACCGCAACCCGTCCGCGAACAGCAGACACTCGCCCACGTTCGCTTCGATCAACGGTTGCTGGCTCACGCCGCCGAACGGCGTCTGGGCAGCGAGTTGTTGAAAATGTTCCGCCGTCGCCCGCAGCCACGGCAGATAGACCGCCCGTGCCGCCGCTTGGATGGCCACCCGGTCTTGGTTCGATTTGCCTTCCGCCAGTGCGCGCAGCAGCGTCAAGTCCGCTTCGTAACCGCCGCCTTCGTAGTTCTTCGCCACGTCCTCCAGGCTCCCGCCGTTCAACGTCTTCGCCGTCCGGTCCGCCAGCGCGGCCAGATGTTCCAGCGCGTCCGCCAGCGGACTCCGTTCCATCTTGGCCCACACCCAGCCCCGCCGCTTGCCGTGCTCGCCTTCGAGTTCCGTCACCCGCGCCCGGGCCGCCGAGCCGTCCATCGGTCCAAGTTCCAGTAGTGCCGCCCGCAGCCGCGCTTCCGCCTTGTCGTTTTCATCCGGCCACGATTCGGGATTGAACAGCAGTTCCGACGGCTTCGCCCGCGTGAGCAGATCTGGCAGCGCCTTGTAAAGCACCGGCGCTTCCTCGAACCGATCCCACAACTGTTGCCACGCCGTTTCCTTGCGCAGCCCCAACTTTTCCGCCGCGCCCACCGCGCCGTCCTCGTCCGGATCGAAGCCGTAATCTTTTTTGCAGCGCGATCGGAACGCGTGCCACTTGCCCTCGCCCCAGCTCTCGCGTGCGTCCTTCGGGTCGTTCATCCATTCCAGCAGGTCACGCGGATGATCGCCCACCATCAGCTTGTCAAAATCTTCCGCCTCCAGCCTCTTGCCTTCCAGTTGTGCCACCGGCGTTTCCGCCAGCACTGGCAGCGAACTGTGCAGCGAGTTCCGTGTCGCCTCGTCGCGCAACACGTCCAGTCCCAGCCCGTCGTCGGAAACGAGGAACGCCTCCACCGTCCAGTCCTTGCCGTTGCGTTGCGTCCACACCATCCCGCGATATTGCAGTTCCACCAGCGGTTGAAGCAGGGGGGGGCAATCCGCCGCCGCCCGCAACGTCTGCCGGCTGATGTTCGGCAGATATAGGATCGGCACAACATCCTTGCTCAGGCCGAAGTCAATGGTCCGCCCCACGATGCACTTGATCCAAACCGACGGCCCGGTGCGTTTCGCCGCGTCGTAACTCCCATGCACGAAGAGTTGCGGCATCCGCTCCAGCAATTTCTTCACCACCGGCTGCCATTGGCCGTCGGCATCCGTCCACAACACCGCCGCAGGAGGCGCTTCTACGCCCGCATGATGCCGCGTCGCCGCCAGCAGGGATGCCTCGACGGCTTGCAGCAACGTCCCCGGCGCTTTGGTCTTGGTTCGATAGCTCACAGTCATCGTAATTCCTTCGGGTCTCCCTCTCCGCTCTGGGGAGAGGGCCGGGGTGAGGTACTTCCCCAACCACGTCCGCCTATGGACAATTCTTTGGACAAACCCCGTCCGGCTTTGTCCATAGAACCCCTGAATTTCCGGGCTTTTCTGTCCGCGTATGGACAACTTTATTCATTCGTCCCTCCAGTCTTGTCTTTGGCAGGAACTTCCACTACCGGACTTGACGCGGCAGGAGCAACAACTTTTGTTTTACGAACACCGGCAGGGGTAGCTGTATGACTCTTTAGCATTTTCAGCACCTTAACCACCTCGTCAGGCACACGGCCCATCGCTTCTACGATGTCCGACTCGGACAATCGCGTCTTTAGTTTGCGCGTCTGCAATTCGCTCCGAATTTGACTCAATAATTTCTTGGCACCGCAAAGCGCCATGCCATCGGCCCACTCTTGGTTCAAGATTTCCCCGGAACGCTGCGTAGCCTTCACATAGTCGTTACGACAGTCCGGGTCTTCGTGCTGCAACTTTTGGGCGATGCGTATTTGAACCTCTGCCTTCTGCGCCACTAGCGACTTCTGAATCGCCTCCTGAACCGCAGTTTTAATGGCCTCCGTCTGGGTTGGGTCTTTTGCCTTTTTCAATGCCGCCCTTTCGATGGCTTTGACATCCAACAAATAATTTTCAATCTCGTTCCGACTCCAAATCGAGCAGCGCAGGTCGAGTTTGAATTCCGCGCCTTTGGCCTTCTTCTCGAGCTCTTTTCGGGCTTTCTTCGCACTGGCGGCGCTCCGGTAATCCCGGTCGCCAATCACCAGGAATCGCGCCTGCCGTCCGCCGTGCAGATGGCTTAATCCATTGGTGTTCAGCAAATCCTTCACCTGCCGGGCCAGACGTTTTACATCCGCGCTCACCGGCTCTTGGTAGGTGTAAAGAAAACTCAAACCGTCCCAAATCTTTCGCGTCTTGGCGTCGCCCCATAATTTTTGCGCGAACAGTTCGAGATAATTACGGTCGTCTCGGTTTTCCACAAAGACCACGGATTTGGTTCGCAATAACGGCACAATCTCCATGCGGTCAAATGCGCCGAGCGAATCCAGCAGATCCATCTGTTCAGGCTCGGTGGCAAAGGGGTGTGCCTTGCCGTCTATCATCGCCCGCAGCGAGCCGGGAGGCGCGGCGGAAATCAGATGCGGCGAATGGCTCGCCAAAACAAATTGCAACCCCTCATCTTCCACCAGGTCCGCAAAGATGCGCATCATCTCCACTTGCAGCCGCGCGTGCAGATGTGCGTCTGGCTCATCCATCAAAACAATCGTGCTGCCTTGCGAAAGCACGCCCGTAAAGATTTGCAGCACCTGCTGAAATCCCGTGCCGGACACCACGACATCCAACCCACGACCAAGAACATTGTCTTTGTATTCCGAGGAAATGAAGCGGTCCACTTCGCGGTCGAACATCACATCCAGATTTGCGGTCGGATACAACCGTTCCAGAATTTCCTTCAATTTCTTCCAACGCTCTTTGTTGTTCTCCTTCAAATCCCACAGCAGATTGCGGATCACTGAACCATGTTGCAGTTCCCGCAGCCGATCCGCTCGCGCCGGCGCAAGTAGAAACTCCTCGCGCAATGCCAGCCCGGAATGAATCGGCACATATCTGACTCTTGTCTCCTCAATCAATTTGCCGGCATCACCGTGCATGGTCGGCGTGATGCTGAATCGGTTGAACGAAAATTTGATTTCAAAGCTGATGGTTGCGCCGTTGCTGAACGTCGCTTCGATATGGATCGCGCCATTCGGCTTGCTGTCGGGCCATAAATCCGTGGGCGCGGTTACGGGCAGCGCGCCAAACTCCTCCGGTCCGATGGTCTTGGTGTCCAGTGTGAACCCGCCATTTTTCCGTTTGCGGGTCACCTCCATGCAGTATTGAAAAATGCTCAATGCCTGCAACACGGTGGACTTGCCCGAATTATTACCACCTAGCAGCACCGTGATGGGTTCAAAGTTCACCACGGTTTCATCGCGAAACCGTTTGAAGTTTTTGATGGTCAGTTTAGTTAGCATAGTTGTTCCTTTCGCTTATTTGACTGGTTGCTCCCGCTGGCCGACGCAGGTTTGTCCCACCGTATTTCCTTTCATGATCAATTGTCGTGACACCGTCACGACAATTGGATTGCCGCCACATTTTGCAGGCACTGCCAGCAAGATTCCCTCTCCCCATCCGTGTGATCCGTGTAATCCGTGGTTCATCACTTCTTCCTCTCCCTCGCCGCACGCTTGAACGCCGTCGTGTAGTGGCAATCGTTCCAGCGGTTGCCGTCGAATTCACCGGTGCCGGTGA
>CAMAWP010000362.1 GCA_945861765.1 Akkermansia muciniphila | reverse complement strand
TCGCTCAACATGAATGACGCGCACATCTACTGCCAGCCCGAGAAGTTCGCCGAAGAGTTCAACGCCGTGAACGAGCTCTATCTGAAGTATTTCAAAATCTTCGGCCTGGAAAAATATGTGATGCGCTTCAGCACGCACGACCCGAAACGGCTCGGCGAAAAATACGTCAACGAACCGGAGCTCTGGATTCAAACCGAGAACATGGTTCGCGATGTCCTCAAGAACTCTGGCATCAATTACGTCGAGGTGCCGAACGAAGCCGCGTTCTACGGCCCTAAGATCGATGTGCAGGTCTGGAGCATTATCGGCCGCGAATTTACGATCGCCACCAATCAAGTCGATTTCGCCGTGCCCAAGCGCTTCGGCCTGGTCTATCGCGACAAAGACAATATCGATAAAACCCCGCTTTGCATCCACCGCGCGCCGCTCGGCACGCACGAACGTTTCATCGGCTTCCTGATCGAACATTACGCCGGCAACTTCCCGCTTTGGCTCGCGCCAGAGCAAGTTCGTGTCATCACCATTGGCGATGAACAGCCGCTCGTGGATTACGCCAAGTCCATCGTCCAAGAACTCCGCGCCCAGATGGTCCGCGCCGAAGGCGACTACGGCACCGACCCGATCAAGGCCAAGATTCAGAAGGCGGAGCAATCGAAAGTCCACACCATGCTCGTGATCGGTGGTCGGGACATGGAAGCCGGCGCGGTGAGTGTCCGCCTCCACGGCAAAGGCAACCTCGGCGCGAAACCGAAAACCGAAGCCTTGGCTAACATTTTTACCGCGATTCGCGAGCGTAGAGAAATTTGACCATGGATGACGCGGTGTTCCTCATTGCTCTCGGAGCGGAAGATGTTCCACAGAGGATCGCCGGTTGAACCAACTTCTTGGTTTCAATCGCCGCCGCTGTTCTGCATATTCAAGCCATGGTCCCGGAAATGTCCCCAGGTCACTCGCATGGTCATTCATTTTCATTCCTGAACGCGCGTGACCGCGACGGCCTTACCGTCTTCAGCCGCCGCAGCGTGTTGAAAGCCGGTCTTGCCGGCCTCGCAGGAATCACTTTTCCCGACCTTCTACGGCTCCGTGCCGAAGCTCCTTCAACCGGCGGTTCAATGCCGCGCAACAAAGCCGTGATCCTGCTCTGGATGACAGGGGGGCCGTCGCACATTGACACGTGGGATGTGAAACCCGATATGCCGTCTGAAATTCGCGGCCCTTTCAAAGACATTCGCACGAAATCGCCGGGCGTCCACATCTGCGAGTATTTACCGAAGCAAGCCGCGATGATGGACAGGTTCACGCTGATCCGTTCCGTGGATTGCCGCGAGAGCAATCACGAGCCGAACGCAGTCATGCAGACAGCGAACCTCGCTGCCGAGCCTCGCACGAACCCGAGGGGTCATTTCTATCCCGCCATCGGCTCGGTTGTTGCGAAGCTCCGCGGACCCAACAATGCCGCGATGCCGCCTTACGTTGTCTTGAACATGAAAGACAAGTCGCACGTGGCTTGGGGCGGTTATCTGGGAAAGCAATTCGATCCATTCATCGGGAACAATGTGGGCAAACTCTTCCAGCTTCCGAAAGGTCTCACCATGGATCGAGTGCATTCGCGCCGCGCCCTCTTTCAGCAGATGGACAAACTGCGCTTTGAGTTGGATGGCACAGGCCAGATGGAGGCAATGGATCGGTTTGCGCAGCAGGCATTCGACATCGTGGCAGGCGCGCGAGCGCAGACCGCGTTCGATCTCTCGAAAGAATCGGCAAAGATCATCGAGCGTTACGGTGAACACGATTGGTGCCGGCAAGCGTTGCTCGCGCGAAGACTTGTGGAGGCGGGCGTGAGCTTCGTCACGATTGATCTGAGCAATCACTCAGCGTCCGGGACCTGGGACACGCACGGCGACAATATTCCTCCCTATGGCGGAATCTGGAACGGCCTGCGTCCGCTGCTTCCCGTATTCGATCATCTCATCACCACGCTCGTGGGCGACCTCGAAGACCGCGGTCTTCTCGACGACACGCTGGTGATCGCCATGGGCGAGTTCGGCCGCTCGCCCAAACTCGGAACGCAAGGCAGCACGGATGGTCGTGATCATTGGCCGGTAGTGATGTCGATGGTGATGGCAGGCGGCGGTTTCCGGCACGGTCAAGTCATCGGAGCTAGTTCGCGTGACGGGGGTGAAATCGCCGAACGGCCGATCGCACCGGGTGATATTGCGGCCACGATCTATCATCATTTCGGAGTTCCACTCGACGCCACCTATATGGACCACCAAGGTCGCCCGCTGCGAATCGTGGAACATGGCGAACCCATTCGCGAGTTGATCTGAGTGCTGAAGGAAAACAACGGCTCGGACTTATGGCGCCTTCACGCGGATCGAGTTGTTCGTCGTCCTCGCCATCATCGCGATCTTGGCTGGGATGATGTTGCCAGTTTTGAGCAAGGCGTAGGAAAAAGATCGAGACCCAGCCTGCTTGAACAAATCGAGGTAGAGGGTTTGGCTTTCGTCATGGCTTCGGATGACCGCAGCGACTCTTCAAGCCACATGGAGCCTTCCAGTGGGCGACATCACAGCGGTCACCAGTTCGCCCATCGGCTCATGCGAATCCCGAAAAAGGCGACGCGTGCCGCGCCCAACAACGCGGTCTTATCATTCACGATGACGTGGATTGGGACGCCCTTTAGCAACTCGGTCATGCGGCCTTTTGCCCAGAACGCTTCTATAAAGGCTGCCCCTTTTAACTTCGAGAGAATTTTTGGGGCGATGCCGCCGCCGATGAAAATGCCTCCCGTTGCCAGGACTTTAAGTGCAAGATTCCCAGTTTCGGCTCCGTAGATGGACACGAACATGTCGAGCGCTTGCTCGCAAACCGGAGCGCGGCACTCTAATGCGGCCTTCGAAATCACGGCGCTGGGATTTTTCTGTTGGAGTTCATCGCGCAGCCACGCTGGCTCATCTCCTCTTCCGGTCTCGATGAGAAATTTATAAATGTTATGCAAACCTGGACCTGAAAGGACTCGCTCGTAGCTTACGTGGTCGATCGATTTCAAGAGGTATTTGAGCAGCTCGATTTCGAGTTCGTTGCGAGGCGCGAAATCGACATGGCCACCCTCCGACGCAAACGGCTGGTAATACTCGTCCACCCAATGAAGCCCGGCTTCGCCGAGCCCGGTCCCCGCGGAGATCAAGCCGGCATTTCCATTCGGGTCAGGCCGGCCCGGGTGCAGCATCACCAGATCTTCCTTGGACAACACAGAAATCCCATGGGCGTTTGCCTCGAGATCGTTAATCAACTCGACACGTTCGACACCGAGCAACGCCGCCAGCTTTCGGGAATCGGCGATCCAGGGAAGGTTCGGCGTTTCGCAGATGCCATCTTTGATCGGCCCGGCGATTCCGACGCACGCACCGGTCACTTGATGAGAGTGCTGCTTGATGAATTCCTCGACGATCTGTTCCAAGCTTTGATGTTGCCCGCTCGGGAAGATTTGTATCGTTACCGGCGTGGGCCGATCCTGATCGAGTTCGAAAAGGCCCAAGCGAGTATTGGTGCCACCGACGTCACCTGCTAAAATCATCCTCGCATCCTCCACGAATGACGTTCATGCGCAAGAAAGTAGTTGCCCAATCGAAAATTGCCGGTTTCTGGATTTGAATTCGAGGATCGCCAAATGTTAAGAAATAAGGAGTGAACAAATGTTCCACGAACCATCAAATGCGATTCGGCTTTTGCTTTGGATAACGTCGGGCCGAATTAACTCGCCGTCGCCGTCTTGATATACATGTAGGCGGGGTGTTGAGATCGCCGCTGCGCTCTGATGGCGCGCTCTGGAGCCATCGAGGACTCGCCCAATGACCAATAGGCGATTAGTCCTCCACCGGCACCACGAGGTGCTGCATGATGTAGTCTTTGCGCTCGGGCGTGTTCCGGCCCATATAGAACGTCATGATGTGCGAGATGTCCGGTTTCGACGCGTATTCAACCTGGCTCAGACGCATTTCCGGCCCGATAAACTGCTTGAATTCATTCGGCGAGATTTCGCCCAAACCTTTGAAGCGCGTGATCTCGCAGTTCTGGCCGAGAGCTTTTGCCGCGGTATCACGCTCAGCTTCGGAGTAACAGTACAGGGTCTTCTGCTTGTTGCGCACTCGGAAGAGCGGTGTCTCGAGCACGTGCAGATGCCCATCGTGGACGAGTTGCTCGAAGAATCGAAAGAAGTAAGTGATCATCAAATTGCGGATGTGCAAGCCATCCACGTCGGCGTCCGTGGCGAGGATCACTTTCTGGTAACGCAGCCCTTCGAGGTTGTCCTCGATATCAAGACTGCGCATCAGGTTGTACATCTCGTCGTTCTTATAAACGATGTCGCGTTTGAGATCCCAAACGTTCAACGGCTTTCCTTTCAGCGTGAAAATCGCTTGTGTGTTCACGTCGCGGCAACTGACGATCGACCCTGCGGCGGACTGGCCTTCAGTTATGAAAACCATCGATCCCGCGCCTTTGCCTTTCTTCTTATCCAAGTGAACCTTGCAATCCTTGAGCTGCGGAATTCGGAGCGTGATGGCCTTGGCTCGATCGCGCGCCAGCTTCTTGACATCCTGCAGTTCCTTGCGGAGTTGCTTACTATCTTCCACCTTGGCGATAATTTTTTCGGCAACATCCTTGTTGCGATTGAAGAAGTGCAACAATTCCTCGCGGACGTTGTTGACCAGGTCAGAACGGATCTCGGTGTTGCCTAACTTGTTCTTCGTCTGCGATTCGAACACCGGATCCTTCAGACGAATGGCGACCGCGCCCACCATGCACTCGCGCACATCGTCGCCCTCGAACTTACCTTTGGCATATTCGTTGACCGCCTTCAGCAAGCCTTCTCGGAAAGCGCTGAGGTGCGTGCCGCCGTCGGCCGTGTACTGGCCATTCACAAAGGAAAAGAACGCTTCACCATAGCGGCTGTTGCTGTGCGTGAAACAGAACTCCAGCGTTTTACTCACGTAATGGAGCGGGGGATAAATGGGTTCGCTATCGTCGGACTTCAAATCTTCGAGCACCAAGTCCATCAAGCCATTCCGCGACTGGAAAACCTGGCCGTTAAAGATCAGCTTCAAGCCCGTATTCAGATAGCTGTAATGCCGGAGCCGCCGTTCCACATGCTCGGGGCGGAATTCGATTTGTTTGAAGATCTCTGGGTCGGGTTCAAATCGGATCAGTGTCCCGTCCGGCTCCTCCACAACTTTGCCGTCCTTCTGATTCTTGAGCTTGCCCTTCTTAAAGGAGGCTTCGGCGTATTCGCCGGAACGATGACTCCGCACCAGGAAATCCTTTGAAAGCGCATTGACCGCTTTCGTGCCCACGCCGTTTAGCCCGACGCTAAATTGGAACACCTCATCGTTGTATTTTGCTCCCGTGTTAATTTTCGATACGCAATCGACGACTTTACCCAGGGGAATGCCACGCCCAAAATCGCGCACTGTGATCGCGGTGTGATCGATCTTGATCTGAACTTCCTTTCCATAGCCCATGATGTATTCGTCAATGGCGTTGTCGATGACTTCCTTCAGCAGGATGTAGCAGCCATCATCGTAATGAGACCCATCGCCAATGCGCCCAATGTACATGCCAGTCCGGAGCCGAATATGCTCCAGCGATGAGAGGGTCTTGATCTTACTTTCGTCGTAAACGTGTTTCTTGCTGTCTGCCATATTTCAAAGGCGGTGAATATCGAGAGGATTGGCGCAATTGCCAATAGCGAAATTGGCTGGCTCTGGCGTTCGAAGTCGGCAGTTTGAATACTCCGTTGGGGCTGGCAAAGGAGGCCGGGCGTGATCCTTCTTCCAGATGACACACACCGCTTCTTGCTCCGGCCCAGCGCGATTCAATCACGGCCTGGAGATTAACGGGTGGAAAACCTCGGCGTAAGTCAAAAACGTCGCCCAACCGGCAAGTCGGGAAGATCTCGCCATCCCAGGCGTGGCGAACTTGCCGCAACGCCAACGAGAACCATTCGGCCATCCAGAGCCGGAGATTGAGCAGGCCTCATCAACGCCGTCCATCGCTTGACCAAACGGACATGAATGCTGTCAAACGGGGCCGTTTACCTTGTAATCATTGAACAATATCGCGAAGTGTCGCTGTAGTGTTAAGGCCGTGTTGCAATTTGAGGCGGTGCAGTGCAAGGTTGCACTCGATATCAAGATGCAAATTTCTGAACCTACAACGATGATAAAAGGGCGCTGGACGCGTGCCGAGATATTGAAGCTGAAGCGGCTTTACGGTTCGAACAGCCAAAAGAGCCTTTCTCGTATTTTCCGCCGCACTGTAGGTTCCATCGAGCGCCAGGCGAAACACTATCACCTAGGCAAGAACAAGGTGTTCGTGAAGCGCTGGGAGGGTGAATCCGCTTACAAGATGCCGCGATGGACGCGTGCTGAACTCGCAAAGCTGCGTCGTTTGCATTTGCACCTGTCCAATCTGGAGGTTGCGCGGAGGATGGGGCGTTCTCTTGGGAGTATCGTGACGCAGGCGCACGAGCTAGGACTGCACAAGTCCGCGAAACGATTGGTAGGCATGGGGCGCGAAAACATTAAGCAGCGCTGGGGAACGAAGCGTCGCCGCTGACCGATCGCGGCTTTTCTGCGGGTGCTGAGTTTGACCTCGGCTCATCGGAAACGAGGTTCATCGCATTGCTCCGCTGCCGTCGCTGCAATGGGACGTTCCGTTGCGGGGTAATCATCGGCACGATGACCATGGGGTCAACATCGCTCTCTGCTTCGCCAACAATTCTGCCCATGAACCTGGGTGGGGTGAGAGTGCCCTCGAACCCTGACCTTTTCTGGCGATCGAGCATGTCAGGGCTCGACGGCTTCCGGCTCGGAGACTACAGCTCGGAGAGAGTCTCGCCCCACCGTTCAAGGGCGCAATGCGCGCACAAAGTTCGGGGTGTTCTCATTATGGCCCAGGACACTGTTCGCTCGTCGTATGTAGTCCCGGCTTTAGCCGGTT
>CAMAWP010000361.1 GCA_945861765.1 Akkermansia muciniphila | reverse complement strand
CGGCGTTCCGGAGCGAAGCCCAGGGTTGCCGCGAGAAACGAGCGGCTACCCTGGGTGATCCAAATCCAGTTCGTGTGAACCCCAACGGGGTTCCGGACCGGGAACCGCGATACGTCCACAACCCCGTGAAGGGGTCAGTCAATAGTATCATGCTTTTCACGCACCTTTCCGCCACTGCCAGTTGAGCAAATGGGCCAAGTGGGTCTTAGCTCATCTCGTGATAGATCGCACCCGGATACTCCATTCTGAGTTTGCGCGCCACGCCGTCGACCGTGAACTTTTGCTGCTGAGTTGTCAATACTATTGCCTGACCCCTTCATTCACCTTCACTGGCGGACTTTGTCTGCCGTGGTCCTTGTCAGGCCTGTGCACCGCGCGGGGCGCGGCGCACTCTGCTCTCCAGGCCCCGAGCACTGGGGGAGGAGCGCGAGTTGGAAGATAAACCCCGGCTCTCGGGTTGGCTATTTGCCCTGAGCCGGGAACGGAGCAAAAACCTTCCGCAGGAGACTTCAAGTTGAGGGAGGGGAGGCGGCAGGCGAGTTTGCCGCAGGTTCGTTCAACCAGCGAATGCAAATAATGTTGCTCATTCCCGCAGGATAAAAAACTGCGAGAGGAATGTTCCGAACGAAGTGTTAACTTATTCAAATTCAATGCCTCCTCCCTGAGAAAGGCCGCGTCCTAGCTTCACGATGCGAGGAAACGCGGGGGGGGGTGATAGGGAGAACAGGACCTTCGGCGCGATCGGTTTGCTGTTACAGAGGATCAGCACGCCTGATCTGTGCAGGAACACAGCAAGTTTCTCCACGCAGAAACGGCGGTAGCAACCCTGCGGATAACCGGTCGGGTTGTCGAAAAGGATTCCGTCGTGGCCTGTGATCAATTGCTGGCGCACCTTGAATTGCTCGCAGGCACGCCATCGGGGTTGTTCAGCCGCGCGTGCCTTGGCTCGGCGGTTACTCCGTGAGCGCAAGAATCGCGATAATGGTTTCGAGCGCGTTTCCTTCGAGACGGTTGTTCACGAAAACGAACGTCTCCCCGCTCCGAGATTCAACGCGCTCTTTTAGCAAAACCGCGGCGGCCACGCGTGCGTCTTGATTTACTTCCTGCACCCGGTCGTAAGGCTGATATTCTTTTACGGCGTCCTCGTACTTCCGACCTGGCTTGAGCAAGAGTCTCGCGGCAACCAATGACGGATTGGTCCTGCTCCCTGGCAGTGTCATTTGTTCTCCAATGGGTGGCATGGCTTGCCAGGAATTGAAAACATGGGCGATGCCGTGGCGAGCCAGGCAAGCGAAGTAGTCGGGAACAAGCCAATGTTTATTTCTCATTTCCACCCCGTAAGACCATCCTTTCGGCAACTGGCCAAGAAACGCATCCAAATCGGCCACGAAGGCCCGTCCGTGCTGGTAATCGCTCGGCCAGAATCGTGAAAACTCGAACATAAGCACACCAACCTTTTCTCGTATCGCCTCGCATGGTTTGAGGAATGCCGTCGCGAATAAATCGGCGTTCAGGAAATCCGGGTTGAGCTGGCCCGCCTTAGCGCCAAAGCGGTCGAGGTTGGGGAAATGCTTGATCGTTACCACATCGGTGACCTTAAATCCGAAGCGGAAATTGTCAGGCACCTGGTCTGCGAGACCTTGGAGATGTTCGCAGCGCGGGAAGTCGTAATAGAGGGCATCGACGCAAACGGTCTTGAAGACTTCGGCGTATTCGGCAAGGCACCCGCGCTCAAAGCGAGTTTTGGCGACTTTACCTCGATACTCGTAGCGTGCCGGAGTGTAAAGCTGGCCGAGCCAACCCGGGTACTTCCAAGATGACGTGCCGATGAAAACACCCTTGGCAGCGAGTTCTGCCGCTCTTGCTTTGACGAGTTCACGGCCAAACGACATGCGCCGAAGGATACACTTTCATCTAACACTGACGAGGCTGGTTTTTTCAGCACGTCATAATGCCAACCGAGAATTACGTCTGTAATCGTGGTTTCCTGGCCCGGAGCACTCGCAGCGAAAATCCGCGTCCGTTCTCAAAGGCTTCCACCTTCGCCTCGACCTCCAGCACCGGATAACGGACGGTCGCCAGCCCATAAGTTTTATATGTCTGGGCAAAGAGTTCAGTTTCCACAATCCCGGTCCAGTCGGCCAGAGAAAGGAATTTCATCGGTTCGCCCGTGACCTGGTGATGCGTGCGTTGTTCGACGATCAGCCCGCAAGTTGTGATAATCTGACCGATGGATTCGGCAAGTCGATTGACTGGACAGTAAGTGTCCCAAGCCACGTCATCAAATAATTCCAGCGGATGGCCGCTGACGGTGAAGCCAAACAAGTCGGTTTCCGATTGCAGGCGCTCACGGCGAGATGGCTCGCTCAGCGGAATGGCTGGCAACTGCTCCAAGCCAGGCGGAGGAATGAGCCAGCCTTGGTCGGCTTGAACCGAACCGCCGAAAGTTTTTACGAGATGCTGCGCTTGCCAGAATTGTCGTGTCCGTGTATCGCCGAACTCATCAAACCCGCCGCCTCGAATCATGGCTTCGAGTTCTTCGCCGGACGGCCCCACACGATGGAAGAAATTGGCCATGGATGTGAATGGGCCGCGTTCGCGAGAGTTGGGCATCCGAGATCTGGTGCGCGCGGAGAGTCCTTTTACATGGGTTAAAGGCACGCGAATGGATTGTCCATGTGGCACGAAGGCCGGTCCGGGTTCATTCACGGATGGCGGCAAGAGTTTCAAGCCGATGTGATGGCATTCCAGGACATAGACCAGCGGATGATAAAAGCCTTTTCCGTTGGTGAGCACTCCGGCCATGAACTCGGCTGGATGGTAGCGTTTTAGCCAGGCGGCTTGATAGGCCTCGACGCCATAGGCCGTGCTATGCGCCTTACAGAAGGCGTAGCCATTGAAGCCGGTGACCAATTCCCAGACTTCTCGAATCTTCTCATCCGTGTGGCCGCGTGCGCGCGCGGACGCTGTGAATTCCATCTCGATTTCCCGCACAACGGACCTGTTCTGTTTGACGAGCGCGCGGCGCAAGACATCTGCCCGACCCGGATTTAGTCCAGCGAAGGCTTCACTGATTTGTAGAATATGTTCTTCATAAACCACGAGACCGAACGTGCTGCGCAGACACGGCTCCAGCGAAGGGTGTGGATATTCCGGCGCTTCCATCTTCTGATAGCGCCGGGTGAACTGGCGCTTTTTGTCCTCGTTGGCCGCGCCGGGGCGGATGACGCTCACGATGGCGACCAATCCATCAATCTCGCGGACATTCGTCATTTTGCACAGGCTCGTCATGGCCGGGCTTTCGATGTGATGGACCGCTCGGCCGCCGCCGCTGGCAATCATCTTCCACACCTCAGCGTCTTGCCACGGTTCAAGACTCTTCAAATCAACAGTGACGCCGCGCCGGAGGAGTGATTCCTTGGCGTCACGCATCGCCGCCAAGCCGCCTTGAGCGAGAATGTCCATCTTGACCAGGCCCACTGCTTCCACGGCATCCATATCGAGATGCGTCGTGGCGTAGCCCTTATTGGCAATGAATGTCGGCGTCAGCGTGTGCATCGGCTGGCGCGAAAGCACGACGCCGCACGGGTGCATCTTGGGATGACGCGGAAAGCCATCGAGAAATGCCGCCGTGTCAATGGCTGTCTTGTAGGGCTCCTCGTCGAGTGGCATATCGCGGCATTCCGGCTTGGCGCGCAACACCTCAACCAATTGGGGCGTCTCAGAGCCAGTCGATTCCAACGGGCTTCCAAAGCTCCACGGGAAATGTTCGGTGAACCGTCGGACCTGATGTTCGGAGAGCCCCAACACCTTGGCCACATCAGCGAAGGCGCTGCGAGCTTGGAACGTGGAAAACCCGCCCACCACGGCACAGTGCTCTCGACCATACTTTTCGAAGAAGAGCTTCACCACGTCATCTTTGCGGTCATGGGCAAAATCAATGTCGATGTCCGGAAGCTTGTGAAGAGCCATTCGTTCTTTGTTGAGAAAACGCCGGAAGTACAGGCCGAAGCGGATGGGGCATACGTCGGAAATGCCAAGGCAATAGCAGACGAGTGAATCCGCTGCACTGCCACGTGTAATCCATTCGATGCCTTGCTCCCGACAGGTTTGCAGCAAATCCCAAGTGATGAGGAAATAGTCCTCGTAGCCGACGTCCGCGATAATGCTCAACTCTTCCTCGGCCTGTGCTCGCACCTGCACCAACGAAACGTCCACGCCAGTATCGGAAACGATGCGCTTGCCACCGTAACGCTGCCGTAGTCCATCCACCACCAAGCGGCGGAGGGACTCGCTGGAAGGTGAGCCGTCCGGCGACACAAATGCGGGAAACTGCGGCTTGCCAAAGGGGAAGGCGAACTCGCATCGCTCGGCGATTTCATGAGTGGCCCGAAGCCATTCGGGATGCTGCGTGCAAACCGCGGCAATTTCCGTCGGCGAGCGGAAATGATAGCGCCCGGCGTGTCGTTTATCGGGGTGATCGTGTTCCAACAGCGTAAGCGTCCGGATGCTTTGAAGGATGTCATAGCGCCGACGATCTTCAGGCCTGGCATAATGAACCGATGGACAGGTAACGACCCCCTGGCGTTCTCTGGCTGCACGATAAAAGCGTCCGGGAAACAACCCGGCTAAAGTGGAGTCCGTACTGATCGCAAGGAGTCCGTCGCCGTGGTCGATTAGGAAAGACCGCTTCAATGATTGGCGCTGTTTCGCCGCCACTGAAGCCTCATCTTCTTCCGCTTCTTGAGCGTGAAGGGACAGGATATGACAGAGGTTCAGATAGCCGGTTGCATTCGCCGCGTACAGCAGCAACGGATGATTCTCAACGCGCAGTTCCGCGCCGATGATTGGCTTAATGCCTGCCGCTTGCGCCGCCTGCACGAATTCGACAACACCGTGCAAGTTGCCAGTGTCCGTCAGGGCGACCGCTTGGATATCGTGTTGCCTGGCCAGTTGTACAATGGCTGCTGGCGAAAGTGTTGAATCCAAAAACGAGTAAAAACTGTGACAACGCAGCGGGACGTAATTTACCGGTTTTTGCCGGAGGATGATTTGCGGCGACGGCTTCTTCCGTGTGCTCTCCGCATCTGGATCAACCAACGACTCGCGTGGCCCGCTGCGCAGGATAAAATCATGGCCGCGCAGAATTACCGAGTGTCCACGGGCTTTTCGCAATTCATCGATTACATGAGCCACTTGGGCGCGGGCTTGCTGCCGTTGCGCAGATGCTTCCAGTGGCAATTCACTGCGAAAGCAACCGTCATAGACGTTGGACAATTTGAGAGAGACGAGCCGCAAGCTGACACGGCGTTTCCATGCCTGCCGCAGCATCGCGTGCAAACGGCCATACACGTCCGTTTCCAAGTCCGTCGGTTCCATGAGGCTCTCAGCCACTTGATCCTCGGCCATGTCGTTGTAGCGCACTTTGACGGTGAGCGTGCGGACGCTGCGACCTTCCTCGCGCACTTGAGCAAACAGGCTATCTGCCATGCGGCGCAACGTGGCTTCGACGTAGTCCTCATCCGTGAGGTCCGTGGCGAAAGTCTCTTGCTGGCTGAAAGATTTCTGTGGCTCACGCGCCGCAATCAATGGTCGTTCATCAATCCCATGAGAGAATTGACGAATGCCAGCGGCCTGATTGCCGAGCAGCAGTTCCAACATCTCCAGCGGCGTCGCGGCGATGTGACAAATCTGTGCCAACCCTGCGGCATTGAGACGCACGCTCGTTTTTGGCCCGACGCCGGGAAGCCATTTGTTGGGCAGCGGGTGAAGAAACGCAGCCTCGCTTCCGGCCGACACCTGGTTAAATGCCGCCGGCTTGTTCAGCTTTGAGGCAATGGCGCTGACCAGCTTATTTGTGGCGATCCCTTCACTGACGATGATTTTCAAGCTCTGGCCAATGGCTCGTCGAATCGTCAGCGCAACCTCGACCGGGGATTTACGAATGTTCGACAGATCGAAGTATCCTTCATCAATCGAAGTCTGCTCGACATCAGGAGTAAAGTCGTAGCAGTAGGCGAACATCCAATTGGAGAACTGCTCGTAACGCTCAAAGTCGCCCGGCAGGACAATCAGCTTTGGGCAGAGCTTGCGTGCCCGCGACGTGGGCATTGGTGTATAGACGCCGAACTTCCGGGCCTCATACGAGGCTGAAGCGATAATGCCGCGCCGCTCCCCGCCGACCGCGATGGGCTTGCCACGCAACTTTGGGTCTGCCGCCTGTTCGACCGCGGCAAAGAACGCATCCGCGTCCAGATGAACAATGACTCGCGACATCCTGCCACTGCGTGCCCCAGGCCATGCAGATTACGATCTGCGCTCTCCTGACTTCGAATCTTTAGCTTTGCGCACGAGCGCGCAAACCACACCTTGGATTACCAGTTCGTCAGATGGAATCAGGTCTGGATAGCGCGGATTTTCAGCCTTTAAGTAAGACTTGCCGCTTTTGACAACATAGGTCTTAAGAGTGCTTTCTCCGTCAATCAGAGCCGCAACGACATCGCCGTGGCGCGGTTCTCGGCCATGCTCTAAAACAACGATGTCACCGCTCAGGATATGCTTGCCAATCATCGAATCGCCATTGACGCGCAGTGCAAAGACGCGAGCTGATGGCTTGGGGATGCCCAGTGTTTCGATGTCCACCGAAACACAGCCTTCAGCCTCTTGATCCCGGTTGTCCGGGACGCCAGCCGGGATCGAGCCAAACAAGGGAACGTCCACGATGTGTTTTCGCAAGGAGTGAAGCGGTGAGATCAACCGCAACGAGCGGGCGCGGTTGGGTTGGTATTCCAAAAAACCCTTCCGCTCCAGCGCCCGCAAATGCCCGACAACGCCATTAATGCCGATCTTTAGCCCAGCTCCCAGCTCACGGATCGTTGGCGAGGCTCCCTCAGACTGCTGGTGTGCCTGTATCAATTCCAAGACTTCACGCTGACGACTGGTTAATTCGGCCATAGTGAACATTTGTTCACTACAGCGACTTCTGTCAATCTGAATGAGAAACTCAATGACGAAAACCGGTGATTTCGTTCATCCTCAATGTAAG
>CAMAWP010000360.1 GCA_945861765.1 Akkermansia muciniphila | reverse complement strand
ATGATGTCGGTGAAGGAGGGGACGATGGAACTGTCCGCCGCAAGTTTAAGTTTGCTACGCAGGGCTACCAGATTGGTGGCATCACACCGGCAGGTGAGCGTAACGGGCGCGGTGTTTTTCAGGCTGATCATCATTCGCTCGGCGATCGTGCGACGCTGGGCGGTGATGGGCACTTTCAGCTTGGATGCCGCCGGGGCCTTGGCGGAAACATCGGCCGGTGCAGCACTGACCGCCAGCACGTCACGTTCGCGAATGCGGCCACCCTTTCCGGTTGGTCGAAGACTGTCTAGATCCACGTGCCGCACCTTGGCGGCGCGACGGGCCCGGGGACTGGCGGCGGATTTGGTCGCTGCTGCGGCCGGAAGATCAACGGTCGCCGGCACCGGGCTTGCTGTTTGCGATTCGCTCGCCGCCTTGACCGCGGGCCCCGCAGCTGGCGCAAGTGCGGCTTGCGGGGTGGTTCCGCCCTGCGCCTCCCCTGCCGTAAGCAGGTAACCAAGGACGCAGCCGACCTTCACCACGTCGCCCGGCTTGGGCGCGCTTGCCGGGATGCTCAGAATGCCTGAATCAATCGCCTCCGAATCGAAGGCAGCCTTGTCACTTTCCACCGTGAAGAGCGGCTCACCCATCTTGACTGTATCACCGTCTTTCTTCAGCCAGCCGAGAAAGGTGCCTTCCTCCATGGTCCAGCCCTGTCGTGGCAATGTGATTTCAATGGGCATGTTGTGCTTCTTTTGGATTATTCCGCACACAAGGCGCGAATGGATTGCGCGATGGTGTCGGCATTTGGAACGACCGCCTTTTCCAGCGAAGGGCTGTAAGGCGTAGGTGAATGCGCGCCATTGAGCCGGCGGATAGGCGCGTCCAATTCATCGAATCCCCGGTCGGCGATCTCCGCGGCAATCTCCGCCCCTATCCCGCAGGGACCGAACGACTCGTCCACGATCAGCAACCGGCCCGTCTTGGTGACGGATTTCAGGATGGTCGCCACATCCAAGGGCGCGACCGTGCGTGGGTCGATGAGCTCGACAGACAGGCCCTCTTTGGCGAGCACCTCGCAGGCTTGGAGCGTTTTGTGCACCATGAGCGCGAGTGCGACAACCGTCACATCGGTGCCTTGGCGCACGACGGCAGCCTGGCCGAAATCGATGAAATACTCCTCTTCCGGCACGGGCCCTTTCATTGCCATCAACTCGCGATGCTCAAGAAAAAGGACCGGGTCGTCGCAGGTCAGCGCGGTCCTCAGCAGACCTTTCGCATCGCGTGGTGACGACGGCACGACCACGCGCAGACCGGGAAAGTTAGCATACATCGAGTAATAGCTGCCCGAGTGATGGGTCGCCACTGAATGCCCGATGCCAATGCAACCACGCAGCAGAACCGGCATCTTCAGCCGGCCGCTGCTCATGTATTGCATCTTCGCAATCTGGTTGATGATTTCGCCGGCCGCATCGAGGACAAAGTCGGCAAACATGAAGTCAACGACGGGGCGCGTGCCACTCATCGCGGCCCCGCCGGCCAAGCCGACAAAGCCGCGTTCGCTGATTGGAGTGTCCCGCAGCCGCTCGGGGCCGTAAATGGCAAAGAGGCCGCTGGTCGTGGCAAAGTTGCCGCCGCGCTCGCCAATGCCTTCGCCCAAAACGAATATCTTTGGGTTTTTGGCCATCTCTTCAGCCAGGGCCGCGAGCGTGGCTTTCATATAGCTGAGCTCACGGGTCTTGACTGTTGCCGGGGGCGCATCGCGCAGGGAGGATTGCAGGCTGGCGACAACACTGCCCTGGGTGACGGACTCCGCCGGAGTATGGGCACCATTCTCGTTGAACTGGTGCCCCGCTCCCGCGAGCGCCACCACTGCACGATCGTCCGTCAAGGCTTCGAGCGTAGGCCTGATGGGTGACTGCTCACGGGCCTTCACGACTCCAGGGGCCGCGTCCCGCAATCGGGGTGGCGAGACATCGGCGAAAACGTGCTGGGTGGCAGACACCGCCGGGGGGTAGGCACTATTCTCGGCAAACTGGTGCGCTGCTTCAGTGAGCGCAGCCACCGCAAGGTCGATTTCCTCGAGCTCTGCCAGATCCACCATTTTCTCGGCGAGCAGATGCTTTTTGAAGCGCAGGATGGGACATCCCGCTTTCCACTGCTCGACCTCTTCGCGCGTACGGTAACTGAAGTCTCCCATCCCCTCGGCGTGGGCGCGGGTGCGGTAGGTTTTGCACTCAAGGAGCGTCGGACCGCCCCCCGACCGCGCGCGTTGCACTGCCTCAAAGGCGGCGGCTTCCACGGCAAGCACATCATTTCCATCCACCTCGACGGCGGGCAGACCATACGCCTGGCCCCGGACAGCCACACTGGGGTTTCCAGCCGAGTACGCGAACGCGACTTCGGTTGCGTAGCGATTGTTTTCACAGACAAACAGGACGGGAAGCTTCCAGATGCTGGCCATGTTCAGGCCCTCGTGAAACGCACCGTTGTTCACCGCGCCATCGCCGAAGAAGGCCACGGCCACCTGGTCCGTCTTCAGCAGCTTGAAGCTGTAGCCCGCACCAGTTGCTTGCAGGATACATGGACCGACGATCCCGCTCGTACCAAGCATGCCGATCTCCGGCGCAAAAAGGTGCATGCTTCCGCCCCGACCGCGCGAACAGCCAGTTTCCCGCCCGTAAAGTTCCGCAATGAGCGCGCCTGGCTCGAGCCCTTTCGCCAGGGCATGACCGTGTCCGCGGTGGGTGCTGAAAATGGCATCCGTTTTGCGCAGCAGTGCACACACCCCGGTTGCGATGGCTTCCTGACCGACGTAGGTGTGGCAGGCCCCATGGATCAGTCCGCGCTGATGCGAACGCGCCAGGCGCTCCTCGACCATCCGAATGGTCAGCATTTGCCGATAATGCGACAACAGCTGTTGCTTCTTGGACTGACCGGTGGAAACACTGTTCTTACGTTTCATAATTTGTTTCATGACGCTTGAGATTGAGGCGGAGCCAGCGGGACCGCAGCCCCACCCGGAATTTTCACGAAGCTCATCACTACGCCGCCCAGCATGTAACAGGTGGCGAAAAACAAGAGACAGGCGCCATCGCCAAGGCCGGGGCTCCTGAGCCAGCCAGTGGTGTGATTCGCGAGGTATCCCGTAAGATTAGCACACATGTTGATCAGGTCGATCATGACCGCGGTGGCGGAGGCGTTGAGGGTGAGAGTGGGTAGCGTCCAAAACGGCGCTCCCAAGAAGAATGCGCCACCGCGGTGAGGCACATCCGCCACATTGGCATGCGACGGAGTGCTACGGCAGAATCTGGGGAGTTCTGACTCACGGCTGGGCGTCTTGCTCGGGTTTCAAATGATCGAGAGTTTCAAGCACCACCGGCAGGTGGACAAACGCCGGGCCGCCGGCCATCAGCACCGCGACGCCCGCGGCTTCGACAACCTGCTCGCGCGTGGCACCGGCCTTAAGTGCGCCCTCGGTGTGCAGATAGATGCACTCCGTGCAGCCTTGGGCCAGCCCGACCGCCATGGCGATCAGCTCCTTCTCGCGCACCGCCAGGCTGCCCGGCTTCATCGCCGCAACGTGCAACCCGCCAAACGCACGGCCAATTTCGGGCGCCGCGGTGCGGATCTTCTGTATGCTCCCCTTCCAGCGGGCGAGAAAATCTTCGGCTGACCCGCTCATACTTCCTCCGCGACAACCGGGTTGGTCAGAGTGCCGATTTGGTCGATCTCGATGCTGACGGTGTCGCCGGGCTGGAGAAACACGGGCGGCTTGCGGGCGAAGCCGACGCCATGCGGAGTGCCGGTGAGAATGACCGTGCCGGGCAGCAGGGTCGTACTGCCGCTGAGAAACGCGATAACCGACGGCACGTCGAAGATGAAATCGTCGCAACTTCCCTCCTGCATCATCTTGCCGTTGAGCACCGTGCGAATTTTCAAGGCGGCCGGATCCGGAATCTCATCCTTGAGCACGAGGCACGGCCCGAGGGGCGCAAACGTATCGAACGTCTTGCCCCGGCACCACTGGCTCCCACCCCATTTGATCTGCCAATCTCGCGCACTCACATCGTTGGCGCAGGTGTAACCGAGCACATAGTCGAGCGCCTGCTCCCGCCGCACATTCTTGCAGCGTTTGCCGATGACGACCGCGAGTTCGCATTCATAATCCACTTCGTCGCTCCGCATATGTCGCGGCAGCACGATCGGATCGCCGGGATTCTGCAGCGCGGTGGTCGCTTTCATAAACAACACGGGGCGTTCAGGCACCGGTACATTTCCTTCGGCGGCATGCTTGCGGTAGTTAAGTCCGATGCAAAAAATCGCCGTGGGCACCAGGGGGGCTAGCAGCTTGTGCGGCGTGACGGATTCGTTCGTAACGCGGAGGTCGCCAAAGATGTCGCCCTCGATGCGGCGGGCGCTGCCATCGGGAAGGAGGGAGGCGTGATGGATGGAACCGGAGGTGTCTTGGTAGCGGATGATGCGCATGGGTGTAGGGATCGGTTAACGCTTGGTTTGGACAGTATAGCTAAGGCCGCAAAGCAGTGTGGCGCGGGTTTCGTGGAATTCTATGGGTAGGGTGAGCACTGCCGATGATGGCGCGACAATTTCGGGGCCCATGATGTTGGGTCCTGCGTTCATGACACTGAAACAATGGGCTCCATCGCTTGCGTTGTGGTAGCGCATGTCAGGTTTTTAAGAAAGAAAGCGGCACGCCGGTCTCGACGGATACACTTTCGAGTTTTTCCATCACGTCGGATGGCAGGGTGATGCCGTGCTGCATGGCATGGGCGTGGCGTTCCCATCCCATCTCGCCAGGAACGCACAAACGCTTCGCCCCATCGGCCAAGGGAGCGGCGTGAATCTCATCGACCAGCATCTCCATGCGCTGCGCGAACTGCGCGGCAGGCATGATCGTATTCACGTCCAAGGCAATGAAGGCCGCTCCATGATTCGTCGGTTGCATGCCATCATCCCACATCCAGTTGCCGACGCGCCAGGTGAACGCGGCGCCACTGAGGACGCCGGAGAGCGTCTCGATGAGCAATGCGATCCCGTAGCCCTTGTGGCCTGCGGCGGGTTGCAGTGCTCCGGTTTGCGGATAAATGCTGGCATCTGTCGTCGGCCTGCCGTCCGCGCCGACGATCCAGTTGTCAGGAATCGGCTCGCCGCGCATCCGCGCTGCATAGACTTTGCCACCTGCGACGGTGGCCGTGGACATGTCGAGCAGCAGCGGAGCGTGACGCCCGGCAGGCACGGCATACGAAAGCGGATTGCTGCCGAGGATCGCCCCGCGTGAGCCCGGTGCCGCGACGGACGGCACGTCGTTTGCCATCGCGAGCCCGATGAGTCCTTCCTTCGCCGCAAGCCAGGTGTAGTAACCCGCAGCACCGAAGTGACAGCTATTACGCACACCGACAAAGGCGATGCCCTGCTGCTTCGCCTTCGCAATCGCAGTGCGCATGGCCAGCACAGAAGCGACCTGGCCCAGCGCCGCGTCACCATCCACGGTGGCCCACGCGCCGCCGTGAGCGACGATGCGTGGTATCCCGCGCACCCGCAGACCACCGAGCTTCAAGCGACGAAGATAACCCGCGAGCAGCTTGGTGCCATGCGTAAAGACGCCCCATGCATCCGTGGTGGTGAGAACGTCGGCAGTGGTCGCGGCGTCGGCTTCACTGACGCCAGCAGCACACAATGCCTCGGCGGTGAAGCGATGCAACGACTCGTAGGTTATGGTGGTGTTCGCTGTCGCACTCATGATTTAGCGCTTGGAAGGCACCCCGTTGACGACATTCGGCACCGATTCGCCACGCACAGCACACAGGACAGTTCGCGCGGCGGATTCGCGCAGCGCCTTCACCGCAGGCGAGCTCGCGGAAGCGATGTGGGCGGCGAGAATCACGTTGGGCATCTTCCGGATGGGATGATCGGCGGGGATCGGCTCGGGATCGAAGACATCGAGCGCGGCACCGGCGAGATGACCTGATTGCAATGCGTCCGTGATCGCGGCGCTGTCGGCGAGATCGCCCCGGCCCACATTGATAAAGAGGGAGCCCGGCTTCATCTTCGCGAACGCTGCGGAGTTGAACAGGTGCTTCGTCTTCGGTGTGGACGGACAGTGCGGCGAGACGATGTCGCTCAGCGCGAGCAACTCATTGAACGATGCTGCGGCCCCCGCGCCAGATCCGGCTATTTCATCCGCTGCCACGACGGGATCAAACACGAGCACCCGGGCCTTGAACGCGAGCAGACGCTTCACCACCTCCCGCCCGATGCGCCCAAAACCCACAATGCCGACGGTGAGATGCTTCAGCGATGCCATGGCGCTCAGCGGCGTGGCGAGCCCCCACTTGCCTTCACGCAGGTGCAATGCATTGGGCACCACCTGGCGTGTGCTGGCGAGGATGAAGGCGAGCGTGTGATCCGCGACTTCGTCGATGCAGTAGTCCGGGACGTTGCACACCGGAATGCCGCGCTCGCGGGCGGCACTAGTGTCCACATTATCGTAGCCGATTCCCCAGCGCACGATGGCTTTCGCCCTGCTCATCGCGTTCACAATCTCAGCGTTCACGGACGCGAACTGGACAATGACTGCATCGGCATCGTGCACGAGATCAATGAGCTCTGCAGCCGATCGCTTTTCTCTGAAGGAAACAACCTCGATCCCCTCGGCACGAAAAATGGCTTCCTCGATGCTGAGATCGGGAAAATAAGCGTAGTCGGTGATGGCAATTTTTTTCATGGGTGGTCCTGGCAAGGGGAATGGGGTACACCGGCAATCCACCAGACATCGCATCAAAGATCTGATTTGGCTCTCGCCAGAACCTGACTCGATACGCGGACTGAAAGATTCAACGAACTGCGAATTAGGACTATACTAGTGCTTTTGTGCCTAGACCGCCTCCGGTTTTCGTTGAATTTCGGCTGTTTTAGTCGGTCCTGAAAAAGCCTGTTTACGCCGCGAGCGCAACAGAGGAGCGCGGGAGCGGGGAGAAGAGCGACGCGATCAGGCGTAAGCAAAAGTGCCAAAAGAAGCCCTGGAGCTTCTGGAAGTTCATGGCGGCGGCACTGAGGATGG
>CAMAWP010000359.1 GCA_945861765.1 Akkermansia muciniphila | reverse complement strand
GTGGCGTCGGGTACACCCTGGGCGGCGAGATCAATGCGGGCAAAGCCGCGCAGGGCTTGGCTGTCGTAGAGGGCGTCTTCGAGCGCTTCGTCGGCCAGGCCATACCATTGCTGGAGGAAATAGACCCGCAGCATGCGCTCCAGTCCGACGGGTGGGCGACCGCGCTCGCCCTTGGGATAGAAGGGCTCGATGACGGCCAGCAACCTGGCCCACGGGATCACTTCCTCCATGCGGGTGAGGAACTTCTCACGGCGTGTCGTCTTCTTCTTAGCTGCGAACTCGGCTTGGGCAAAACTGGTCTGGTGGGTCATCCCTTCCAGCTTAGAAAACATCCTCCGCGCCGTCTGTAATAAATCGAAGACGGGGGGATTAAATCAGCGGTTCCCTAGTTTCGTATTCGTTCATGGCAGACCAGCGTGCGTGTTGATGAACTCGTTCATGCGTTTTGCCAATGCTTCCCGGCGCACTCGTAAAAAGTCTCTATAATTCTCAAGCTGGAGCAAGGCCGGATCGTTTGGAACAAACTGGGCGTCCAAAGCTTGTTGTCCCTGTTCTCTCACAATGTCCGCAAGGTAGGCCGCTGGTAGTTTGTTGCTGATGCGCCGGTTTGTCTGGCCGGTGATGAAGGCCATATTAGCGATTTCGTTGATTTCGCCAGTTTCATATCCCTTTTCTTTGAGCAGTGATTTGGGGTGGATGTGGTGCCATTGGATAAAGTGAAGCCTCCCTTGATGCGTAAGCGACAACCCAAGTCCGCTAAACCAGTCCTTTGCCCCACCGGCTTTGAGTGCAAGGTAGGCTAGCGAGAAGAACGGGCTGTTAGCTCCACGACTGGCAAGATCGCTTGCCTCTATGTGCAGACGGCCGAATTGTCGTTTCAATGGCTCCAGCAATGCCATGATGTCTCCACTGCGGAATATGATTGCAAGGTCCTCATTGAGCAGTGTCTCGGTCGATCCTCGGGAGAAATGACCTCGCGCATTTGCCACCAGCAGCCAGTGCAGCAAAGCTCGCTGTTCTGTCTGCGTTATCCGATTGGACTTCACCCGGCTGATTGCCGCCAGCACATGGATGAACATGGGGGACGACAACAGCGACTCGTCCTCAATGCCGGCGTTCGTGCGGAGGAAGTTAATCGCAAACCGCGGCCTTCCTTGGCTTCTTCCCAGCCGCGCTGGAGGTCGGCTACCGTTGTTTTGCCAACAGTGTGAAAAAGACACTGCTTCGTCGCAAACACGACAATTGCCCGGACAAGTTGGCCGAGGTCGATAGTAAACCAACTTTGCTCGCACTCCTCTTGAAAAGCTTCCAGTTGCTTGAGCAGGTTTGGCCAACGCGAGGTTATTTGGGCGAGCGCAAGGTCCGACGAGCGCAGTTTAGCCCCGAGAGAGTTCACTCGGACAAAAATCTCAGTCACCTCTTGATAGCTCATCGCCCGTTCCAAGACGTGGACGACGTAGTTGTAATTGCGGACCTGCCGCAGCTTTGTTAGGCGTTCGGAATACTTCTGGTAGCGGGGATCTTCAAGCGAGATAACGCCGGCTTTACGCAGGAGTGCAGAATCACTGGACGATTTGAACACCTCGCTGACCGACACCCATTGGGGCTGGGCCTGCAAAGCACGGCTCGCGACAACAAACGTGAAATGTTTGAACCGCTCAGCTACGGCGGAATCGGTATCGCCATTCTCCTCCGGCTCATCCGTATCTTCGTCAGCGGGCGTAATTGGGGAAGCTTCGTCGCCCTCGACTTCGGTAATTTCAGATGGAGGGCCCTCTCGATGTTCAAGGTTGAAGAGAATGTCGATCGGTCGTTTACGCCCCCGGACGTTAACTGGATCGCCATTTATTACAGCAGTCAATGAAGTGAGCCGTTGCTGCCCATCGAGGAGAAGTTTGCGGCCGGCAAAGGCCGTGGTTTCCTGGGTGATTGCCCCGTCGCGTGTGGGCACTGGCTCGTCCGTTTCCCACATTAAAATTGAGCCACTCGGATAGCCCCGGTAAAGCGAGTCAAGCAAGTCGCGCACACGGGTTGCACGCCAAACGTATTGCCGTTGGATTTCCGGCAGGCGCAGCTCTCCTCGTTTATACATGTCAACCAGCGTGCTGATGGGGATATTTTGTTGCTGCATAAATGTGCAATCTGTTTGAGGTTCAATTTTGTATCACAGTTCTCCGGTGAAGGCTTGGTGCAGCAGCGACTTCTTCAACGCCTCCAGCGCGGCGTGCTTCCGCTCGTAGAGGCGGGCGAGGCGTTGGGTTTCTTCGCGGAAGGCATCCAACTTCGCGACAATTTCTTTCTGCTTCGGAATTGGCGGCATCGGCACAGGAAGCTGGGAAAAGAAACCGAGGCTCAAGTTGGCCCTCGCGTTATTGACCTCATTGTCGTGCAGCACCTGTTTGAACACAGGTGAATTGAGCAGGTAGGTCAGATAGTAGTTATTGAGCAAATGGGGCTCACAACGAATCAAGCAAACCGCTTGGTTGATGTTCGCCACGTCATCTCTATCGAACACGGCCGTTCGTCCGATGGATGCGCCGACGATGTTGGTCAGCACGTCGCCATTATTCAGAATGGATTTCTTGTCCTTCGCGTTGAACTTTTCTTCCACGTATTTCGGCTGCTCAAGCAAGATGTCATACTCTCCAACATTCTCGCTCGTGACGAACAAGATGCCGGGAGCATCGACGTAAGAGATGCCCTGCCATTTTGGGGACGAGCCTTTCGTGATTCGCTCGCACAATTCAGCAAGCGGCTTCTCCACCCATCCCGGGCCGCGCTGGGTGAAGACGGATTGGAGGTGGCTTTCGAAGAGGGCGCGGGCGTTTTGGAGGTTCTTTTCGGCGTTGGCTTTGGCGGTGGCGAGGCCCGCAAACGCTTCGTCCAGCACCCCGACGATCCGCTGCTGTTCGGCCAGCGGGGGGACGGGCAACTGAAAGTCGGTGAGCATCCCGACTTTGATGTATGGCATCGTGTTTCCAAGTTTCTGCTTGGAAACCGTCTCCTTCAATTTGCCGTCCAGAATGAGATATAAGAACCGCGGCAAGACTTCCGCGAAGTCGGAGAGAACGTAGGTGCGTTGGTATGCCTCAAACTTGCCGTTGCAGTAGCTCACTTTGCCAACGTCGCCATTGCCTGCGATGAGCAATGCTTCCGTGTCGAACGAGTAGCTATCGCTGAATGTATGTTCGGCTGCGCACGTGAAGAATGGGAACTTGCCGTCGGGATTCCCTTGGTTGACGTCCTTCTTTCCCGTCCGAATCCGGCAGAGTTCACCGAGATTTCTTGTCTGCCACCCCTTCTTCATCGCAGCGCCTTGATGTTGCCCAGCACTTCCGCGCTCTTCGACTTTGCTCAGGGCAGGCTCTCGGTGGGGCTCTGTTTTCGGGCGGCTCATTCCGCTTCCTCCTGCACGTCCCAGAGTTTCAGGCGCTCGGCGATGGCTTCGGGGCTGGGGAGTTCGGCGCGGTAGGCTTCGGGGAAGTTCCGCGCTCACGGTGTAGGTCGCCACGCCAATGGGCCGGCTGGCAGTGCGCAGGCGTATTCCACCACGGTCTTGTTCTTGTCCCGGCAGATGATGATGCCGATGGAGGGGTTTTCGCCGGCGAGCCGTTCCTGCGTGTCGAGGGCTTCGAGGTAGAACTCCATCTTGCCTTTGTGCTCGGGCTGGAAGGAGCCGATCTTGAGGTCAATGGCCACGAGCGCCCGCAGCCGCCGGCGTGTTTCTGGGTGTTGGAGACGATGGCAGCGATTGGGTCGCGGTCAGCGAAGGCGATGTCGCGGCCGGTGGCGTAGATGGCCAACTGTTGCGCAAGGTTCTTCAGCAGCAATCGTGAGTCGGCTGCGGCGATTACTTGGAACTCGCGGATGTCGGCAAACTTCCGTTCGTCCAGCATCGAGCCGCTGGCGTCCACTTTCGGGCCAAGTTTGAAGCTGATACCGATGAAAGGATCGATGACGCCGCGTGGTGCGGGATCCCCCTCGCCGATGGACCGGTAGCGCGTGCGGTAACCGCCGATGACATCGAAGCTTTCCAGCGCAAAACCGGGCGGATCGATCTTCGCGTGGCAACCGGCGCAGAGCGCGTTGTTGCGGTGCTTGTCGAGCAGTTCGCGGATGGTGGTCGCGCCGCGCACGTCGGGTTCCACGGCGGCAACGTTTGCCGGTGGCGGTTCCGGCGGTTGGCCGAAGATGCGATCCAGCACGAATGCGCCGCGCGGCACAGGCGAAGTTGTCGTTCCGTTGGCGGTGATTTTTAGGATGGCGGCCTGCGTGATGAACCCGCCGCGCGGACAATCGGCGGGCAGCGCGACGCGCCGGATATGCGAACCAAACACGTTGGTGATGCCGTAGTGCTTGGCGAGTTTTTCGTTGAGCATCGCGAAGTCTGACTTCACAAGATGGCTCGCAGAGAGGTCCTTCTCCAGCAACTCGCGGAAGTAGGCGCGCGTTTCGGCAACCATTGAGTCCTGCAAATAGGGGCTGAACTCGGGATACAGTTTTTTGTCGGGGTCATTCGCGGCGATGGCGCGGAGCTTCAGCCATTGACCGAGAAAATCTTCGACGAACCGCTGCGACTTGGTGTCCTTCAGCATCCGCTCTACTTCGGCGCGTAACACAGCGGGCGTGCGGAGTTTGCCGGACGTGGCGAGTTCGGTGAGGCGCACATCGGGCATCGAGTTCCAAAAGAAGTAGGAAAGGCGATTGGCCAGCGCGAAGTCATCGAGCTTCGTTTCCGGTTCAATGTGGTAGAGAAAGTCCGGCGCGCAGAGCGCGGCGCGATACGCCCAGCGCATCGCAGTCTCGAAACAGTCACCGGCTTTCAAACGCGTCTCGACCTTTGCCACGTACTCTTTTCGCACGGCGGCATCGACAGACCGTCGGAAGGCTCGCGGCAGAAAACTCGCGAGCAAGCGATCCGCGTCGCCGAGCGCGTTTGTGCTTTGCACGGTCCAGAGGCCGAGCGAGGGATCGGGACGGTTTCTACCCGCGCCGAGTTGTCGGACTTGTTTGCGGACAGGCGCACGCACGTTGAGATTGTCTGTGGGCTTGAACTCCACCAGCGGCAGATTGCCGAAGAGTGTGCCATGCGCGACGGGCGGCCAAACCTCGTGCAGCGGACCTTCGATGTCGAGCCAGTCGCAGGCGATGCCGGGGCCGGTGAATGTCATCGCGCGACCTTTGCGCGCGTAGTTCGCCGCAGGCGCGAGCGAGGCGACGTTGAAGCCGATGATCTCGTTATGGTTCAGCCACGTGATCAACTCGTGCTCTTTGGATTCAAGCGACGGCGCGTCGTAATAGCCGAGCACGTAGCTGGGATGCTGGCCGCCACGGCCGTCGCCGGTGAGTTGCACGACGGAGAGCCGCGCTGCTTCCGTGCCGCGCGCGGGGAGCACCTTGCCCTTGTCCCACTGAAACGCCCACAGCGACGTGCGCACGCGGTAACGGCCGGGATAAATCGTGACGTGCTCGATGAAGTAGGGGCTGAGCGACTCGTCTTCGTGGCGGAAGAGGCCGGTGGTGCTGCCGGTCTCGAAGGAACCCATGCGCTCGTGCGCGCCTTGATCGATGTGACCTTGATCGCCCGAAGCCGGAAAAGCTGGGTCAGGTTTCTTGTCGCGCAACAGCACGCCGTCGCCGTTCATCACCACGTGCGCGACAAAACCACCGCCGTTCATGAGCGAGATGCGGCGCTTCTGCAGCGTGGGCGCGGCGGGACGCGTGGCGGTGGCCAGTTCCAACGCATGCTCGGCAGCCTCGACATACTTGGCGAGATTCACGTGCGAGATGTCCAACGCATCGCTGTTCTTGTCGAAGCCGTACGCCGTGCCGTCAGCCGGCAAATTACCCTGCAGCGCAATGCCCGGCATGTCGAAGAGATCGCGGATGGTGTTCTCGTATTCCGCACGCGTGAGTCGGCGCAGGGCCGTGCGTCCCGTGCCAGCGAGCTTGGCTTGTTCCGCTTTCACGAGTGATTCGCGCAGCGATTGCAGCATCGCCACCGTCTCCTTCGCGGATGGGCGCGCCTGTTTTTTTGGAGGCATCTCGCCGGACTCGATGCGGTCGTGGATTTTCACCCAGCGCGCGAAGTTCTCCGCGTCGGCGAGGTCCGGCTTGAGCGCGGTGAGATCCAGACCGCCCTTCTTCGTCGCTGCGTCATGGCACTCAGTGCAGTGCTGGGCAAAGAATGTGGCTGGCTTGAACTCAGCGGCAGAGAGACGGGCGGCCATGCCCGTCCAGATGAGACCGCACAAAAGCAGTGGGCGCAGAAAGGGGAAAGTCATGCTGGGTTTACGCCATCTCCAGCCCGCGCAGGGTGGTCTTGGCGGTCGAGAAGGTCGGCACGCCGATGCCCATGCGGTGCAGCATCGAGAGGTAGAGATTGGCAAGATTGTGATTGTTCGTCGTGTCGAAGGCCAAGTGCTGGCCGTGCTTGAAGCCGCCGCCGATGAGGAGTGCGGGCAGGTTCGAGTTCGAGTGCGAGTTGGCGCTGCCCATCGGCGTGCCGTAGAGCACCATTGTGCGGTCGAGCAGCGTCTGGCTCTCTTCCTTCGTTGCGGCGAGTGCGGCGAGGAAACCATTGAGCGCATCGAATTGCCGCTCCTCGTGGCCGCGCAGTTCGCCCAGCACTTCGGGGCGGTTACCGTGGTGCGTGATGTTGTGGATGACGGTCGTGTCGATGAAGAGTGAAATGACACGCGACGAATCGGTCTCCAACGCGAGCTTCATCACATCGAACGTGAGCTGGGTGCGGCGGACGAATTCCTTGGCATCGGTGATTTCATCCGGCGCCTTCGCGGTCACGACCGGCTTGGGTTTGTACTCCCATTCCTCGGCGCTGTGCAAGCGGCGCTCCAGTTCGCGCACCGAAGTGTAGTACTGATCAAGGCGCGCTTGGTCAGCTTTGGAGAGCGTACGATTGAGGCGTTTGGATTGGTCGCCGACGAAGTCGAGCAGGCTGCGGCCTTGCTGCAACGCCTCGACGTTCGCGGTAATCTCCGACGGTTTGCCTTGGATGAAGAGCCGCTCGAAAAGTTTCTTCGGGCTTTTCTCCGACGGAATCGGCGCGCCACTACG
>CAMAWP010000358.1 GCA_945861765.1 Akkermansia muciniphila | reverse complement strand
TGCCAGAGAACTAACCTAAACCGCAAAGTGAAGCCAGAAAAAACTGGAAAAACTTATCACCTCCCTTCATGCCACTTGCCATTTGCCTTCAAAACCATCCTCAGTTCAGCCTCCGGCGGCCAGA
This sequence comes from Akkermansia muciniphila, assembly GCA_945861765.1. GTDB lineage: Bacteria > Verrucomicrobiota > Verrucomicrobiia > Limisphaerales > SIBE01 > SIBE01. The sequence goes on along the minus strand of CAMAWP010000358.1, from coordinate 6,979 downwards.
CCAAAACCATAATGAGAACTGCTGGTTATTTTCGAGACAGCAGTGCGTTTCTTTCCTGCAAGCTTGCCCAAACGGTTTCCATAGAGAACCATGAAGTCGGAATTCGGTTGATCCGTCAGAGATGCACATGTGCTCCAGTTTGCGAATCGTGGGTCTCGGCCTTCTCGGCGCCGCCGTGGCGCTGACGACGGAATTCGCCGCGTCCGCGGACGAGTCCAATCGCGCTGGCATCGATTTCTTCGAACGCAAGATTCGCCCGCTCCTGGCGCAGAACTGTTACGAATGCCACGGGTCCGAAAAGCAGAAGGGCCTTCTCCGTCTGGATTCGCGCGCAGCCATCCTCACTGGCGGCGAGACCGGCCCCGCCCTCGTTCCTGGACAACCAGAAGAAAGCCGGTTGATCAAGGGAGTCAGCTACGCCGACTCGGATTTTCAGATGCCGCCCAAGAAGCGGCTGAGCGAGCGACAGGTGGCGGACCTAAGAGAATGGATCAAGCTTGGAGCGCCGTGGCCGGAATCCGTCGCGGGAGACGACGCGGGCGGCCCGGCGCCACGCCTCCGCGCTGGCGGCGAGGTCACCGAAGAGGACCGCGCTTGGTGGGCGTTTCGGCCGATCCAGCGGCCGGAGGTGCCGGGGGGGCAAAAAGCAGGGGGCGGGAGTCAGGAATCAGGAGTCAGGAGTCGAGAGTCACGCTCCGCTGAATCGATCGACACGGGCAGGACGGACGCCAATGCGCCGGCAACAACCGTTGCCACTCCCTCTCCCCTCAACGGGGAGAGGGCCGGGGTGAGAATTCTCGGAAGCACCACTTCGCGCTTTGAACCCCTGAACCAAGTGGAAACACCCAACATCGAACATCCAACATCGAACGCCGAAGGACCGAAGCTCTGGGCAGATTTGGACGTTGGGCGTTGGAGGTTGAATGTTGAACGTTTCGAAGGGGTGTCCATAGGGAGGAGTGAGACGGTCCCGAACGCTCAGGACAACTCCTCTGCTTCCAAGCCGCTTCCCGCTACACACGACCGACCTGGGGACCAGGAGAGCGCGCACCTGTCGCCGAAATCGTCCTCCCCAGTGCCCGAACTCCGAACTCCGAACTCCGAACTCCCATCTCCCATCTCCCATCTCCGAAACCCCATCGACTCCTTCATTCTCGCCGAACTCAGCGCCCGAAATCTCACGCCCAATCCGCCCGCAACGAAGCGTGAGTTGATCCGCCGCGCTTACTTCGATCTGATCGGTCTCCCTCCTACTTACGAGCAGGTGCGCGCTTTCGAACGCGACCCGTCACCGAACGCCTACGAGCAGTTGGTTGATCAACTCCTTTCGCTGCCGCAATACGGCGAGCGCTGGGGGCGCCACTGGCTCGACGTCGTCCGCTTCGCGCAGACCACCGGCTACGAGCGCGATGCCGAGAAGCCCCTGACCTGGCGGTACCGCGATTATGTCATCAACGCCTTCAACGGGGACAAGCCCTACGATCAGTTCATCAAGGAACAACTGGCCGGCGACGAACTGCCCGAGGCCGGCGACGACTCCATTATCGCCACCGGCTTCTACCGCCTTGGCGTCCACGACGACGAGCCCGCCGACAAACAGATGGCCATCTTCGACGAATACGACGACTACATCGCCACCACGGGCGCGGCGTTCCTCGGTCTCACGCTCGGCTGCGCGCGTTGCCACGATCACAAGTTCGATCCCATTCCCCAGGCGGACTATTACTCGCTTCTGGCTTTTTTCCGAGGCATCCGCGGTTACGAAAGTCCGAAGTTCACGCTCGACTCAGCCGCGTTCATCCCTCTCGCCAAGGCCGATCAAGTCAGAGAATGGCAGACTCAACTCGAAGCGAAGCTGAAACCCGTCGAGGAACAACTTGCCGCTGCCAAGACTACCCTGGAGAACGCGCGCCAGATGCTCAAACAAAGCCAGGCGGACGCGAAGAAGCTCGAACACTCCACCGCCTCCGAGAACTCGACGGCGCCCCTGACCGAAAAGCTGGCCACGCTTCAGACCGAGACCAAGGATCTGGCGTCCAAGATCAAGGGGCACGCCGAGGAACAACGCCGGCTCGAACAGCAGATCGAACAGATCCGGAACGAGAAGGCTCCCTGGGATTGGGCGCTGGCCGCGAAGGAAAAAGGCGGCCAGCCCGACCCCACTCACATTCTCGTGCGTGGAAACCCGCTCTCGCCCGCCGCCGAAGTCCAGCCCGCGTTTCTCAGTGCGCTCAGCGGTCCCACCCTCAAGTTGGAAAGCGGGCGCAGCCACGGTCGTCGCCTTGCGCTCGCCCATTGGATTGCCAGCGCCGACAACCCACTGACCGCGCGCGTGCTGGTCAACCGCGTCTGGAAGCATCACTTCGGCAGGGGTCTCGTGAAAACCACAACCGACTTCGGCCGCGCCGGCACGCTCCCGACTCATCCAAGGTTGCTCGATTGGCTCGCCGCCGAATTCATCTCGAGCGGCTGGTCGATCAAGAAGCTGCACAAGACGATCATGCTCTCGGAAACGTATCGGCGTTCCTCGCGCACCGACAACGACCCCGCCGGCATCGATCCCGCGAATGACTTCCTCTGGCGGCAGAACCTTCACCGCCTCGAAGCCGAAGCCATCCGCGACACGGTATTGAGCGTGAGCGGCAAGTTGAATCTCAAGCCTGGTGGACGCGGATTCTTCCCCCGCCTGGCCGGCGAAGTCATCGCGGGCGCGTCTCGGCCCGGCCTGGATTGGGAAGTGACGAGCGAGGACGAGGAATCGCGCCGGTCGGTCTATACCTTCGTCAAGCGCACCATGCTCGCGCCGTCGCTGCAGAGCTTTGATTACAGCACCACCGATTCGCCGCTTGGCGAACGTCCCACCACGACCGTCGCGCCGCAGTCGCTCCTGCTCTTGAACGACGGCTTCATGCAGAAACAGGCTGCGGCTTTTGCGGGACGCCTCGCGCGTGAGGCCGGCGGCGATGGACTGGCCTTCCAAGTCCGGCGCGCCTACCAACTCGCGCTCGCCCGTGATCCCACACTCCGCGAAAGCGAGCTGGCGCTGGACCTCATCGAGAAACAAGCCCGCGGCTTCGACCAAATCAGCCGGCGCCTCACCTTCCGGCCTGACGTGCCCGAGTCCCTCTACAACGCTTACCAGGACAAGTTGCGCCCGGAAGATCACTTGATCGGTCCGCGCGACGGCTGGAGCTACCATCGCGGCGACTGGTCGAAGGACTACGAAGGCATCCGCACGATGGATCGTGTGCGTGGACCGTTCGCCCTGTGGACCGGCGCGGAGTTCGCCGATGGAACGATCGAAGCGAAGTTGATGCTCCACCGCGCCGTGGAATTCGCTTCGCTGCTCTTCCGATCGAGCGCGACCCATGGTGTGCAGCGTGGCTATGAACTCGCGCTCGACGCCCGGCAACAGAAACTCATCCTGCGCCGCCACACTACCAATGTCGTCACGCTCGCGGAGGCCACCGCGACCATTCGTGTCACCGTGCCCCAGTGGGTGAAGGTGGAAGCACGCGATGCCCAAATCCGCGTCTGGTTCGACGGAGCCGCGACGCCGGCCATCACCGCGGTGGACCCAGATCCCATCACCTCGCCCGGTCGCGTCGGCATCCGCGCGTGGGGTTCGGCCATGAGCTTGGATGAACTCACCTTGAATACCGGAGGCCGAACTTTCAACGCGACCGAGACCATCGCCAACGCTCCGAAGCGGGTCCACGAACGCGCGCTCGAAGCTCTCTGCCTCACGCTGCTAAACTTGAATGAATTTGTGTACGTGGATTGATCGGGCCTGCCGATGCCGGAAGACGCGCGCCTGGCCGAGGCCGATTCAGGACCGGGAAAATTACTGCCAAGACCGCAGGATAGACGACAGGCGGATGCGAGAATACCCTCTTCGCTCCCTCGGAGGGAGGGGAGAGGGCAGGGTGAGGGTGTTGGTTCGTCAAATGAGCCCGCAAAATCAGGGCGCAATCGCAAGGGCCACGCCTCACCCCGGCCCTCTCCCCGTTGAGGGGAGAGGGAGTCAGCACGTCGCATTGCCTGACATTGTATTCCATCCTACCGTCTCCGCAGTAATTCCGGTTAGCAGCGAACGCCAGTTCGCCGCTACGAGAAGTGCCATTTTCCGTGCGCCTCTCTGCTCTCACTGTCTCCCCACAACGAAGCACACCATGCCCTCAAGTCTCAGAAGCACCCGGCCCAGGTTGGAGGATTGCCACGACACAGGCCTGGGGATCCAGGTGCTTTCGCGCCGCCGCCTTCACTTGTTCGAGCGTCACGGCCTCGTAGTGCGCGTCGTCGCCATCGGAATGGCCGTAGCCGAGACCGTAGAGTTCGTCGAGCGCGGTGGTCAGGGCGTAGCCGCCGAGGTCCTGGCGGGCGATCTTTTTCTGGCCGATGACCTTGGCTTTGGCGCGTTTCAATTCGGCGCCGGTCAGGCCATCGAGTTGGAGCGACGCCGCTTCCTTGAGCAGTTCGCATTCGACCAGCCCGGCCTTTTCCGGCGCGGTGCCGGCATAAAAGGAAAAGTAACCGGGGCCCAGGCCGACAAAGTTCTGCGCGCCGACGTAGTAGGCCAATCCGAGTTGTTCGCGAATGCGCAGAAAGAGCCGCGAGCCGAGGTCGCTGAGTGCTTCTTGCAGAAGTTCGAGCGTGTAACGGTCCGGGTCGTGCAGGCTCACACCGGGGAAACCAACGACCAGCACCGCTTGCTTCTTGTCGCGCACTTCGGTGACGCGCTTGGCACTGGTGAGGCGCGGTGAACTGCCGGGCGCGAGGGGCTGTCGCGAACCACGCGCCCAGGCCGAAAAATGCTGTTCCACCGACGAAGTCACTTCGGCGGAGGAGATATTGCCGTAAATGGCCAGCACGCAATTGTCCGGCGTGACGAGATCGCGATGCGTGCGTTGGAGGTCCGGCAAGCCAAGCGTGTTGACGCTCTCTTCGGTTCCGTTCAAGTCCAGCCCATACCCGCTGTCGCCAAAGAGTTCGCGGCGCATGGAACGCGCGGCGCACTGGAGGAGTTGATCCCGCTGGGCGCGGATGCCGGCAAGCTGGACCTGCCGCTCACGTTCGAGGGCGGGACCCGGAAAGACCGGATGCAGCAGCACATCGGCGAGCAGGTCCAGACCGCTGGCGAAATCCTCGCTCAGGACTTCGACCATGACGCCAAAGCTGTTGTTCCCCGCGTAAGTGTCGATGCTGCCGCCGAGGGACTCGATCTCGGTGACGATCTGCTCGGCGCTGCGGGACGGGGTGCCTTTGAGAAGCATCTTCGTCATCAGTTGAGTCACGCCATTGGTGGCGGGCGTCTCGGCCAGCACCCCGCCTTGGAAGACCGCGCGCAGCTCGACAAACGGCAGGCGATGATCCTCCTTCACCAGCAAACGCAGGCCGTTCGTGAGGGTGACTTTCTGAATCGGATGATCGACGCGCGCTTCGGCGGCGTGAACCTTGCCGCTGGCGGACCCGTTCGGCAACAGCGCGAACAACGTCCGGTTCTCCGTCGTCAGATACGCATTGGCTACCCGTTGCAAATCTTCCGGCGTGAGCCGTTTCACGGCGGCAAGGTAGCGCTCGGAAAAGTTGAGGTCGCCGGCGGCCATCCAGTTGCCCCCGAGATCCTGAGCCTGGCCTTGCATGGTCTTGCGCGTGGCCAGGGTGCCGGCGGTGAACTGCTTGACGGCTTTGCTCAATTCGGCGGGCGCGACCGGCTCCCGCTTGAGGCGCTCGATCTGAGCCAGCAAGGCGTCTCGAGCCTCCGCAAACTTGTCGGCATCGATGACGCCGCTCAGGCCAAACAATCCGGGATTGCCGGGGTTATACGTCCAAGCGTCGGCCGAGTGAACGAATCCGAGGCGCTCGCGCACTTCCTGGAACAGCCGCGAACTGTGACCGGTGCCCAGGACGGTTGCTAGGACGTCCAACGCCGGAATGTCGGGATGTCGTACGTCCGGGATGTGCCACGCGACGTGGAAATGCCCCAGCTCGATGGGCGCTTCCTCGAGGATCTCGCGCTGGCCGGCTTGCCGGGGTTCCTCCGGCAAAACAAGAGGCGGCAACGGACGGGTGATCGCGTCGGCGAAGGCCTCCTTGATTTGCTTTTCGACGTCGGCGGCCCGGATGTTTCCGGCGACGACAAAGAAGATGTTGGGAGGCGAATATTTCTCGTGATAATAGGCGAGCAAATCCTCGCGCTGGACCTGCTTGAAGATGTCCGGATAACCGATCACGGTGAAGCGATACGGGCTGCGGGTGTAGGCGGTCTCGAACAGGCGGCGGCTCGAACGGCGTCCCGGGTCATCCTGATTCATGTCCATCTCGCGCAGGATGACTTGCTTCTCTTTTTCAACTTCCTCAGTGGGCAGGGTGGCGTGCCGCATGATGTCGCAGAGGATGTCGATGGCCACGGCCGCGCCGGTGTCGGGCACGTTGATGTAATAGACGGTACGGTCGAACGACGTGTAGGCGTTCATGTAACCGCCGGCCTCCTGCACTTCCTGGTCGATCCGTCCCGGCCCGCGCGTGGTGGTGCCCTTAAAGAGCATGTGCTCGAGCGTGTGCGAAAGCCCGGCCCCGAGCCAGCGCCCTTCGTCAATGCTTCCGGCCCTGCACCAGGCTTGCGCGGATACGACCGGCGCGCTCTGGTCCTCTCGAATGATCAGAGTGAGGCCGTTCTCGAACGTGATGAGCCGGGTGTCCGCGGGAATGGAGGGAATTTCCAAGCTGGCCAAGGAGGAGGTTTTCGATTCAACGATCATGTCCAAGTTCATTCCCGCCCTTCGCTTGTCCGGACCTCGGGGGTCGCTTCCGGCGCCGGCGGGGGCGGCTGATTCTTGCTCGGCGGAAGAAACGGTTATTGATAGGACTTTGGTTCCGGATGTTTTCCAGGATAGATCTTGGAGATGGATTGGAGCAAGAAAGAACGCTGGGAAAACGGTGAGAATCGGAGTTTGACGCCTTTGTGGCCCCTCGGTGG
>CAMAWP010000357.1 GCA_945861765.1 Akkermansia muciniphila | reverse complement strand
TGCATTCGCACTTCACCCGACCGGCAGCGCCGATGACGGCCCCGATTGGCAGCCGCACATCCGCAGCAAGGACAAGCGCCGCAAGCTGGCGAACCGGTTCAAAGACGCCAAAGACCCGTTCCGCATCGTGATCGTGCGCGACATGTGGCCGGTGCAAATGCCGAATGAGGAATTTCGAATGACGAATGGTCTTAACTTCGCAATTCGGACTTCTGCATTCGCACTTTTCCAGCGCCATCGCCGTGATGCTGGAGAAACACGGCATCGCCTGCGATATGATGCACGGCTTCAACTGGGACAAGTGGACCGGGCAAATGACGAATGACGAAGTCGGAATGGCGAACTGACTGAACTTCGGACTTCGGACTTCCCCCGGGCCAGGTGATCACGTCTTCACCGCTGCCGGACTTGAGCGCCAACGGCGCGGAACATGCCAGCCCAGGGCAACGCCCTGGGATTGCGTCATTGTTCCATCAAGCCCTGAAGGGGCGGCACAACCGTTGTCTCGCCCTTTCAGGGCTTGGGATGTTCTTGGCGATTGATCCCAGGGCGTTGCCCTGGGCTGGCATATCTCGCCCCTTTGGGGCTGAGCGCGCCATCAGCACGATGCAGGTGATCGAAGAGCTGATCAAACTCGCCAAGGACCTCGACGCCGCCGAGGCAAATGTCGAATGACCAATGTGGAATGTCGAACTGACGGAACTTCGTAATTCGCACTTCTGCATTCGCACTTTCCCACGTCACCCAAGTGAAGAAGAGCGTGACCATTGATTGGACCCTCCGCGAAAGCGCGCGGGCCAGGATCAAGGTCATGGTGAAGCGCATCCTGAACAAACACGGCTACCCGCCCGACCTTCAGGAAGAAGCCGTGAAGACCGTGCTCGCGCAGGCGGAATTGTTGTGCGCGGAGTGGGTGTGAGGGGAATGGCGAATTTCGATTGGCGAACCCTGGGAATTCCGAACGACGAGTTTCAACTGTCGGACTCGCTGGAATTCGCACTTCCCCGGGCTCGCTCACGGCGGATTGGCCGGTTTTGTGTCAGTCACCACCGCCACGGCGGCGCGACCCAGATTCCGAATCATCCCGCGAAAGACCAATTCGTGCAGCGGAAAGAGCGCGTACCAATAGGCAAGTCCCCACAATCCCACCGGATCGAATATCGCCGTTTGTCGGAGTGTCACGCCGCCCGCGACCGGTTGCACCTCGAATTCGAGCCACGCCCGCCCGGGCAGTTTCATTTCCGCTGCGAGCCGCAGGTGTCGCGGCGGCGCGATGGATTCCACCCGCCAACAGTCCACCACATCGCCCGGCAAAAGGTGCCGGGCATCCCGCCGGCCGCGACGCATGCCGACTCCGCCCACGAGCAAATCGAGCCAGCCGCGCAGTTGCCACAGCGCGTTGCCAAAATACCAGCCGGTGGATCCGCCAATCCGTTCCATCGGGGCGAACGCAACCTCCGGCGGTGCGGCCACCGTGACAGTGCGCGTGTCCACGATGCGGTTGCCGAAACGGACCCCGCCCCAGTCGCGCTTTGGATTTACGGTGCTGAGCGAGTCGGACCAGCGGGTTTGCGCGAACTCACTGTCCTCGGTGCGCAGCGCGGCCGCGATGGCTTCGCGAATGCCCATCGGGCGAATGGGAAAAGCCTCCAAGGCCGAGCGGTCCCGCACCACGGTTTCGTGGCGCATGCTGTCCACGAGAATGCGACCGACGCGTTCGTAGAGCGGTGTGACCAGCGCCAGCCACAAGCTGGAGAGTTTTGGCGTGAGCAGGGGCACGGGAATCATGAGGCGCTTGAGTCCTCGCTGACTGGCGTATTCACGCATGATGTCGCCGTACGACACGCGGTCCGTGCCGCCGATCTCAAAAGTTCGACTGCCATCGAGCGGCACGTCCAACCCGGCCACCAGATACGAGAGGATGTCGTTGATGGCAATGGGCTGGGCAATCACGTTCACCCAGCGGGGCGTGATCATGACCGACAACCGCTCGACCAGCGCGCGGATCAATTCAAAGGAAAGGCTACCCGACCCGATGATTATCGAAGCGCGGAACTCCAACACTGGCACTCCGCTGGCGCGCAGGACATCGCCCACCTCGTGCCGGCTGCGCAAGTGGGCGGAAAGTTCTTGCCGGTCGTCGCCCAGGCCGCCCACATAAATAATTCGCCGCACCCCAGCCGCACGCGCCGCCCCGCCAAAGTTTTGCGCGGCATGGCGGTCCTTCTCCGAAAAGTCACTACCGCGCTGCATGGAGTGAATGAGGTAGTAAGCCGTGTCCACGCCGCTCATCGCTTGGTTCAGACTCGCGGAAGCCAGCACATCGCCGGCAATTATTTCAGTGCCGACCGCGACGCGCGCGCAGGAACTCTGGTTGGCGGGCCAGGCATCGAACGCAACCACCCCGCGCTTCGAGTTCTTTGAGCAATCGCCCGCCGATGTAGCCGGTGGCACCGGTGAGCAGAATGAGTTTGTTTGCAGCCATGCTGATTTGCCGGCGGTCTATAGCGATGCTGGCATTCCGGAGTCTCAGGCCTTCTTCCGCGCCGATTTCCATTCCTGCAATACGGAGAAGAACGTCAGGGCATCCGGGTCGTGCGGGTTGACGAGCAACCTTTGCTTCAGGCGCAGGGTCTCAAGCTCCGTCACGTCCTCCTGCTCGGCCACGTAGTAGATCGGTTTGGGTCGCTCGCCATAGATGGCGTAGCAATACCAGTTCATGAGGAACGGTTCGCCGCTCTTGCGGTAGTTCCAGGTCTGGCCATGGAACACTTCCCGATTCAGCAACTGCTTCTTCAGCGAGCCGACGACGGCTCGATCGGTGTGCTTGCCTTGCAGGATGCGCGGTGTTTTGCCGGCAAGTTCATCGCGACCGTAACCGGTCATCTTGAGTAACGCGAGGTTCACGTAAATGATGCGCGGACCCGCGGGGCCTGCGAGCGTGGTGTCGGTAACCATGATGCCGCGCCGGAGGTTCTCCAGCACGATCAACCAATCGAATTTGAGCTGCATAGTCGTTGTGGTGTTTTCGCCGTCGCCTTCATTGGCTCAGGAACTGAGGCCGAATGTGCCCAGCGCGCTCTCGGATGGCAAGGCGGTAAACATGTTACTTGAGGGCTTGCGTCTCGGAATGTTCCGGCTTCTGCCACCGGAAAGCAGTCAATGCATTCAGATCGCGGATGAACAGGTGGTCGCCCGTGACGGCGAGGTGCGCCCATGTTTCGGCGTCAGCGAGTTTGCGGTTGTCGATCTGCTCAAACTTCGCCTTGTTCGCTCGGAGCAGGAACAACTGCCCGCCCTGATCGAGCGCCAGGATGCGGTCGCCTTGGGCGACGAGGCTCATGTATTTGCCGAAGGATTGATCGCTGGTCCACAGCTCGCGGCCGGTCTCGACTTCCATGGCCATGACGCGCTGGCTCTTGAGATGATTGTAAGCCACACCGTCGATGACGACCGGCGTGCTCATGTAGCCCTGGGCCTTGTGCTTCCACGCCTCGGTGACGGTGAACTTGCCGTCAGCCTGCGCAACCTTGAAACCGATGGTCTTGCCGCCGTAAGTGCTGGAGAAGAGTGTGTCCGTGTGAGCGACCGGCGTGAGGATGTTCATGCCGCGAAAGGCTTCGACCGGCTGTTCCCACAGCACTTTGCCATCGGTCGGGTCCACGCCCGCGAGCTTCGCGCGCGTCTGCACCACGAGCTGGCGCTTGCCAGCGAGCTCCGCGAACATCGGCGACGAAAAGACGCTTCCATACATGCCGCCTTTGTCGCTGAGCGTGCGCCAGACCAGTTCGCCGGTACGCTTGTTGAGCTTCACAAAGCTCGCGCCCGCTTGTACGTAAACGAACTCGCCATCGACGAGTGGAGAGCAGATGAAACCGAAATCGGGCGCGGGCGTGTCCAGCTTCTTCACGAAGTCCACACGCCAGCGTTCCTTCCCGGTTTGGGCGTCGAGACAGACCAGCACGTCGCGCATCCCGGCGACAAAGAGGCTTTCGCCGTCGCAGGCCGGTGTCGCGCGAATCCAGTCGCCGTTCGATTTGGCGAAGAAGGGCACGGTCATCGCGCCTTCCCACTGCGCCCGCCAGAGTTTCTTCCCCGAGTTGCGGTCGAAGGCGGTGACGACCTCGAACTTCTTCTCCTTCGATTCGGTGGTGAACACGCGATCGCCGTAAACGATCGGACCGGAATAGCTCGGCCCAAGTTCCACGCGCCAAAGTTGCCGTAGATGATTCGTGTCGAGCTTCTCCGGCCAGGCCGGGCCGGTGAACTGTCCGTCGCGCGTCGGCCCGCGCCACTGGGGCCAGTTGGATTGCGCGGAGGCGGCGACGACACCACCAAGCGTTAGAGCAAGGAGCAGAATGTGGAAGTTCATGGCGGGAGGGAGGCAGTGGGCCTTAGGGTTGAGTTGGTTTGAACGGACGCTGACTTGATCATCGCGGCGTCGATGGCAGCAGATAGTTCTTCGATGGCAGGTTCCCTAGCCGAGCCGGCAATACGCGCATGGATGTGTCCGTCCCGCGCGATGACCAGCACATTGGCCACCGCGGGTTGATACCCAAACTGCGCGCAAACCTTGCCTGACCAGTCCATCATCACCGGATAGGTGCGCGTCTCCTGAAATTTCTTGCGCACCTTTCCGCGCAGGAACCCTGGCACACCGCCGACATCGGCGAGTCCTCGCAGCTCGATGCGTCCGGCGTATCGCGACTTGAGCGCCGCCACCCAGCCATCGATTTGCTCCGAGCCTTTCTTGTCTGCGATAGTTAGGACGACGACATTTGTCGCAGGAAATGCGAGGCGCTGCGGCGCATCGTACTGATCGTGGAGATCAATGGCGGCTGGGGCTTTGGCCGACGGTTTTGCTGCTTCGCCCGCGGGGCTTTCACAAAGGCCAGCCAAGCCGGCGGCAAGAATAAAAAGGGGGAGTCTCATGCGATTTTAGAGGGCTGGGACACAGCGACGGGTGCGTAGCTGCGGCCTTTCCATTCGGCAGGACGGCCGAGGATATGCCGCGCCAGAGCGTGCCACTGAATCACGAGCAGCGCCAGCACTCCGAGTGGATGCAACATCGCGCCGCCGAGCGATTGCCGGAACAACGCCGCCGCCACGAGCCGCGGCAGGAACGCGAGCGCCATCGCCACAACAGCGGCGGCCAACCCGGTAGCGGAGAGCAGTGGAGCGAACGCACAGAGGACCGGCGGCAACACCTGCCCGCCGAGCAGCAGGGCGGTCATCGGTACGATGGTGCCGGGCGCGGCGAGACCTTCGGTGGCGTTCTTGCCGAGGCCGCGCCAGGTCTCCGCGTTCGTGTGATACATGCGGCAGGTGGCGAGGTCGGTGGCGTCGAACAAGTCGGTGCGGAATCCGGCCTGCCGGAACACGCGCGGTAGTTTGATACCGTCGTGGAGCGAGTCGCGGAGCATCGAATGGCCGCCGCATTGTTCATAGGCGTCGCGTCGCGCGATGAACAGTTGGCCGCAACCGGCGGACATGGATGGCCAGCGCGTCCTGCGCATGGCGTGCATCGGGAGGAATCCGAGCAGAACAAAGTGGATCAGCGGGAGCAGGAGTCGCTCACTGAAAGTGCCGAGTTCTTGTCGAGGAATACCACTGGCCAAGGCGATGTTCGTGCCTTCCGTGAACGAGAGGTTGAAGCGCAGAGTTTCGGAGGACACAGAGATTTCCGTGCCTTCGCCTCTGTGTTCTTCAAAACTCCGTGCTGAATTCTGCACGCCGGGAAACACTCCAGGTTCATGGGGCCGATTCGCGTTGGATTTTTTGAGGTTGGCCTTGCCCATAAACATGACCATGCGCGTCAGCGCATCAGGGGCAAGACGCACGTCGGCGTCGATGAAGACGAGCAGCGGATGGCGCGCGAGATTGGCGAGGACGTGGCAGGCGTGTTGCTTTCCGCACCAGCCGACGGGGAGCGGCGGAGCGGATTCGAGCCGCACGCGCGGGTCGCGGGTTGCGAACTCGGAGACGATGTTCGCGGTGCCGTCGGTGGAATGGTCGTCGAGGACGATGACTTCAAATTCCAGGCCGCGATTGGCCAGCACTGCTTCGAGAGTGGTGCGGATGTTCTTCTCCTCATTGCGCGCCGGGATCAGGACGGAAACCTTCTCTCCGTCGCAGCCGACGTGAGGAGAGTCACTTTGAAACTCCGGAATGCAAGTTAGAGCCTCCTTCCGTCGGCTGCTACGTGGAAGCGGGCGATAGACCAAAAAGTTCAGCAGGAACAAGCCGCACGGGATGGCCGCGAGCACCAGGGCGATGAGGGCGAGCGTGTCGAAGTTCATTTGTGTCCGTGCTCCCTGGTGAAGGATTCGCCGCGCAGCCTGGCCTTGAGGGCCCGCCAGAGATCGTAAACACCGCCTTGCCCAGCGCCTCCGAGGAGAAGCGTTTTAAATTCGGACGGGTTGCGTCGTTGCGCTTCGATCGACAATGCGTCCTGGGTCGCCTCGATCTTTTGCTCGAACAGGTCGGTCCAGTAGCCGTGCGTGAACGCAGACGCGTGTTCGCGACGAACCTCAACGGGCTCACCGAAGCGAACGAGGATTTCCGGCAGCCGTTCCTCCCAGAAGACGAACTCTGTCGCCATCGGGAGAAAAACCGCGCGCTCGACCCGCGTGGCGAGATGTCCGAGGCCAGCTTGAAACCTCACCGGACGCTCGCGCACGTCGGCAAAGCGGCTTTGCGGCGTCACGCCAAGGACGTGATGGGGAGACTGGAGAACGGCTTCGCTCGTGCGGAGGAATTGCACGGCACCGCGGCGGTTGTGTTGCTCCACCCCGAAGAAGCCGAGCTTCGCGAACATCCGGTAGCGGGCGAGCATGGCGGCATCGATGGGAGTGAAGAGTGCGCGTTCGGCAAAGAACGTGTCCTTGATGACAAGGCCGACAAGCGGATCCCACCAGGAGGCGTGGTTGGTATAGATGACCAGCGGCAGGCCGCGTGTGTCCGGCGGCTGACCGGCGTGGGAAACGCGCAGCGAATGGAAGTGTCGACGAAGATAGCCCCGGCAATACCATGTGAACCAGCGGAGGAGGAGCGGGGATATGGACGGGAGTGTCGGGGCGAAGGCAGGCTCTTTGGGCCTGGGAGCGCCGGCATCCGTGCCGGCGAG
>CAMAWP010000356.1 GCA_945861765.1 Akkermansia muciniphila | reverse complement strand
AAGATCATGAACGAGTTTTTACGGAGACTTCTTGACCTCGTCCGGCCTTACAAAACCCGGCTGCTCCTGGGCGTCGTCGCTGGTGTCGTCGCCGGCGTTATGAATCCGCTGCTGATGATCGCCGTCCGCATTCTTTTCAACCTGCTGTTCCCCACAGGCGAAGGCGGGTCCTTGGTGGCGGATGAGATCCGGCCTACTCCAGAATGGGTCAAACACCTCGTGCTTCAGGTCGAGGGCTGGTTGCCTCCCGGCGGCGCGCTCAACAGTTCCGGTGCGGTGTTGCTCGCCATCGCCTCCATCCCGGGCATCATGTTCCTCCGAGGCGCGGCCACCTACCTGAATCTTTACTTTCTGAACTGGGCTGCTCTGCGGGCTATCAACGATCTCCGCGAACGCCTCTTCACGCACCTTCAGGGACTCTCCCTGGATTTCTTCAACAAAAGCAGCACAGGCGAACTCATCTCCCGCATTTACAATGACACTTTTCAGATCCACGGCGCGCTCACCAACTCGATCGGAACGATCATCGCCGCGCCGATCACCATCCTCTCACTGGTGGCCTACCTCGTGGCACAACAGCCGAAGCTCACCTTGATTTCCCTGACGGTGATGCCTCTCTGTGTGGTTCCGATCGCCATTTACAGTCGCAAGGTTCGCCGGGCAAGCGAGGGAATCCAGCAGGAGGCCGCAATGCTGTCGTCGGTGCTTCACGAGGCTTTCACGGGCGTTCGAGTGATCAAGTCGTACAACCTCGAAGCGATCGTGGGGCAACAGTTTGCCAAGGCGTGCAACCGTTATTTCAGCCACTGGATGCGGGCCATTCGTGCGATGGAACTTCCGGGACCACTGATCGAATTCTTCGGCTCTCTTGGTGTGGCCTTGATCTTTCTTTACATTGCGAGAGTCGCGCAAACTCCGATGAAGGCCGGTGATTTCCTGTCGTTCGTCGGCAGCCTTTTCCTATTGTATCAACCGATCAAAGCCGTTTCCCGGCTTCATAGCGAGCTGCAGCGTGCTCGCGCATCCAGCCAGCGCGTCTTTGAGCTCCTTGAAACGAAGCCGTCGGTCCATGACCCGGTTCGGCCGCTTCCCCTTCGGTCCGCGAATGCCGCGATCCAATTCGAGAACATCGATTTTGATTACGGCGACAAGGCGGTTCTGCGCGGAATTCACCTGACCGTGGAACCCGGTGAGCAAGTCGCGCTGGTCGGCGCCAGCGGCTCCGGCAAAACGACCCTGACGAATTTATTGTTGCGCTTCTACGATGCGCAACGCGGTGCCGTCAAGATCGGTGGCACCGACATTCGCCATGTGGCGTTGCGCGACTTGCGCAACCAGATCGCGGTCGTGACTCAGGAAACAATTTTGTTCAACGACACGATCCGCCACAACATTGCTCTCGGCCGACCTGGCGCGAGCGACGAAGAAATCGAGGCCGCCGCACGCAAAGCGCACGCGCATGAGTTTATTTTGGAGAAGCCTCACGGATACGACACAGCGGTGGGCGAGAAAGGAATGACCCTCTCGGGTGGCCAACGCCAACGTCTCGCCATCGCCAGAGCCATTCTCAAGAATGCTCCCATCTTGGTCCTCGACGAAGCGACCAGCGCGCTCGACACGGAATCAGAACGCGCCGTTCAAAGTGCGTTGGAAGAATTGATGCGAGGCCGAACCACCATCTGCATCGCGCATCGCCTCTCGACCATCCAGCGCGCGAATCTGATTGTGGTGCTGGACCATGGACGCATCGTGGAAACCGGCACACACGCTGGATTGATTCAGCGCGATGGGATTTATCGAAAACTCCATGAACTGCAATTCCAAGCCTAAGTCTTGGACGGGCTACCAATCATCATGAGTGAAGCTGTTGCCTATCTTGACCTGGCCGCGCAAATGCGTCCGATTCGTGGTGAGGTGGACGCCGCAATTGCGCGGACCTTGGAGAATTGCTCATTCTGCCTCGGGCCGGACGTCGCTGAATTTGAAAAGGATTTCGCGCGGTTCTGTGGTGCGCAACATGCCATTGGTTTCAACAGTGGAACCTCAGCGCTCCACGTCGCCATGATCCTGCTCAATGTCGGCCCCGACGACGAAGTCATCACCACGCCATTCACCTTCGTGGCGACGAGTTGGGCGATTTCATACGTGGGCGCCAAGCCGGTCTATGTGGACATTGACGATGCCACGTTCAACTTGGATCCGGCTCAAGTCGAACGAGCGATCACTCCGCGCACTCGAGCGATCATGCCGGTCCACCTTTATGGGCATCCTTGCGATCTCGATCCGCTGCTCGAAATCTGCCGACGTCGCAACCTCAAGCTGGTTGAAGACGCCGCTCAAGCCCACGGCGCGTGTTATCGTGGCAAAGTTGTGGGGACATTTGGCGGGATCTCTGGCTTCAGCTTTTATCCGGGAAAGAATCTTGGAGCTTATGGGGAAGGCGGTGCGCTCGTCACGAACGACTCTGCGCTGGCTCTGCGGGCTCGATCGTTGCGCGAACATGGTTCGACGGTTCGGTATCACCACGATGAGATCGGTTTTAATTACCGCATGGAAGGCATTCAAGGGGCGGTGCTAGGGGTTAAACTCAAGCATCTCGCGAAGTGGACCTCTGAACGGCGGCGGATCGCTCATCGCTACCACGAATTGCTTGCCGACACCCCGCTGCAATTGCCGCGCGAAGCGGATTACGCGCAAAGCGCCTATCATCTTTATGTGGTGCGGCATGCCCGCCGGGACGAACTCAAACAACATCTCGAAGACAACACGATCGGTTGTGGTCTGCATTATCCGGTTCCATTGCATCTTCAGAAATGTTACGCCTCGCTTGGCTACCAAGTTGGGGATTTCCCTGTTGCCGAGAAAGCGGCGCGCGAGTGTCTCAGCTTGCCAATTTATCCTGAACTCACTGACGCCCAGGTGGACACGGTAGCTGCCGTCATCAGGAGGTTCTTCCACTGAGCGCAGCGTTCGAGTTCCCGAAAATAGTGGACGCCGCCGATGCGAAGAGGCCGCCTTAACCGGGCCCAGTCTATTCGCCGGGTTTGGTTGGCTTGATCATTTTGAAGGGCTGAGCGTGGCGGATGATCAGCTTGTCAAGGCGCACGGCATTTTCTGGCTCGCCTTTCAGCTCTAGCAACGGCTTTAACTCGGCCCGGATGAGATCAAGGTTAAGTTTGCCTCGCTGACGCGCGAGGATGCGGTCCACGTCAATCCAGTCCAAGTCTCGATTGGCAAAACATTTGTGAACAATGAGATCCTCGGCGCTGCAGGTGATGAGTGATTGGCCGGTCGGAAAATGGAAAACCGAGGCCCGTGCAATGGAAGCAACTTCAAAAGGGAACGCACCTAGAGCAATGTCGAGCGGAACCTTTACTACGTTTTCCAACACCAGCACCCGATTCCGTAGGGCGAATTCCTTAGCATCCTTACGTCGCGGGTGAAAATGCTGCAGGAGATGATCGACAAATGTCTCTTCGCCGTTAAATCCAGTGAGCAAAGTCAAATCTGCGTCATCAGTAAAGCGTGGTTCACCCCAGCGTTGCACAGCGATGCCACCAATAAAACAGAAACGCCAGCCTTGCTTTTCACAAACGGCTTGCAGCTCCAACGCCGCGGCAAAGACTTCATTCATAGCCGCCGCCGATGAAACCAAGACTGCTGTTTCACGAATCCAGAACTCCTCGTTCGGCGGCGGTAAAAAGGAGCTAACTCCAGCAGCCGTTCAGTCTTTTGCCAAGCCTCTTCTTCCGTGAGGGTCGCCAGTTCATCCCGTTTGACTTCATCCAGCGCGACGGCGGCGGAGCGCCACTGATCCATCCACCGGCGCTGTTCTTCGGGAGTCGTTGCTAATTTCATAAAAACAGTATGCCACTTAATGCTGTGCAAGTCAGCCAGAGAATTCAGACATCATCGCGCTTGGAACGTCAGTCGGCGCGCGATCAGCGCTCGTTGGCCTCAACGCTCGGATCGCAACGTGTTGTCAATCCTCAGGGCCGGATGACGCGCACGCGATGGGCTTCGCTGTCGCCAATGAAGATCGTGCCATCCGCATCGACGAAGATTCCGTGGGGACGTGCCATTCGACACTTGAGAGGATCGCCGTCCGGGCCGTCGCCGATTTCCCCGGTCCCGACGACTAGCTCGAGCGTGTTTCGCTTCAAATCAATCATTCGGATGCTGTGGCTTTCGGTGTCCGCGAGATAAATATTTCCGTTCGGGCCGACGCTTAGCCCTTTCGGGCCGGACAACGTTGCTTCTTTGGCTGGACCCCCGTTGCCGGTGAAGCCTTTCTTGCCGGTGCCGGCGACGTGATAAACTTTTTGGGTTTTGAAATCGAGTTTATAGACAGCGTTGCCTTCCCGCAGGGCGAGCCAGAGGTTTCCCTCATTGTCGAAATCAATCGCGCGCGGTCCGTTGAGAGGAGTGCCCTCGATGGGCGCGCCATCCCGGGTGGAAGTTCTCGCTCCGGTTCCGGCAAAGGTCGAGATGATGCCTGTCTTCATATCCACTCTCCGAATGCGGTTGTTGCCAATATCGCAGATATAGAGGTCGCCCTTTCGATCCAACTGAATGCTGTGAGGTTGCTTGAAAGCCGCTTTGGTCGCCGGGCCGCCATCGCCCGAGAAGCCTTCCTTGCCGTTGCCAGCGACGGTGGAAATGACCTGGCTTTTAGCATCGACGCGCCGGACGACGTGATTCTGCATTTCGACGAAATACATATTTCCGTCCATGTCGAAACGAATTTCATAAGGCTCATTCAATTCGGCTTGCCGGGCGGGGCCGCCATCACCGGCATAGCCGCGCTTTCCAGTTCCGGCGACGGTGGAAATTTTGCCGTCGCGCGCGATCTTGCGAATGACGTGGTTACTCATGTCGCAGACGTAAAGGTCGCCGTCGGGTCCTCGAACGATGCCGAAGGGATTGTTTAGTTGCGCGCCGGTGGCCGGACTGCCATTGCCTGAGTAACCGCTTTGGCCTGTGCCGGCGAAGGTGGAAATCCGGGAAGCACCCGAGCGCGCTTGTTGGCCGTGGACCGGCTGGTTAAGAGCGAAGGCCACACCGGCTAGGCAGAGCGCAGCGATCCACCGAGATGCCAGCAGTAAGGGCGAGTTGAATAGTACGGATTCCTTCATGGTAAGTTTAAGTGAGGTTGAAACTGGTCTAGCCGGCCTTTGATATCTCTCTGCCGAGGTCCTGTGATTTCATCGGCACAGGACGATTACAACCATCCTGGAAGAGTGGTAACGTTGCCAAGCGTTTGGACCCTATCACTCCGTATGGCTGACCGCAACCTCTCGCCCCGCGACACCAGCAATTCATTATGACGCAAGGCGCAACTGGCGATCCGCATGTAGTCTCGGCTTTAGCCGGGTTTCGCGCGCTGGCCGGCTAAAGCCGGGACTACATTCGGGCCAAAATGAGAACACCCCGAACTTTGTGCGCGCATTGCGCCCTTGAACGGTGGGGCGAGACTCTCTCCGAGCTGTAGTCTCCGAGCCGGAAGCCGTCGAGCCCTGACCTGCTCGAGCGCCAGAAAAGGTCAGGGTTCGAGGGGACTCTCACCCCACCCAGGTTCATGGGCAGAGTTGCTGCCGCGACACCTCTCGCACCGACAGTGAAAACTAAGGCGTTAAATCCCTGGACCTTGCGCCGGTCCAGTTTGCATCTTCAAGGATAGGGCGCTCGGCACTTTGACCATGAGAAGGGCGGCGAAGTTTATGTGCGCTCGCGGCACCGACGGCAGTAAAAGGGATTTTAGCTAGATCGAAGCCTGAGAATCTGGAATATTCCGAACTCATGGCGAAACCGCAACACATCACTGCACCGATCAAAATCACAGTGATGCCGCCGGGAGCCCCCTGTAGTGTTGGCAACGGAACGGCCGAAGGTTCCGACCAATACGATAGCGTCTCCAATGAGGTAAACTCAACGCGCTCGTCGCTCTCGAACTAAACAATCATGACGCCCCAAACTGAATCAGCAACGTGGTTTGGCCACCCGCGCGGGTTGGCAACACTCTTCTTCGCCGAGATGTGGGAACGTTTCAGCTACTACGGGATGCGAGCACTCCTGATTCTTTACATGACAGCGCTGTCAACCAATGGAGGGCTGGGCTTTGACATCGGGAAGGCGGCTGCGATTTACGGTTGGTACACATTTTTGGTTTACGCGGTGGGTATCCCTGGCGGACTGATTGCGGATCGGTGGCTCGGCCACTTTCGGGCTGTCCTTTTGGGGGGCATTGTTATTGCGATGGGGCACTTCACTTTGGCGATCCCTGGATTGGTTCCGTTTTACTTGGGGCTTGGTCTTATCGTCCTCGGGACCGGCCTACTCAAGCCCAACATCAGCACGATGGTCGGTTTGCTTTATATGCCAAGCGATGTGCGACGGGATGGAGGCTTCTCCGTTTACTACATGGGAATCAATCTTGGTGCGGCCCTGGCACCGCTTGTGTGTGGGTATTTGGGACAAAGAATCGGCTGGCACTGGGGTTTTGCCGCCGCGGGCGTCGGGATGATTCTAGGCTTGGTGCAGTATTATCTCGGGCGACGCCATCTGCCGATCAGCCCCCGCGCTTCAGCGATGTCGGCAGCGAAGTCTTCGTCAAATTCACGCGACCCGGCTAGCGGTAAACTGACGCCCACCGAGTGGAAACGGCTTGGAGTAATTGCATCGCTGTTCATTTTTGCAGTTTTGTTTTGGGCGGCTTTCGAGCAAGCAGGATCGAGTCTGAATCTTTTCGCCGACCGCTACACGAGGCTTTCGGTGTTCGGCCTGGAGTTTCCGTCTTCGTGGTTCCAATCTCTCAACGCGGTCTTCGTTTTGCTTTTCGCTCCGGTTTTCTCGTGGTTATGGGTGAGGTTGGGGCCACGGGAGCCGTCTAGCCCTGTGAAGTTCGTGTGGGGACTGATTCTGGTGGGGTTGGGGTTTCTGCTGCTGGCACCGGGCGCGAGTTTCGCACAGGCTGGCACTGGTGTTCGCATCAGCCCGATGTGGCTGGCCGGCGCTTACCTCCTGCATACGCTTGGAGAGCTGTGCCTCAGCCCAGTCGGTTTGAGCATGGTTACTAAGTTGGCACCGTTGCGGCTCGTCGGAAGCGTTATGGGAATCTGGTTTCTCACGAATGCCTTTGGTAACAAATTCGGAGGGATGATTGCAGGCTACTTTGAACG
>CAMAWP010000355.1 GCA_945861765.1 Akkermansia muciniphila | reverse complement strand
ATTCGTTCCAGAAAACATCCCAAAAGAACCACCAACTGCGCGATGATCTTCTCTGACGCCCGGGTCTTTTGTTCCCATTGTCTGGCCCGCTCCACAGCGCGCGCGTGCTGCGCGCGGTAGTAATGAGCCCTTTGCCGATCACCCATTTTGCCCGCCAACCGACTGGCGGCCCCATCCGCTGTGGACAAATGCTCTGTCTCCAGAATCACGGAACCGAAAATAGCAGGAAGCCCAGGGTGTGTTCCGCAAAAAGAATCAAAATCTTTCGACCAAGCGGGTTTACCGAATGTTTACCCCTTGAAAGGGTGGGCTATTCTCAAATCTCCTCTCCGGGAGATGTGAGTCGCAAACATCATCGGCTACGACAGCACGCGACCCGAAAATGTCCAAACTCCAGGAACCCCTCCGGATTGAGTCTTCCAGCCCGGACACCGAAATGGTTCCACTGAAAACAGCGGGGAACCTCATTTTACCACGTATGGAGTTCCGACTAAGGTTGGGACGCCATACGGCGAACAAACATTGTCCTCGGTTAAAATCAGAGTTGCCGCAAACTCGCAGAAAACTTTCTGAAGCTAAAATTAGCTCGACGCGCGGCGTGGAGGTATGTCTATTTCGACCCCAAGTGATGATCCGCGCTCAAGGCTCAACAACCCGCTTGACCGGGACGAAAGCATTCCCATTCCTGTTCGTGACGGCCTGGGCGTGCGTTGGAGCCTTTGTAAAGTGGGACGCTCGATGGCTGCACTTGCTGCTTGGGCTCGTGGTCATCGCGGCTCTCTGGGTAGGCCGCCGAAAGTCGGCCCTGCCCCGCGTGCTGCTATTGCTGGCCTTGTTTTTTCCGGCTTGGAAGGAAGTCAACCGATGGCGGGATCGGACTGCGGCTCTCGATGCTGCGGCGGTGATCAGCAAGGATGCGGCGATGATCAGCGCGCTGGTTACATCCGAGGAAACGTACTTAACGCTAAGCCCGAAGATGAGCGCTCTTTCGAAGGGCCTCCTCAACTTGCGACTGCCCGGCCCGGGCGCGGAGGCGGAAGCGGTGTTCGCGCCTTCGGTTAACGTCTCCGACGTCGGTCCCGCCCCAGCCATGACGCCGACTGGTGCAGACATGATCGAGTCACGGACGTGGCCGGTGGCCGCGGATACGAAGGCGGTGGCGAAGGTTGAATTGTGGCGTCCGTTGCTGGACGCGGTCTCGTGGTTCGAGCACGCAAAAGTGTATATCATCAACGGTGTGCATCCTGATGGCGACACGGGTCGGTACGAGGCAAAGGCTGGCTTCGACGCCCTGGCGAAGATGCGGTCCGGCGAGTGGCGTTCTTTGCACGGCAAAATGACGCTGAACTGGCAGCGCGCGAAAGCCACGGCAGGGGAGTCCGGACCGGACTGGCAGATCACTGGATGGAAGACCGAGGAGATGCATTCGACATCAAGCCCCAAGCGGCTGTTCGTCGAGGCGCTCGACACCGCCATGCGGTCGCCGCAGGATCTCGCGAAGGCTCGACGCTCCGAGCATTACGAAGCCACGGTAAAGTATTACCGCGAGGACATGAAGTCGCCGCCTCATCCGTATTTTGCCCCCATCTCCGCGAACCAGAAGGAAGGTGTCGCCGTGGCTGACATCGATGGCGATGGCTTTGACGACATCTATATCACAGTGCGGATCGGAAAAAACATGCTGCTGCGAAACAAAGGGGACGGCACGTTTACCGAGGAGGCGGCTCTGCACGGCTTGGATCTGCCGGGCCATACGACGTGCGCGATTTTCGCGGACTTCGACAACGACGGCGACCTCGATGTCATGCTTGGGCGCAGTTTGCTGAAGACCACTTACTTGGAAAACCGCGGGGGCCAGTTCTATCAGCACCCCATCCCCGCGCACTTTCCAATGGCGGTGATCTCGATGTCCGCGGCCGATTACAACAACGATGGCCTGCTTGATGTTTATCTCTGCACCTACCGGCCCGCCGCTCCCGCCGGAGCCAGCCCGTCCGGCGGCGTCGCGCAAGTCGAGGAAGGAGGCTTTGATTGGCCCGATGAATTTTTCGCCCCCGAGCTCGCGAAGGAATACAAACGTCGGCTGGCTGAACACAAGCAGCGCAACGGCGGCGGCGGTACTCAAGGCTTCCCAGATGTGCTCGATCAACTCGGTCCGCCCAACGTTCTATTGGTGAATCGCGGCGGCGGACGTTTCGAGGTAGCGCCCGAGAACAGCACGGTCGGTTTGTGGCGTAACTCGCTTCAGGCCACGTGGTGCGACTATAACCAGGACGGACGGCCCGATCTCTACGTCGCCAATGATTGGGCTTCGGACAACCTGCTGCGTAATGACGGCCCAGCGGGCTTCACGGACGTGACGGCGGACGCCGGCACAACTGCCTACGGTTTCGCCATGGGTGCTTCGTGGGGCGACTACGACAACGACGGACGCGAGGATCTTTACGTCTCGAACATGTACAGCAAAGCCGGCCGGCGCATTACCGCCCGGATTCCAGGATTGAAGAAGACTTTCGTCGAATCTGCCGAGGGCAACTGGCTTTACCGGCAAGTGGAAGCCGGAAAATTCCTGCAAGTGGCCGGACTAGAGCCGCCCGCAATGCCTGTGATGAAGGTCGGTTGGTCCTGGGGCGGACATTTCGCTGATTTCGACAACGACGGCTTCCTCGATCTCTACGTGCTCAGCGGTTACTTCACCGCGCCGAAGGAAATGTCCTCCGAACTGGATCTCTGAAGCAATCTCTGGCGCACGGTCGTGCGCTCTGACCAAAGCCTATCGAGGCCCAGCTTCCGTTTTTCCCCCGAATGGAAACGAACTCAAGGCATGGAGAGCCCCGCTCCACAGATCGACGCGCGGCTGGCCGGAGTCGAGCGCCGCGATGGCAAGCTGCTCGTCCATTCCCTAAGCGGGAACGAACGCAACCATTACTTTGCCAACCGCGCGGGCCGCTCGTTCGATGACATCTCGGGGCTTTCAGGACTGGATAACCCTGCGGACAGCCGCGGGTTTGCGGTGCTCGACTTCGACCGCGACGGATGGCAGGACATCGCCATGGTCAACGCGAATCAGCCGCTTTTCAATCTCTACCACAATGAGATGCCGACAGCAGGACTGACGGGTGGCATGATCGCGATCCGCTTTGTCGGGGGCAATCGAACCGCCGCGCCTTCAAAGGACTTCAGTTGCCGCGACGGCTATGGGGCCCGAGTCATGGCGGATCTTGGCGACTTGAAACTGACTCGCGAACACCGTTGTGGCGATGGCTTCGCCACGCAACACTCGGCCACAATGATCATGGGGATAGGTTCTCACGCAACGGTTGTCTCTGTCTCGGTGCGGTGGCAGTCGGGCAAGACGACGTCCGCGAAAGACGTGCCGGAAGGAACTTTGATCACGGCGTACGAAAACCCGGCTGACTCTCCATCCGGCGAACCATTCGTCCGCAGTGCTTACCGCGTAAAGCCGGGCGTCCGGAAGATAGCGGTCACGGATCGACCAGTGTTCCCCCTGGCTGCGGCGGACGCCGGTGCCAAGGCCGGGATGCGCCTCCGCGTTTACACCACCTTTGCGACATGGTGCCCGTCCTGCATCAAGCATCTACCGATGCTGCGGCGGCTGAAGGAGGAGCTCGCGAATGATGGCGTCGAACTGGTCGCGGTGCCCATCGACGAAGCCGACAACAACCAAAAGCTGGCCGCTTACGCCAAACAATGGCGGCCGCCTTCACGCCTGCTCGCACTCGATCCCAGCAAGCGCGCCGAGGCCACAGCCGTCTTCACCACCGCGCTCGGCGAAGAACCGCCGTTGCCATCCACCGTTATCACCGACGGCTCAGGCCGCCTACTTTCAGCTCAACCCGGCGTGCCTAGCGCTTCAGCGCTGAGGAAAATGTTGACGCGCGATCCGTGAGGATTTGGAGCAGGAGTTCCCACTCCAGAGTCTTCCGCTTCTATGCTGACTCGATCCCAATTCCAATTACCGGACGGCTTCGCGAAGCTGATGAATTGCTTGCAGCAAGGTCAGCGGAATCTCAGCCCGCCCACTCATCCGCCCATCCAGATTGACCCGGAACCGAACATCGGCACCTTGGGTGTTGAGGCGGGCTGCGCTTTCCTTGAGCGCGACGGGGACCATCGGATTGATGACCATCGCCTGCTTGACGAGCATCAAAACGTTGGCTCGACCCACGACGGCGGTTTCGGGAGTGGCCGCCATTTCATCTTTGGTCGCCGACCGCGGTGAAGCATTGAGCACATCGGCCATCTTTTCGGGATTCGCGAAGTAAAGGCGGTCGCCTTTGACGGCGTATTCGATTTCCATCTTGCCTCCACTCCACATGGCCTCCATAGCCTCGCGTTGCCCAGACATCTTCAGCATGGGGGCGTCCAAGTTCATGGTCAGGGTGAATCGATCAACCGGGACATCGCCGAGCTTTCGCATCGCTTCCTTAAAAACGAAGGACGAATAGGCCTTGTTCGTGCCGGTCATCGACGGCATGACGTCGGTAAAAAACTTCTTGAACGAGTCGTAGGCCTTTTTCGCGCCGACCCCGGGAAACTCATAGACACCTGCCATCGATATGTTTTTCGCCCAATCCACGGACCCGGCAAAACGCATCGGCGCGAGCGTGTCCAACATCTGGTCGATCTGTACTGCCGTCTTCTCATCAATCTCCTGGTTCTGCATTTGGAAGCCGAGGCGGACGAGTTTCTTGAGTCCGGGCATGAAGGCTGGTTTTGGGCCGATGGCGGCGGCGAATGACACAGTGGCCTTCGGATCGAGAAGATTGGGTAAATCTGACAGTCCGGTTCCCGTTGGCTTGAACCACCTGGAGAGCTCGGAATCAGCGACTGCGGTGATGTTCTTATTCAGCGTAATCGAGAGATCTCCCAAATCGGCCTGCACTTCCAAGCGATCGAGACCTCGCACGAATGTTTCGATTCCGTCCACGTACCAGCCCATCATCTCGGTGAGCGCCTTAGCATTAAACGGCATCCCGTCCGTTTGCTTCTGCCCTGCCACTGCTTGGATCAGGCCCATGCGCCCGATTGCAAGAAGCCCCAGCGCCTGCTGACGGGCCGCTTCGTCCGGTTGAAGGGAGATTTCGAGGAGGTGTGCTCCCGCCGTCGTGGTGGGCGCTCCCGCAGCCAGAGCCTGTTTCTCGGCTGCGGACGATTCAGCCCCCTGCCCTTGACGAAATACCACCACCGCGAAGTCGCCGGATTTCAAGAGTTCATTCTTGCCCCCAGCGCCGCGAAGAAGGCTTGAATCCGGAAGGCCATTCTTAAACGCCTCGAAGTCGGTGACCGGCACGTAGAGGACAATCAGAGACGAACCCCCTGGGCCAGAAAGCGAGAGCGAAAGCCGCCAGGGTTTCTTGCGATCCAGACCTGCCAGTTTCGGGCTACCAATGGCGGTCGCCAGTTGGGTTTCGGGGTCCCATTCGTTCCCGACGCCTAGAGTCGTGGCGAGGCGCCGGGCGGCGCTGGTCAGGGCGTCAAAACTCTGGACTTTCACCGATGCCAGCGGGGGCGTCTTATCCTGCGCGAGAGCGGCCACCGAGCTCAGAGCAGCAATCAGAAGAAAAGTTAGGAAATGTTTTGTCATGATCGTGTCTGGATGATTTAGGAGAATTGATCAAGTGAAATCTGGGAGTCGAAAAGACCCCTACCAACCTCCAACTCTGAATCCAAGGAGTTGGGTTGTTGGCTTGCCATGGCGCAACTGAATAGTATTAGTAGTGGACATTTCTAATTATGGAAGTTTACAAACGCGGAAGAAGTCCAGAACGGGGTTATCGGGCACAGTCCGGTCCGACGGCCAAATTTTCGAACGATGAAGAGCATGCGCTTGGCGTCTTGCTTGATTATATGGGGCACGAGGTTCTAGCGCGAAGCGAAGCTGAGCCTGAGAAAAGTCATGATGAGATTGTAAAGGAGTCGCGCAAAGAGACGCTTGCTTGGCTTACCGCCAACCACCCAGCCGCGGGGCTAGCCGCCGAAGCATAATCGTCGCGGACGACACACTTTCGCCAAGCACTTTTTGATCGCGGGCGTTTGGCAGCAAGGCCAATGGCACTATCAAGGGGGTTCCTCGCTGTTTTTAGTTGAATCAGTTCCGTGTTCGGGCACGAGAACCCATCCTTCCAGGGTTCAATAGAGGGCTTCATCCGCTATGAATCCGTTCCACTGAAAAAAGCGGAGAACCTCGCCGGTTCTCCGCTGTTTTCGGTGGAACCATTTCCGTGTCCGGGCTGGAAGACTCACTCCGGAGAGGTGCCTGGAGCTTGGACATTCTCCGGCCGCGTGCTGTCGTAGCCGATGAGGTTTGCGACTCACATCTCCCGGAGAGGAGATTCGAGAATAGCCCACACCTGTCTCCCGGAGGGAGATTTGAGAATAGCCCACCCTTCCAAGGGTGGGATCGGGTAGCAAATAGCCAAAGTCCCGAAGGGACGGTTGAACTATTCTCGGGCGATCCTTTGTCCTGAACAGACAGTAGGAGCTGACGTAGGACATTGGGGGATTCGGCCGTCCCTTCGGGACTTATGCAATCGCTCATGCGAACCCGGCAGTCAACTGCCGGGCTATTCTCGAATCTCCCTCCGGGAGATAAGGGTGGGCTATTCTCGAATCTCCTCTCCGGGAGATGTGAGTCGCAAACCTCATCGGCTACAACAGCACACGGCCGGGCGACGCGGTGAATTTGTGGCTTGGAATCATGGAACTCCGCTACTATGTTTGCTTTCATCTGGAAGAGATATGCTGACCGAATACATCCAGCGCGCGATGCTCCACGGAAAATACGAAATCATTGAAAGGAGACATTTAATGGTCGCTCACCAGACGAATATTCGAACAGGCCGGCATCGTTCAAACTGATTGGGACAAACTGTGACGTCGTCTCTGGCAAAGTCCTTATTCGATCAATCGGCCATTTCGCGTCGCCACTTTCTCTGGCAAGCAAGCAATGGTGTCGGCGCGATCGCGTTTGCCTGGATGTTGAACGAGGAAGCAAAAGCCGAATCCATCAAAGCGGGTCGATCGCCGTACGAAGCCAAACCGCCGCACTTCCCGGCCAAAGCCAAACGCGTCATCCACATTTTTGCCGCCGGCGGTGTGAGCCATGTGGATACGTTTGATTACAAGCCTGACTTAGAAAAACATCACGGCCAGGCGCTCAAAGGGAA
>CAMAWP010000354.1 GCA_945861765.1 Akkermansia muciniphila | reverse complement strand
TGATTCAAAATACGAGACTGGGAAGATCGTTTCCGAAGAAGAGATGGCCAATCTGCCCATTGTCCGATGCGACTTTCACGGTGAATGGAACTACTCGTTCAAGCCGTAAACCCGATATACTTGTTCATGTTATTGTGAATAGCATCCTTAGGCTTGTACCCTGAGCAGCCGGAAGTTTTTGGGTTCCTCTCTGTTTTCAGTGGAATAGTTCCACAGCGGATGAAGACCATTTTTCCATCTCGCCCGGATGACGGGAGTCTGGATCTATTGGCTGCCTTCGTCTCCCGGAGGGAGATTCGAGAATAGCCCAGCAAGTTCACTGCTGGGTTCGAATGAGCCATCGCATAAGTTCCGCAGGGACGGCCGAATCGCCCAATGTCCTACGTCAACTCCTCCTCTCGCTGTCTGTTCAGGACAAAGGATCGCCCAAGAATGGCTCAACCGTCCCTTCGGGACTTTGGGTATTTGCTTCGCAATCCCACCCTTGAAAGGGTGGGCTATTCTCAAATCTCCCTCGGGGAGATAGGTGTGGGCTATTCTCGAATCTCCCCTCCGGGAGATGTCAGTCGGAAATAGCTCATCGGATACAACAGCACACGGCCGGAAAATGTCCGATCTCTACAAACTCTACGCACCCCTCGGCAGTGAGTTCTCCTGTCCGGACACGGAAATGATTCCACTCAAAACAACGGAGAAGCAGTTGTCGTGTTGGCATTCCCAATTGCAAAAGGTCCAGGAAAACTTCCTGACCCTGCCCCGTATGGCAATGCACTTCAAAAAACGATCGCCTTCGTATCGATTCAGTGCAGCCCAGCGCGACGATTTGCTGAAATAAATTCTTTTCTGTTTTGCCCAATTGATTTAACGCTATCTCAAGATGAAACGTCCTCCCACTTTGAAGCAATCGAATAGACGCCTTCCGGTTGTCCGATGGTCAATTCCGCTGCTGTGTTCTTTTGCTCTAGCGATCACTCTCGCGGACGAGGCATCACTTTCTAAATCCTCCGCTCGATTCGACCATACCAAGCTGCTCACTTTCCGGAACCCCGCCGGAGAAATAGTGCCAGTCACCTCAGTGAAAGATTGGGAGCATCGGCGAGCTGCCATCCGGGCCGGAATGCAGGAAGTGATGGGGCCATTGCCGGGCAAGGAAAAGCGCGGCCCTCTGGAAGTGGAGGTCCAGCAGGAGGTGGATTGCGGCTCGTACGTGCGTCGCCTCATCACTTATGCTCCAGAGCCCAAAGGCCGAATCCCTGCTTACCTCTTAATTCCAAAAGAAGCGCTTGCGTCAGGGAAACAATTTCCTGCCGTCTTGTGCCTGCACCAAACCCATGCCCAGGGACACAAGGTTGTGGTTGGCCTCGGTAACAGCCCAAACGACGAATACGCCGTCGAGTTGGTCAAGCAGGGCTATGTTTGCCTGGCACCAGCTTATCCCAGGCTGGCCAATTACCAACCGGATCTCAAAGGCCTCGGATATCAAAGCGGTACCATGAAGGCGATTTGGGATAATATCCGCGGACTGGATTTGCTCGAATCACTGCCATTCGTCAAGCCCGGCAAATTCGCAGCGATGGGCCATTCCCTGGGCGGTCACAACTCGATATTCACGGCGGTGTTCGACGACCGTATCAAAGTGATCGTTTCGAGTTGCGGCTTCGACTCTTTCCTCGATTACATGGGCGGAAACATCAAAGGCTGGACCAGCGACCGCTACATGCCAAAGTTGCTTCAGTATCGGTTGCCAGAGATTCCATTCGATTTCCACGAGCTCATCGGGGCATTGGCACCACGCGCCTGTTTTGTGAACGCGCCATTTTATGACAGCAATTTCAAATGGCGCAGCGTCTATCAAATCGAAGAGTCGGCGGCGAAGGTCTATCAACTCTACGGGGCGGAAAAGCAGCTTCACGTCGAACATCCAAAGTGCGGTCACGAGTTTCCGAGGGAGCTTCGCGAAGCGGCTTATCGCGTAATTGAACGCGAGCTGCGCTAATCGTCAAACCACCCCACGACGACGCCTCCACGCCGTGCTCCGATGCTCAGATCTGCGCCATGCGCACGATCGTATTCGATCCAGAATGAGAAGCAGCCTGCGCAGCGTTTAGAAACGAGGAGCCTGTTTCACATCCGCCGGATCACCAGCGGAAGAACCGGTAAGGATCATCCCATTCTTCAGGCTGATCGAGGTAGAGGCCGGTCAACCATCGCGACTCAGAAGTCACGGTGCCAACCGGAGTATGAAAGCGCTCCAGGATCGGAGCCGATCCGTGGACTCCCTGGTTGGCCAGCAATCGAGCCACGGCAAATGAAGCCCGACGAAAAGTCCTCTTCAAATTGCTCTGCTTGTTCATGTCGAATTGCCACGGCACGAGTTGACAGAACACGACGTTGGCGTTCGTCGCTGTGGCCAGCACTCCATCGCCGATGACGGTCGCTCCCGCGCGGATCAACGGCAATTCGCGTGGGTCACGATTCAGCAGATCCGCTGGCCCAACTCCCGAGACCAGGGAGTTGACACCGGTCGGCTCGAAGAAAGAGGAGATATGTTCTCGCTTCGTGATGCCCACCTTGAAGGGAAGCATCGCGTCCATGTCATCTTGATCGAGCCCGATCGCCAGCAAGCGGCCGCCCGCCTTCAACCAATCTGCCACAGCGTTCTTGCTGGCGGCCAGATCACGCCCGCCCCCGGGACCTGCGATGAGCACTTGGTCGGACGACAGTTGCCCACCCTGGTACGAATCAATGCTGACGCCCGCCGATATGAAATGGCGCTGACCCGCCGGCTCGCCGGCATAAACGGCTTTCCGGACAGGCGTCGGCTTCCAGTCCGACGCATACCGGAGTATGTTTCGGGCAAGCCCCTCGGCTGCCGGGTCGGACTCGGTCCGCCCGGTCACGTCGATCTGACAGAACAGGACCATTCCCCTGCCCTCGCGGTATTCCATGAGCGGGCTGTATTGAAGAGCGTAGCCGCCGTCCAAAATCGGCAGGAAATCACCGCGGACGGGCTTCTCGATCAGCACCGAAGCAACGTTGCCACGATTACCACAACGCCACAGGCGCGTGACGGGGATGCCAGCCCAGTTGACGGTCGGGCCGTAACGCGGGCGCATTTCATATTGGAGACGGGATGGAAGGATCGTCGCTTCGCCGCGCCAATCGCGCAAATCCTCAGCGGCGAGGCCCGACAACACGGGATGATCGGGCACGCGCGCAAACACGCGACGCAGCCCGTATTCCTGGACGCGGAAACCGAACCGCTTTTCCAGAACCTCCGAGGTCTGCTCGAACATCACCACCTTGAGCCCGTCTCGAACGCGTGTGATGTCCGGCGCCGGACCGTTGGTCGTCAGCGCCGACTTGCCGACCACCAGCACGTCGTAGTCAGACAGGTTTGCGGACGCATTCACAGACTGTCCACGGATGCCCATTCGTTTCAAAAGCGCACTGGTCTCACCCTTGGGATCGAACAGCGCGACTTTGGCGTTGATCGATTCCGGACGCGGCGGTGGCGGCAGCACTTGAATCGCGAAGGAATCGGTTTGCGTTTCGCCGTTTCTGAACCGAACACGAGCGCTCAGCGCGTATTCTCCAGGTGGCACCGCGTCCGGAATTATGAACCGCAACAGAACACGTTCTTGTTCGCCCGTCGCCACGCTGAAGCTCTTCGCGCCATCGAAGGATTGGGGCAAGGTGAGCGACCATGTGCAATCACCGCTCACGGTTTCGCGCGAGTTGTTGATCACGATGAGTTGTTTCTCCACGGTTTCGCCAGGAACGAAAATATGGTCCTTGCTCGTGAAGGCGCCCGGTTTGCCCGCGAGGTACGCGAGCAGCGGACGATTGTAGCGGAGCAACGCCCGACCCGCCGCCGTGGGGACCCAATCCTCGCGCGCGAAGGCCATGTCCATGCGATCGAACCGCTCGCCCAAGTAATCCGCGCTCAGCCCGGGGCGTTGGAGATTCTCCCAATCCACCGGGAGTTCCTTGCGGCGCTTATCAACGCCCTCGCGCAGCTTCCAATAGTGTCCGTACTCCCACGGCGAGATGGCCGACAATCCCCAGGTGCGATAAGCGGGCCAGTTGTCGGCCAGATACATCGCGAACACAGGGTATTGCTCGTCAAACACCGATGAGCCCACTGCATTCGGATAATCCCACCTGTGCCAGACCTTCCCGGCCTGAAACTGTTTGGCTTCCCATCGCAGATTCGCCGCCTCCGCCGCGCTGATCTGGAAGGCGCGGTCGCCGAGAAATTGCGCGTTCCACTCCGCCAGACAGAACTCCCAAGGCACCGTGGCGCTGCCGAATTCCCGCTGCCCTTTGTACCAACCGCGGTACATCGTCCAATCCCACGTGAACGGAGCGCCGTACTCGCAGAGAAAAACCGGCTTCACTCCCGTGGTGGCCCAGTGCTCGAACCAATCCGACAGCTCCTGACTCGGCACGAAATTCGGATAGAAATTCACCGGGTGCATCGAGCCCAGATTGCCGGACGCGTGGTGATACACGACGCGGCCGGAATCGAATCGCTTGACGATCGCTTCCGCTCGCAAGGCCAGTTGCACGTTGTTTCGCGACCATTGATCCCGGGGAACCTCCCGGCCGTCGATCATGTCCGGGTTCATGTCCTCGTTGTAACCCGTCGCGTTGTGGCTCATTCCGTAGGCGACGACGGCTGGATGGTTCTGCGCCGCGCGGACATAGAATTCGGCGTGGCGCGCATAGCCATTGGTCCGGTCGGCACCAGGCGGTTTCCAGTCGTAATTGGAAAAATGAGGCTGAGTGAGCGACACGAGCATCCCCGTGTCGTCCGCCGCGCGCAGGATCTCCTCGAAGCTCAGGTGCGCTCCGGGTTGGCAATCGTAGTTGTGCGTGTAAACGAAGTTGATCCCGATGCTTTTGAGCCGCTCCAACGTTTCCCGCGCGCCCTTGTAGCTCGCGAGCGCAGCGCCCACTTGCGCATTGTCCAGCGGCACGGCGGACAGGAATATCCGGCTCCCGTTCAAATAGAAGTCGCGACCATCAATCCAGAATTCGCGAAAGCCGAATCGGGTGCCGTAATACGTATCCAGCAGGCTGCCGTCCACCTCGGTAAGCGAGAAGGAAACCTCAAAGCCATTCTGAGGGGTGTGCAGATCCCAGACCGCGTCAGGTTTCCAGGCACGAACAAAAGCGATGCGTCCCGCCGAAAGCGTCGATCCCGTGAAGGGTGGGCTCGTGAACTCTTTCACGATGCGCCCGCCTTGGGTGACATTGGCGACGAGAGCGTAACGCCGCTCGGCATCGAGTCCTTCCAGCGCCCCGTCAAACGTGATCTGCCATCGGCGAACGGATGTGTCCACCTTCACATCGGAAATGCGAGGACCGAGGGGTGAGCTGACGAGGAACACGTCACCGCACAAGCCACGCCGAGACACCCGGCTCGTGGATTCGCGGGCCGCGTTGGTGTCGAGGTACGAGAACAGCACATCCTTCAACGGCAGCGCCGCCACCAGCACGCTGAGCATGTGCGCGGTGCCGGGCTGCAATACCGCCGTGAGATCCAGCTCGCCGCCCGGAAATCGAACTTCTCCCCGCTTGGTCCCATCCACGAAGATCACGGCAAGCGAGTTTAGATATTCCAAGGACAACGCAACGCGCCTGCCAGCCCATTCCTTCGGCACGAAAATCTCCCGCTGGTACCAAGCAGCGCGGAGGCTGCCGAGCGGCTCCCCCTTCCAACTCGGATGCGCGAACACCGTCTGGAAATCTTTCTGCATGTAATCCACGATTCCAGGCCAGCTTCCCGGCACTTTGAAATAGCCCCAGTTCGCTGGGGGCACGCGATCGGACTTGTCCCGCGACGGCTGCCAACGCCACAGTCCGTTGATGCAAATCTTCTCCCGCGTGGAGGTCGTCACACGGGAGGCTTTGTTGACGTCCCACTCAGCTCTGACACCCTGCGGCAGCACGGTGGAATCCTCCTGGCCGTGAACGGCGCAGAGCGCGGCCACACAGAGAAGGCCGACCAGAAATGAATGTCTTGCAAGGTTTCTCATGGGTTACTCCTACGTCTGCTGAACGCGCGGACTTTATTTGGCTTATTTAATCCTGCCATTCCCCGTCTGCCTGACCAGCACGAAATCGAGCGCTAGACAGGCCCCTGGCGGGCGCGGGGCAATTGTAGCCAACGAATTACCTTTTCGCACCACGCAGCAAGCAGAGTTTCTCTTCCCAATCGGGTGTCAAAATAAGCAAAGAAATATTGACCGAGCGTAGTCAATTCGAGTCGCTGGAAGAGTTCCGTGTTCACGACATGTCGGAGCTGTTCGCAGCCACGAATATATTTCGAGATAACGAGTTTGCCAGCGCCATCACGGTTTATCTCGCAGATGCCAACCACATACCGAATCCAGCTTGAGCGATCTGACGGGGCAAAGTATCTCCCGGCTTCACCTTGCTGGCTCCTTGATCAGTGAAAATGTAGCCTTGTGCGGAGAGACGTTGTTGACTCATCAATTCAAGCCAAGTCTTATCAGGATCGAAATCGCGCATAAGATACCCGAAGATTGGTGATGGAACAGCTCTTCCCACTTGTTGGAACAGGTCCTTGATTGATTTCCGCCAGCCAACGATGGTTTGCTCATTGGATTCTTCAAAGAGACAGTTTCTTTGAGGAATTTCTGTCGCAAGGCCTTGTAGAACTTTGTGCGCGGTGTGGTTCTGCGTCACATTTGTGTTCCGCGCTTGCTGGATCAAACCACCACGACGATTTGGGAAGATCGTTGCAGGTTTTCACGACACTTTTTGCCTGAAGGTTCAGATGAACAACTCCCAGCGGACTCCCAATTGGCTGGTGGCCTTGTAGATTACCTTCATGGCTTAACCTCGAATCCCTCGCCCGAAGCCGATTCGCGCTGGCGCTCGTCGAAGCTGAAAAATGTCTTCGCGTCCAAAAGCAACGCCGCCGCGACGTGCAACAAATCCAGGCTGTGCGTGCCCACGGTCGGCGTGTAACGGTCGCTGAGTTCGCGCGCCTTGGCGTGCAAATCTGCGGACGCAACGGGCGTTGCCACCAGAAAGCCGCCAGCGATGTCGGTTTCCACGTCCTGCCAAAGTGCGTCCCGCTCCGCCGTCGTGATGCGCTGCTGATGGACGGCGCGGTTCAAGGCGTTGCGGAATTCCAGCAGCCCTAGCGGAGTCAAGGGCAACGGC
>CAMAWP010000353.1 GCA_945861765.1 Akkermansia muciniphila | reverse complement strand
TCCTCGGCCGACAAGTGCTTAACTGGCGGCATCGGAATCGTTCCCCATTGGCCTGATCCGCCCTCGGTGATTTGCCGCGTGACTTTGGCCGCGCCATCAAGGTCTCCTTTATATTTCGCAGCGACCTGCTGAAATGGCGGGCCGACAATCTTCTTCTCCACATTATGACATCCAAAGCAGCCATTCACGGTGGCTAATTGCGCTCCGTCCGAGGGTGTGGGAATTAGCCTCGGCTTTAGAATTGCATCTGTAGTGCTCACCGCGCTGTTCGTTTTCGCTCCTGCTTCCACACCGTAGGTTTTAACCAAGTATCCGACCAGCGCATCCACTTGTTCGTTCGGCACTGGCGCGCCATACTTGGTTTGCATCTTTTCGATAGAGGCTTTCCAGAAAGCGCGGGGCAGGGGGGGTTGGGTCGAGACGTATTCCACCGAGTGGCAGATCAAGCACTGAGCGTTCGCAATCTCTGAACCGGGCGCGGTCTTGAACACATCCGTCTCGATGGGCATATCGAGCTTCAGGACCGCCGCGAACGTGGACAACGCGGTCACTCCAAAACAGAGAGCTACGAACCGTTGGCCGAAATACTGAGCCGCGCGAGGACTTCGCCAGCCACGAAATTGAACAGATCTAGGTTTCATTTTCAGATCGCTTGAACCCGAATCGCTTCGACGACGTTGCGCATATATCCGGCGGGGTTCCAAAGTGCCTCGATCGGCTGTGATTGGCCGATGCGGTTGGTCGCCTTCACCTCCAGCGTGTACCAGTCCGCTTGTTTCGGCGTGAAATGAATCTGCCACTCGCGAAATGAATATTTACCGAGGTCCTTGCCGAGTTTCGTCTCGCGCCAGGTTTTTCCGCCATCCTCCGAAAACAAGACCTGTTGAATTCCGTAGCCGCCATCAAACGCGATGCCTTTGACCTCGGTGACTTGCCCGGTTTTGATCCGAGCGCCATCGGCTTGACTCGTGATGAATGAACGGACGTTATGACGGCCAATTGGAATTGTGCCCTTGGGCGTTGTGCCGGGCTCGACGCAGGCGCAGTCGTTGTCCGGAATTCGATATGCCGGATTCATCCAATAGCCGTTAAAGACAGCATCCACCACGCTGATTTCATTCACGTGCTTGACCCAATAAGTCCCATAATACCCTGGAACAATCAACCGCAACGGATAGCCATTAAGCATCGGCAAATCCTCGCCATTCATTTCGTAGGCCAGCATCACTTCGCCATCCAAAGCGTGGTCGATATCGAGGGCTTTGATGTAGTCGGGCGTCTTCTCGATGACTGGCGCGTCGAGTCCGTTGAATGTGACTTGTTTCGCTCCTGCTGCGACGCCTGCCTTGCTCAAGAGATCCTTGAGGCGAACACCTTTCCACCGCGCATTCCCCATCGCGCCATTGCTGAGCTGACCGCCTGCGACTCGTGGTTTTGAAAAGGCGCGGCTGTTGCCCGAGCATTGCAGCACTCCGACTGTTTCTAATGGCTGAAACTTCGTTTTCAACTCCGCCATGGAAAGACTGACGGGTGAATTGACTCGTCCTTTGATTTCGAGGCGGAATGTGTCCGCGTCCACTGCGGTCGGCGGCGATTCCGATAAATGATAACGCACAAAGAAGGCATCGTTCGGTGTAATCACGCTTTCGTTAAAAACCGAGAACGGGGTTTCCAATTGCGGCGGGCGGGTCGTCAACCTGATCAGCGGCCGCTTCTGGGGATACTTGACCAGCGGGCGTTCGCCATTCGCAAATGGAAGCGTCACGGTCTCCGCGGCGCTGATTTTATCCCAAGCGTTGTTGAGCAAACCGCCCACTCCCGCGAGACCTGCCGAGTAAAGAAAGCGACGGCGAGAGACTGCAACCGTGTTCTGATGATGACCCTGAGACATGTTGGGAAAATAAAAGGAGAGAGAGCGTTCCGCAATAGTTTATACTCGACTTGTTCAAGCCGCCCATGACCCGTTTCCACTGCCCCTGGGTCGCTTCGAATTTTCCCATCCAGAAGCCCTTGGTGAGCGTGACTTCCACATGATCTTCGCCGGAACGTCGCTCGGATTCACCGGGCGGGCTGCCCATGATGAACTTGCCGGGCGGGCACCAGCACAGCCGAATGCCTTCAACGCTGATCTCGTCACCGGCCTTCGAATCAAGGAACTGGTTCGTCGGTCTTGAGGCCTGACCAAAGGCTGGCAGAAGCG
The DNA here is from genome assembly GCA_945861765.1 of Akkermansia muciniphila. Lineage (GTDB taxonomy): Bacteria > Verrucomicrobiota > Verrucomicrobiia > Limisphaerales > SIBE01 > SIBE01. Next base: position 5,019 of record CAMAWP010000353.1, on the reverse strand, counting down.
CAAGCATGAGCACAACCACGGCGGTGAAGCCGGGGTTCTTCATCAGTTGGCGGAAGGCGAATGTAAGGTCGTTCATGGTTTGCTAAGAGAGCTAAAATGTAGAAGTGATGAACGAAAGTTGGGTCTTGGCAAACAAAGTTTCCCAATTACCTTTGCGCTGATGAAAGCGTTGGAAATAAAAGTGGAAGAAAATGGGGCCTTGAAACTGCCATCCGATGTCCATCTCCCATTGCATGCCCGGCTCGCCATCCTCGTATTGGGGCCGTCCGAATCCAACTCGGACGAAGTGAGCAGCGAGTTTATCTCCGCCTTGGCTGAACAAAGTGGCACCTTCGATTTTCTGAAGGAGGAGCCGGAGATTTACAGCGACCGCGATATTTTGCCCGGACGAGAAAACCCGCGGTTTCGAAAGTAAACGCGGCATGTTCCAGCCCGGTGAAATCGTCCACGCCGCCTTCCCGTTCACTGATTTGACGACCTCGAAGCGGCGGCCGTGCCTGGTGTTGGCCCGCAGCGATTCACCCGATGATTTCGTCATGGCCTTCATCACGACGTCATCAGCTTCTGCTCCGTCCGCACACTCGGTTGCCGTTGACCCCAGCCATCCGGAGTGGCGGAGAACGGGCCTGAAGCGGCCCTCGCTGATCCGCGCGGACAAGCTCACGACGCTGCACCTGTCGGTAATCAGCGGCGTGATAGGGATTCTGCCGGACGATCTCATACGTTCCGTTCAAGCCAAAATCCGCCAATTGCTTTGCCCGCTTGAAACGGGGACGACGGGATAGAGTTGGCCGTATTCGCTCTGACGCCGAGCGTGAGCACGGCCTGTCCGCGTGCCCCGCACAGGCAGGCCACGGTGCTGAAGCCGGAGTTCTTGAGTAGTTGGCGAAAGGCGAGTTTAAGAATATTCATGACTCGTTAGAATGGTGGCCGGTGAACTCATGCCGCAGCGATGTTCCCGTTTAGAATGTGCGCGAATGGAACAAAGCCAGCCCGCTGGAGCGTATTGCGCGAAGCGATGTTCTTCGGGCTGCAGCGTGCGCAGGGAATCGCGCCGAGTTCATAACATTCGCGCTTTAATTCCTGCACGAGGTAGGCGCCAAGCCCGCGTTTCCGAAATGGCTCTGTCACCTCCATGTAGATGTCGCCATATGGCCGGTTGTAGTGAAACAAGATGCCTCCGGTGGCGGCAGTCGCTCCATCGATTTCCAATAGCCACTCACCGCCGCCTTGCCGCCGTTCCTGGCACAACCGTATCTCTTCCTCCGCAGTCGAACGGCGCAAAGTTGCGCCATTCGCTGGCAGGCAGGTGGTGAGTTTGTCATGGAACACTATTTTTTCGCTGACGATCTCGCGTCCATAGGTGTGCAACATGACCGTTAACAGCACGTCGCTGGTCTGGACCTCAAAAAAGCGCGCGCTGCTCGCCGCAAGAAACGCCTCGAAGAACTCAAACGCTTGTGTCCGATGTACCGGCAAAACGTAGAACTCGAAGATTGCCGGTTTGTCCTTCCACGGTCCGGCAATCGCCATCGAACCGAAGCCGGCCGCGACGCCGTTCATCTCAATCAGGTAAGAGACAGTCCAGCCTTCGCGACGGTGGATCGAGTCATGGACGATCTGGCAGTTCGCTTCCTCGAGATAGCGCGTGCGAAGCGGGAGGATGCTCTCGGCGGAGGATAGTTTAGCCTGGATCTTCATACGAATCAGTCACGGTGAATTCACTCGGTTCGCAGGGCGACCATCGAATCGACTTTCGCAGCAGGCCGCGCGGGAAGGAAACTGGCGGAAGGCGAAACGAAAGTCATTCATAAAAATAAGCTAATTGAAAACTGAAGGAGCATCGTCCACATTATGCGCACGATCATGAAAGTTTCGGACATCAAAAAAATGCGCGACCGGTCTCCGTTCCGCGTCTTTCACTTGCACCTCACCAACGGCGAGACGCTGCCGGTTCGTCACCCCGAACTTCTGTCGATGCCAGCGGAAGCCGGAACCGACCTCTTTGTGGTGTGGATTGGCTCCGACTGGAACCTCGTGGACGCAGGACAGGTCGCGCGCGTGAGTCTGCTCGATCCCAAAGCGAAGCGAGTTGCTTGACGCCCTCGCCGCCAAGGGCGGAACGGCACCGATGCCGAGCGTGAGCACAGCGACGGCGGTGAAGCCGGGGTTCTTGCGTAGTTGCCGCGCGCCGTAGCGGATGTCTTGAAGAAGAAGTGACAAGTGGCGAGTGGCGAATGACGAGCGTTGGTCGCGGCAGTCCTCCTTGATCGATTCCGTCCAGCCGAATTGCCGCAGCGCGGCATAACGCGCATCTTCGGCCGCCATGCCGACTTCAATGGTCTGTTGCGTCCGCATCTCGATGTGCGTCCGCATCTCCTCGTCCATGTCCTGGCCGGTGGATAGTGATTGGTGGTTGGTGGTTAGTGACCCGAGGCTACGGGCCAAGCGGCGGTACCAAGTTCGAATGACGATCCAGAGCTTCATATCCATCGTTCAGTTTTCAGACTCTCCTCACGGCTCACCACCCACTAACCACTCTCCATCACGCCGACTGCATAACCCGGCGGATGGCCAAACACATGTGCTCCCAGCCCTGGTTCTCGCGCTCCAGTTGCTTCCGTCCCTCCTTTGTGAGTCGGTAGAACTTCGCTTTGCGGTTGTTCTCGGACTGGCCCCATTCGGATTCGATCCAACCCTGATCCTGGAGCCGGTAAAGCGCCGGATAAAGCGAACCTTCCCCGACGGACAAGACCTCTTCGGACAATTTCTGAATGCGCTGGCAGATGCCAAAGCCGTGCGTCGCCTCACGGCTGAGCACTTTGAGGATGAGCATGTCGAGCGTGCCTTGAAGCAGATCGGGTTTTTGCATAAAAATATTGCGTTCTATCGAGTCTAGATAGGAAGGGTGCCGCTCGTCCTATCGAATGTCAATGGGAAGTGAAGCCGAACGCAAAACCGTTCCTTCAAGCGTGCGAAACCATTATGCCTTGGCGGTGCATGACGCGCGGCGGCCAGCCGATTTTTACGCGCGGATGCTTGGCTTCAGCATCATCGATGTTCCTCCAAATAGTTCCCCGCTGTTTTCAATGAAATAGGTCCACAGCGGATGAAGACCCTTTTTCATCCCATCGAGCTGACTGGAGTTTGGACCTACTGGCTGCCTTCGTCTCCCGGAGGGAGATTCGAGAATAGCCCAGCAGTTGACTCTCATCTTTACCCTCAAAAGTATCCGCTAGACATTTGAATCATGCGTAAAACCTCAGAATTTGGAATTCGGCAGCTCGATTCGTGTCCAAGCTAGCCACCCAGCTTTGTCGGCATCCCGAGAAGGCCCAGCAAATCCACATATTCCAAAATGTTTCGACCTCCATTTAGAGGGTAAAGATGAGAGTTCACTGCCGGGTTCGCATTAGCGATTGCATAAGTCCCGAAGGGACGGCCGAATCCCCCAATGTCCTATGTCAGCTCCTTTTCTCGCTGTGTGTTCAGGACAAAGGATCGCCCGAGAATAGTTCAACCGTCCCTTCGGGACTTTGGCTATTGACAACCTAATCCCACCCTTGAAAGGGTGGGCTATTCGCGAATCTCCTCTCCGGGAGATGTGAGTCGCAAACCTCTTCGGCTACAACAGCCTGGGGCCGAAAAATGTCCAAACTCCAGGCACCTCTCCGGGGTGAGTTTTCCAGCCCGGACACGGAAATGGTTCCACTGAAAACAGAGGGGAACTCTCCAAATCCCGCTAAAGTTTTCCCAGCGCCTTGTTCAAGGCGTATTGCGCTTTGTTGAATTCGGCGACCGTTTTGAAGTAATCATTCCGCGCCCGTGTCAGATCCTGTTCGGTTTGGATGGTTTCCAGGACAATCCCCACGGCAAATTCTCTTCGCGCCTGAGCCAGGCGCAATCCATCTTCCGCCGCTTTCAAGGCTCGGGTTGCAATGGTGATCTGGTCCGTCATCGATTGAACTCGCGCAAAGGCTTCAACCACTTGCCGGGAGATTTCATCGTGGAGCTTTTCGCTGCTCAACCGCGCGCCTTGCAAGCGCGCTTCAGTTGCGCGTTTGCGGCTCGTGTCGAAAAGGCCGCCTGGCCCAATCCGCCAGCTCAAACCCACGACATAATCCTCTTGTTCCCCAAAAGCGCCGGCGGCTCCATTCAATCCACCGCCAAGCCCGCCTACGAATGCCTGCGCTCCAAGCGAGGGAATCAGGGGACCATAAACAACACCGTTTCTACTCTCACGGGCCGCCCCGACGAGCGACGCGCTCTGCTTGAGCTCCGGTCGTGAGACGAGAGCATGTTGGACGAGCGCGCCCAGGGCTTGGTTCGTCTCCACAAGCAGCAGTGGCGTCAACTCGCCTTGCGCCACCAACTCCACTGCGGGATCGAGGTGCAGCGTTTGACCAAGACGCGCTGCGGCGATTCGTTGCTGTTCCACGGCCTGTCGAAGGCTGAGTTGATTGCGTTCGGATTGAACTCGGACTCGGAGCTGATCCCCTTTGAAAGCAATACCCGCCTCGACCGCAGCTTCAACTTGGGCTTCGTAGTTTGTGGCAATTCGAACAGCGTCCCGAGCCACGGCGATCGCAGCCTGATTTAACGCAAGGTCGAAGTACGCTTGAGCCGCCTGAAAAATCGTTTCCTGCCGTTGCCCCTCGACAGCGTGGTCCGCGGATCGGGCGAGCTGTTTCGCCGCGAGTCTTCGGTAAATCGCATCGCCGAGATCCAACTGAGATCCGAGTGTGCCTCCCAGCGCGTAGGATTGCTTGTGCACGTCGATAATGTTTCCAACAACGTCCTGGATCAAGTTGTCGTGGCGACGGTAGGTAACGCTGGGTGATACCGATGGAAAAAACTGGCTCACCGCGCTGGAGTAATTGGCCCTCGCTTCGTTCAACTTTTCACGAGCGATTTGAATATCCAGATTCTGCGCTCCGGCGAGGCGCAGCGTCGTGGGGAGATCGATTAGGCTCTGCTCTGCCGTGATCGAGGACGTCTGAGCGTTGGATGCTTGCCAAC
>CAMAWP010000352.1 GCA_945861765.1 Akkermansia muciniphila | reverse complement strand
GTTCTACCGCTTCTTAAATCTCCGCCCGACCGCGTGCTCACATTGATTGAAAGGTTTGGCCAGGGGTTACAGACCGAAAGGTAGCAACCATGTTACGATCCATGTTTACCATCGAAAAACTAAGCTCCTTGGAAATTCTCGATAGCCGGGGAAGACCAACCCTCCAGACAACTTGTCGCTTAGCAAAGGGCTTCGAAGGCACTGCTTCGGTTCCTTCCGGCGCATCGACTGGCAAAGCCGAGGCGCTTGAATTGCGCGATGGCGATGCCAAACGCTACCGCGGGTTGGGCTGTAGAAAGGCTGTGCAAAACGTGAACGAGACCTTGAATCGTGCGTTGGCAGGTCGCGCCTTTACTGGCCAAACAGAATTGGATGCATCGCTGATCAAGATCGATGGCACTGGCAACAAGTCTGCAGTGGGTGCCAACGCAATCCTTTCGGTGAGCCTCGCATTCGCGCGCGCGGCCGCGCATCAGGGAAGCGTTCCTCTCTACCGGTACTTCGCTGACCTACTCGGGAGCCCTTTGCAGAGCCTTCCCCGACCGACTATCAATCTGTTCAGCGGCGGCAAGCACGCCGGCGGGCAATCGCCGATCCAGGATGTGCTGGTCGTTCCGACATCGGCACGCACGATCGACGAGGCGCTGGCCATGACTTTTGACGTTTATCAATCGGCCGTTGAACTCATCGCGCGCCAGTACGGGATGCGGGCTTTGACGGCGGATGAAGGCGGTTTAGCTCCTCCTTTCAACGGTCCCGAAGCGATGTTTGAAGATGCAGTTGCCTCGATCCGAGCCGCCGGATTTGAACCCGGTCGCGACGTCTCTTTGGCAATCGATGTTGCTTCCAGTCATTTCTATCAGGACGGTTGCTATCTGCTCGGCCAAGAGACCTTGGACAGCGCAGGCATGATCGAGCGACTTACCAACTGGGTAGGCAGGTTTCCGATCGTGAGTCTTGAGGATGGCTTGGCCGAAGAGGACTGGGCCCACTGGCCAGAGCTCAAGGCCAGGCTAGCCGGGCGCGCGTTGACCGTTGGAGATGATTTGCTATGCACCAACCCTCAACGAATCCAACGCGCCGTGAAAGCGAATGCGGCGGACACCCTACTCTTAAAAGTGAACCAAATCGGCACTCTAGCGGAAGCGATGCAGTCGTATCAACTGGCGCGTTCCGCTGGGTGGCGCGTGACGGTCAGCGCGCGCAGCGGTGAGACCGAGGACAATTGGCTGGCTGACTTGGCAGTCGGGTGGAACGGTGACCAAATCAAGGTTGGATCGATCACGCAATCGGAGCGGCTCAGCAAATACAACCGGCTGCTCGCCATCGAAGCGGAGACTAAATTGCCAATGGTGAGATGGCCGGGAGCGTAGAGCACTAGGAGTTTGAGTTAAAGGAGACTCGTGCAAAACCGCGCGAACCGAGGGATGTAATGGTGCTCGGGATTCACCGACAGGGCGATCGCCGAAGCGCGGCCTAAAATATTTTTCCGCGGCACGCACCCATAATACCTTGAGTCGAAACTATTGTCCCTGTTGTCACCCATCATAAAGTAACTATTCGGTGGGACGACGATCGGTTCGAAGGATCGACGAGAAGGCAACAGCGGTGACACCATGATCGGGTGGTTTCGCGCGGCCAAACTCTCTTGAGCGAATTGATGCTCCAACTGCTCTTGGCGGCCGATGGCATTGACATACCTTGAATCGAGCTGTCCGTACTCCAGAGGCCTGCCGTTAATGGCAAGTTGGTTGTCGTGCATTTCAAGACTATCGCCGGGAAGGCCGATTACTCTTTTGACCAGCCGCTTGCCATCGAACGGTGAAAAGAAGACAACGATGTCACCTCGCTGCGGATCACTCCATTCCGCCAGATGCCAAGTCGAAAAAGGCACCTTTAGATCGTAGGCGAGTTTGTTGACCACGATGCGGTCGCCCTCCAGAATTGTTGGTTTCATCGAGCCAGTCGGGACATCATTCCAATCGGCCAGCACAGACCGAAACCCGCTCGTGACCACAAGGATGATCAGTGTGGGACGGAGCCATTTCACCCAAATGGTGTGGAGTGGTTGCTTTTTGCTCATGCCGATTGGACTGCACAAGACCCCGTTTGTTCAAAATGGAATGATACTGAACGCCATATTCCGGTTGCTCCACCTCACCATTCCGCCTACTACATCGCCATGGCAATAAACTATTGGCTCGTGAAACAGGAACCGGAAGCTTACTCGTGGGCGACGTTCGTGAAGGAGGGCAAAACCGCCTGGACAGGCGTCCGCAATTTCCAAGCCCGCAACAACCTTCGCGCCATGAAAAACGGCGACCTCGTCCTCTTCTATCACAGCGTCAGCGAGAAACAAGTGGTCGGCCTCGCGCGAGTGGCACAGGAGTCTTACCCCGATCCCACCGCGACCGAGGGTGATTGGGCGGCGGTTGGTTTAGTTCCGTTACAAGCGCTCAAAAAGCCGGTCAGCCTCGAAACGATCAAAGCTGACAAACTCCTTGGAGATCTCCCCCTGGTTCGCCAATCCCGGCTCTCGGTGACGTCGCTGACTCAAGACCAATTCAAGCGATTGCTAGCACTCGCGGAAACGAAGATCTGAGATCTTACGCCTCGGCGCGGAGAATCTCCAGAGGAGGTCGATTGCAAACACCTCGGCTGGTTAGAAGGCCTGTCAGAATGGTGAGCGACGAGACACTGACGAAAGCAAGGGCGACGGGCAGCAACGAAAGCGAAAAGTTGACTTTAAAGACAAAGAATGCCAAAGCCCAACTAGCCGCCAAAGCTAGGAGGATGCCGGTGAAGCTCGCGAAGATTCCAAGAAAAAGATATTCGACCGCGAGGATTTGCAAGATTTGCTTCCGTGACGCGCCGAGAGTCCTGAGCAAAATACCTTCCTGGATGCGCTGATAACGTCCCGTCAAGACCGCTCCCACCAGGACCAGCAACCCGGTCCCAACCGTGAAGAGCGCCATGAACCGAATCACAAAACTTATCTTGGTCAGAATCGAATCCACGGTTTGGAGCACCAAGGTGAGGTCCACGATCGAGACATTCGGAAATCTTCGAACCACCTCGCGCTGGATGACGGCCGATTGCTCGTTGGATTCGATTCGAGTGAGAAGGACATGGACCGACGGAGCCTCCTCGATGATGCCCGATGGAAAGACAACGAAGAAATTCGGATGGAGCCGCCGCCAGTCCACCTCCCTCAGGCTCGCGACTGTGGTTTTGACCGACAGGCCCTGAACATCAAAAACAATTTCATCTCCCAACGTCACGTTCAACCGCTTGGCAATGCCTTCTTCCATGGAAACCGGAACCGGCGCATTTTCGTCCTTAACGCGTCGATGCCATTCCCCTGAGATTAATTTCTCGGTGTCCACCAAGTGATCGCGGTAGGTGGAACGATACTCTCGCTGAAGGGCCCAGTTGGGCTTCGATCGCTTCGATTCGGCTTTAATGACCTCGATGCTGCGGCCTTTGATCGACAGCAGCCGCATAGTCACGATGGGAGACTGTTCCAGAATGGGCAGGCGCTGGGAGCGAAGCAGCTTTAGGATTTCCTCCTTTTGATCGGATTGGATGTCGAACAAAACGGTGTTGCCTTGGCTGGTTCGCTCCGCCGGAAAGAGCTGCTGCACCAGATTTTTCTGAACCAGAGCCAAAGTGAGAATCAAAAACGTCCCGAGCCCCAAAGAGAGCACGAGCAGCACAGTGCGGTTATTTGGCCGGTAAAGATTGGCCAATCCCTGGCGCCAAACGTAAGGCCAGAACTTTGGAACCTTGCCTTTCATCAACCGAGTGCAGGCTTTCGCAGCGCCAGCTAAGATTCCGAAAGCAGCCCACAACGCGATGGCAAACCAAACGCCAAATATCCAGCGTCGGCTCTGGGAAATTCCAAACGCCATAATCCCCGCTCCAATCAATCCATAGCAAAGCCAGAGCAGAGGATCATTCTTCCTCGGTCCACTTTCGTAGGAAGATCGAAACGCAGCAAGCGGCGAGACTCGCCGGACCAATAACAACGGGAGAATCGCAAACAAAAGACAGATGACAACGCCCACGGACATCCCCCGAAGCAGGGCGATCCACGAGATCGAAAACGAAAGTTTGAACGGAAGAAAATCAGCAATCACAATGGGAAGGAACATCTGGAGAATCAGTCCGAGCAATCCACCTAGCACGGCTCCGACCAGACCCAAGGCCAAGCTCTGAACGAAATAAATAGCAAACGCTTGCCCTGCGGCACTCCCAAGGCAGCGGAGAATCGCCACCGTACCCAGCTTCTGCTTGATGTGAACGTGAATCGCGCTCGCGATTCCAACCCCACCCAGCAACAGCGCGACGAATCCGACCAAGTTTAGAAAATGATAGAGATTGGTCATGGCGCGGCCCAAATCCTGTTTACGCTCCTCCACGGTGTCGAAGCCCAGGCCGAACTTCTCAAGCTCTGGGCGGATCTTCTCCACGAGCTTTGGCATATCGATGCCGGAGCCAAACTGAAAATAAATCTTGTAGCGAACCAAACTGCCGCGGCCGAGTAGTTTGGTTTTTTCCAAATCAAGCAGAGGCATGTAAACGCGCGGTGCTATGGTCGCAAACGCCACTGTCTCGCCCGGCACTTTTTCCAAGCTCCCGGCGATGCTCATTGTCACCTCCCCGATTTTCACGAAGTCGCCAACCGTCGCGCCGAACTGGGTTAAAAGATTCTTTTCCACCAGCGCACTCGAATTGGTTCGGAACTCGGTCGCAGCCGTCGCAGGCGTGGTTTCCAAAGCGCCATAGAATGGAAAGTCACCCGCCAAAGCACGCACTTGCACAAGCCTTGTTCCTCCACTTTTCGGAAAAGAGATCATGGATGAAAAGCTGATCTCGCGCGCCTGAACGCCGCCAAGAGATTGGAAGAATCTGTTTTCAGTCTCCAAGAACGGCTTTCGTGAGCTGATCATGAGATCGGCGCCAAGGAGCGTTTTCGCCTGCTCCTCGACAGCCTCCTCCATTTGCTGGCCAAACGAACCGATTGCAGCGAGCGCCGCGATGCCGAGAATAATGGATGATGAGAAAAGCAACAGCCGGGACCGGCTCCGTCGGCTGTCACGCCACGCCATCCTCCAAGTCCACGCATCAAAAAGATACCGAACGAATAACAGAAGCTTCGACATAACGAGCGTCAGTTGACCTGGGGCAACGTCGTGAGTTCGACCCCAGTCGCTCGACACTCGATACTCGTAATCGCTCCTCCTTTGAGACGGATGATACGCTGTGATCGTTGAGCCAATTCCACATCATGCGTGACCAACACCAAAGCGGTCCCGGAGGCCTCATTCAATTCAAGGAGCAGCTTGATAACCGCATGGCCCGTTTCCGCATCCAGATTTCCCGTCGGCTCGTCCGCGAACAGGATCTTCGGTCGGTTGATAAAAGCGCGAGCCAAGGCGACTCGCTGCTGTTCACCGCCCGAGAGTTGCGCCGGATAATGGGAAAACCTCTCCCCAAGCCCAACTTTCTTGAGCAGCTCGACTGCATAATCGTGCGCATGGTTTCCGCCGCGCAGTTCCATCGGGACCATGACATTTTCCAACGCTGTGAGCGTTGGGATTAATTGAAAATTCTGGAATACAAAACCGACAACGACATTGCGGACCCGCGCGCGTTCGTCCTCGTCGAGCAGATCGAGCTGATGCCCGTCCAAAATGACCGAACCCGAGCTGGGGTGATCCAAGCCCGCGCACAAGCCCAGCAAAGTGGTCTTGCCGCTGCCCGACGGGCCCACAATCGCGCAAGTGGCTCCAGGCAACAGCGAAAAACTCACCTCCTTCAACACAGTCAGAGTCGAGGCGCCGTTCTGATAGCACTTCGTCAAACCTCGAGCCTCTAAGATTGCCGTTGCATTCACAGGCATTCTGTTTCCACGAGTCACACCGGAAGGTCAAACGGAAAACGCTGAAATCGCGCCATCGCTTGAACACCCGGGTCCACGCCGTGGATTTAGGGGGAAAATTATTGGCTAAGAGACCTCGACGGCAGCGGCACTGTTCGGGGCGCCAGCCGATGAAGGCGTCTCGATCCTTAAGATGGAAGGCCGCTGAGCTCCAGGCGGCCACGGCCAGCCACTGACTCTGATAGACGAAGGCATAGCGCAGATGCTCGCCCACCAGGGTGATGTCGTGGAGGTAATGGTGTTCGATGATGGCCTGATCGCAGCGGGCGATGTCCTCGGGGGAACTCAACAGCCGGAGGTGGCCGTGTTCCAGAATGTGTTGCTCATCGGGGGAAAGATCGCGGCGTTTGCTTTTGCACATCCCGGCGGCATAAAAAACTGCGGGATGAATGCCCCGAACAATGCGTTAGCCTCTTCACCTCCATAACTTCCATCGAAAGAAAGGCCGCGTCCTAAAACGGTGCCATGGATATTGCCATGAAATTGTGCGGCAGACATCCTGTCTGCCGGTTCGGGCGGCATCTTGCCGCTCGAAACACGGGGCACGGATGCCCGGTCAACCGGCAGGCTCGGAAGCCTGCCCCGCAGGGCTGCGATTCATGGCCCCAAATCGCGTCCAAAAGTTAGAGGTTGTCCCTTGCCTCCGATTTTGGTCGCTATCCTTCGGGCGTGTCTAAAATAGTTTGCAAGCGTTCACGCAAGGCTGGTTCCAACCGCTCCAGCCAGGATGCATCCAGAAGCCCGACTTCCAGAAAATCGCGTAGATGCGTCCGGTCTTTGTCTCGAAAAGCCGCGAGCTTCATTCGAACCAATCCTTCCAAAGTCACCAGGCGAAATTGATCGGCGGCTTCGGAGTCGGTTACATCTGGAGAATGCGTTGGGCTGTCTGGACGCACCTTCTCCGAGGCAAAGACGATATGAACAGCATCCCTGGCGCTGGCGGTCGGTCCATCCAGAAATAAATCCAAGCCGCCCGGCTGGCCCAGGCTGGAAACATGACGATAGACAAACCCGGCAGAGGCGAGCGCCTGGCGAGCTGCTTCCAGATCCGAACGCCGAAGCAGTATGTCCACATCACGGGTGTTGCGAGCGGCTGCTTCATCCACGCGGGAAACCCAGGCAGCCACCGCGTTTCCGTCGGCCACGGCGTAGGGTACTTGGGCCTGCTCTAGTGCTTTTGCAGCACGAAGCAATCGATCCCGAACCTTATCCACGGCGCGGATCATACGGGCCCAGGAAACCGGAGCAAGCTTTGGCGATGCCATGACGATGGAGTTTAGCATCTTCCCAGAGC
>CAMAWP010000351.1 GCA_945861765.1 Akkermansia muciniphila | reverse complement strand
TCGAGCCCCTCGGTGGGCCGTCGACGGCCCACCGAGGGGCCACAAAGGCGTCAAACTCCGATTCTCACCGTTTTCCCAGCGTTCTTTCTTGCTCCAATCCATCTCCAAGATCTATCCTGGAAAACATCCGGAACCAAAGTCCTATCAATAAATCAAGAGCCAGAACCTTTGGCCGGCGGGGCTTTACCCGCTGCCGAATCCCCATCACGAAGCTGGCGGCATGATTTTTCCGCAGCCGCTTATTGACGAGACGAAGAGGCAGACCGGACGCGACCTGACGCGCTTCGATCTCGACTATGATTTGCCCCAGCATGTCCTGCCGGAATTCCCCGCGCCGATTTACCTGACGACGCGGCCCGACTTGGGGGATGTGTCGAAGGGACAACTCGTCACCGTGGCGAACTACTACGACCTCTTCAAGGACCACGGCTTTTTGTTTCACAAGCGGAAGTTGCGTTGTTTGAGCCAAGTGAGTGCCAGATCCAAAATATCCCCAAGCCTGGCAATTTGCCGTGGCCAGTCCGGCAAGCCGGGTTGAAACAGTTTGCAGCTTTCAGCAGACGCGGGTAACGTCCCGACTCGTATGATCCGATCGACGCACACTCCTTCATTCGCCTGCCTTGCGCTGGTGGCGGCGTGGCTTGCCAGCACGCGAGCCTATGGACTGGGCGAGTTGGTTTGGGAGGCGGGCGCGGGCTTCCGGCGGGCGGCGCTTCCCGCGCCAGCGGGCGAACGGGCTGGCTTCACGCTCCTCAAAACCAACGACACGGGCATCACGTTCAGGAACGGGCTTGCGGATGCGACCGTGGCGACCAACCGCTTGTTGGAGATCGGCTCCGGCGTGGCGCTTGGGGACATCGATGGCGACGGCTGGGTGGATGTCTATTTTTGCGGACTGGAACGGGGCAACGCGCTGTATCGAAATCTTGGGAATTGGAGATTCCGAGACGTCACGGCCAGCGCGAGTGTGGCCTGCTCGAACCAGTTTTCAACGGGCTGCGCGCTCGCGGACATGGACGGCGATGGGGATCTCGATTTGCTGGTGAACAGTCTGGGTGGCGGGACACGCCTGCTTTTGAACGATGGGAAGGGCCGTTTTACGGAGAAGGTCAACTCGGGGCTGGTCCGGCAATTCGGCGCGACCTCAATGGCGCTGGCCGATGTCAATGGGGATGGGGATCTGGACCTTTACGTCACGAATTATCGCACGGACACGCTCCACGATCATCCCCCCGGCTTTCGCATGGGGACACGCCGGCAACCGGATGGAACCACGATCGTCGAACCAAGGGACCGCTTCGTCACCCTGGCCTCGCGGGATGGCGTCGCGGCCGTGGAGAAAGGCGAACCGGATTTCTTCTATCTGAATCGCGCGGACGGATTCATGCCGGTGCCGTGGGAAGGTGGCGTTTTCCTCAATGAAGATGGCGAGGCTCTTTCAGGCCCGCCGACGGACTGGGGGCTTTCGGTCATCTTCCGGGACTTCAATGGCGACTCCTTGCCGGATCTGTATGTTTGCAATGACTACGTCTATTGGCCTGACCGCATCTGGTTGAACCAGAGTGGCAAGCGTTTTCAAGCCATCCCCCGCACCGCGATCCGCAGCGCCAGCCTTGCTTCCATGCCGGTGGACATCGCGGACATCAACCGCGACGGGCTCGACGACATCTTCGTCGCCGACATGTTGAGTTCTCGCCGGGAGCCTCGTGCCTGGCAACGACCCGACACGCTCGAGGGCAAGGTCCAATGGCCGGTCACGGACCCGAATTTCCGCCCTGAGGTCACGAGAAACACACTCCAGCTCGCGCGTGGCGACGGCACGTTTGCAGAGATCGCGCAGCTTGCGGGCGTCTCGGCGACGGATTGGACATGGGGCGTGGCGTTCCTCGACGTGGATCTTGACGGATGGGAAGACCTGATTCTTTCCACCGGCTCGAACCATGATTTGCAGGATGCCGACATGGTGGGGATGATCGCCCGCACGGAGGGCTGGAAAACAGTCGGAGCGCGGCTCAGAAATCAGGCGAAACTCCCCAGGCTGGAACTGCCGAGCGTCGCGCTGCGCAACCGTCACGATCTCACCTTCGAGGATGCCAGCGCCGCGTGGAACTTTAACATCGTGGGTGTCGCGCAAGGTCTGGCACTCGCCGATCTGGATAACGATGGCGATCTGGATGCGGTCATCAATTGCCTGAACGGCCCTGCGCGCATCCTTCGCAACAACTCGCCCGCGCCGCGAATCGCCATCCGCCTCAAGGGAACGGGCGTCAATACCCGAGGCATCGGCGCGAAGGTCCAAGTGAGCGGCGGGCCTGTCACGCAAACGCAGGAAATGATCGCGGGCGGCCGTTATCTGTCGAGCGACGACCCGATGCGCGTCTTCGCAACAGGCGCGGCCAGCCAGCTTGAAGTCGCCATCACCTGGCGCAGCGGCAAACGAAGCGTCGTCAAGGAGGCCAGGCCCAATTTCGTTTATGAGATCGATGAAGCAGCGGCAATGCCCCCTTCGCCTCCGGTGGCTGCAAAGGATTCGCCGCTTTTCGAAGACGTGAGTTCCCGGCTGAGTCATGTCCATGTGGATGCCTTTTTTGACGATTTCGCGCGCCAGCCGTTGCTGCCGCGAAGACTCAGCACACTCGGACCCGGCATTTGTTGGACTGATCTTGACGAGGATAGCTCTGACGACTTGATCATCGGTGGCGGCGGAGGAGGACGTCCGGTGGTTTTCCGCAACGATCGCATGGGAAATCTGATCGAATGGACGAATGCGCCGGTGCCCAAGGCGAATTCCCGGGATCAAACCAGTGTCCTGGCGTGGCGGGATCTCGACGGAGTCACTCAGCTGGTCGCCGGTGAATCCAACTGGGAGGACGCGGACACCAACGCTCCGCCGTTCCGCATGTTTGCGCTTCGAGCTGGGGGTCCTGCCGATTTGCCGCCCCCATTGGCCGGTGGCCTCTCAGCGACGGGTCCGCTGTCGATGGGGGACGTGGATGGCGATGGGGATCTGGATCTTTTCGTGGGCGGACGCGTGAGGGCAGGCCGTTTTCCCGAGCCGGCGACGTCGCACCTCATGCGCAGCCAGGGCGGCAGCTTCAGTCTCATGCAGTCTTTCCCGGCATTGGGGCTGGTGAGCGGCGCGGTGTTCTTCGACGCGGACGGCGATGGCGATCCGGACCTCGCGCTGGCATGTGAGTGGGACTCGGTTCGGCTGTTTCGCAACGACAAGGGGACGTTTATCGAGAGGACCGAGCCCGCCGGTTTGTCACCGTTCAAAGGCTGGTGGAACGGCATCGCGGCCGGAGATTTTGACGGTGATGGACGACTGGATCTAGTGGCCTCCAATTGGGGGCGCAACTGGCGGACCGATCAGCCTCCCAGTGTGAACATTCCGGTCCAGTTGTTTTACGGGGACTTCGCGGGGAACGGCAGCGTGCAAACTCTGATCGCTTCAACCGATCCATGGCTTTCCAAGGTCACGCCATGGCGGGAATGGAAGGTCGTATCCGCAGCCATCCCAGCCCTCAAGGAGCGTTTTCCGGATCACCATGCTTACGGAAGAGCGGGTGTGTTGGAACTGCTCGGTGATCAGGCGGGATCCGCGCGAACACTCCAAGCCACGACACTTGATTCAATGGTATTCCTGAATCGAGGCGATCATTTTGAAGCCCGTCCGTTGCCGGTGGAGGCTCAATTCGCTCCCGGCTTCGGCGTCAGTGTCGCGGACTTCGATGGTGACGGATACGAGGATTTGTTCCTGGCGCAGAATTTTTTTGGCGTGGACGCCGAGACTTCGCGTCACGATGCGGGCATCGGATTGATCCTTCGCGGGGATGGGCGGGGAGGGTTCCAAGCTTTGGGCCCCCGCGAATCAGGCGTGGTCATCTACGGGGAGCAGCGGGGCAGTGCCGTGGCGGACTTCGACGGCGATGGTCGCACGGACTTGGTGGTCGCCCAGCATGGCGGGCCGGCGCGTTTGTTCAGGAATGCAAACGGGACGCCCGGCAGGCGCGTGACATTGCGGGGAGCAAAGGAGAATCCAACCGCGGTCGGAGCTGTGGTGCGCCTGAAGTTTGGCGAACGATTGGGTCCGGCTCGGGAAATCCATGCCGGGAGCGGCTATTGGTCGCAGGATTCCGCCACGATCATTCTGGGAGCGCCGGTTGCCCCTACCCTGCTGCAAGTCAGATGGCCGAATGGAACCGTGAAAGAATGGCCCTGGCCTGGGACCGTCCGATCCGTCGAGATTTCCGCCGACGCCATCACGCCAAAGTGACGGCTCTCCCTGCGGCTGTGTGCGCAAGACTCGACCTCCTGTTGCTCACGGAAAAACACCGAAAAACCGAATCCATCCGATATTTTCGTTGACTCCAGGCCCGGCGTCCCATACAAGTCACTCGGGCCCCGGCATTTTTAGGAGTGCAAGTGCGCTTTTCTGCCGTCGGTCATTGAAATCCAACGCGCTAAGGTTCGGCCTTGCCCGTCTTAACCACTCGAATTGTTATGCTAAAGTTCCGCCTATTGTTAGCAGTCCTCGCGGCCATCGTTGCCGTGGGCATTCCCACACCAGCCCGCGCGGCGCAACTGATCGCCCACTGGGACTTTGAAAAATTCGACGACGGCGGCACCACCATCAAGAGCAGCGTCGGTGGCTATGTCGGCACGGTTCAGGGAAAACCGGCCATCGTGCCCGCCAATCGCCCCGGCGGCGGTGGCAACGGCCTCGACATCTCCGGTGGCGGCGCAGGGGGCTACATCGCCATCGATCCGGAAACCTCGCCCGACAACATGATGAACAAGGCGGCTGCGGACGACTCGATCAGCATCGCGTTTTGGCAAAAGAACAACCGGTCGCCCGCGGAGAAATGCTGCGACGCGAGCACCTTCTGGTTTGAATCACCGAGTTCGGCCAACGGCACCCGCGGCGTGCAGGTTCACGTTCCCTGGTCGAACGGAGAAATCATGTTCGACAACTCGGGGTGTTGCACGGCGGGCCGCCGCCTGAGCGTCACGCCGGCCGGATTCGACTTCGAGCAATGGCATCATTACGTCTTCATCAAGGACAAGGGGACCAAGCAGATTTGGATCGACGGCAACATGGTCAAGGAATCGCAAGGAGCGGACCCGCTGCCGTCGGACTTCACGGTCGCGAAGATCGGTTCCAACGGCAATGCGGACGGCCATAAATCGCCCGATGCCACCATCGATGACTTCGCGCTTTACAAGGGCGCGCTCACGGAGGCGGAAATCAAGGCGCTTGCGGCGGGAGGTCCCGTCGTCGTCGCTCCCAAAGCCGAGTTGATCGCCCACTGGGACTTCGAAAAATTCGACGACGGTGGCACGACGATCAAGAGTGCCGTGGGCGGCTATGTGGGCGCCGTGCAGGGAAAACCAGCCATTGTGCCCGCCAATCGCCCTGGCGGCGGTGGCAACGGCCTCGACATCTCCGGCGGCGGCGCAGGGGGCTACATCGTCATCGATCCGGAAACCTCGCCCGACAACATGGTGAACAAGGCGGCGGCGGACGATTCGATCAGCATCGCGTTCTGGCAAAAGAACAACCGGTCGCCTGCGGAGAAATGCTGCGATGCGAGCACCTTCTGGTTTGAATCACCGAGTTCGGCCAACGGCACCCGCGGCGTGCAGGTTCACGTTCCCTGGTCGAACGGAGAAATCATGTTCGACAACTCGGGGTGTTGCACGGCGGCCGGATTCGACTTCGAGCAATGGCATCATTACGTCTTCATCAAGGACAAGGGGACCAAGCAGATTTGGATCGACGGCAACATGGTCAAGGAATCGCAGGGAGCGGACCCGCTGCCGTCGGACTTCACGGTCGCGAAGATCGGTTCCAACGGCAATGCGGACGGCCACAAGTCGCCCGATGCCACCATCGATGACTTCGCGCTTTACAAGGGCGCGCTCACGGAGGCGGAAATCAAAGCGCTTGCGGCAGGCACTCCCGTCGGCGGCGCTCCGAAGACGCTGGTGATCGCGCACTGGGATTTTGAAAAATTCGACGACGGCGGCACGACCGTCAAGAGCAGCGTCGGCGGATACGTCGGCACGGTTCAAGGCAAACCAGCCATCGTGCCCGTCTCCCGTCCCGGTGGCGGTGGCAACGGTCTGGACATTTCCGGCGGCGGCGAAGGGGGCTACATCGTCATCGATCCGGAAACCTCGCCCGACAACATGGTGAACAAGGCCGCGGCCGACGACACGTTGAGCATCGCGTTCTGGCAGAAGAACAACCGGTCGCCGGCGGAGAAATGCTGCGATGCGAGCACCTTCTGGTTTGAATCGCCGAGTTCAGCCAACGGCACCCGCGGCGTGCAGGTTCACGTTCCCTGGTCCAACGGGGAGATCATGTTCGACAACTCGGGGTGCTGCACGGCGGGCCGCCGCCTCAGCGTCACGCCGGCCGGATTCGACTTCGAGCAATGGCATCATTACGTGTTCATCAAGGACAAGGGCACCAAGCAAATCTGGATCGACGGCAGCATGGTCAAGGAATCGCAGGGAGCGGACCCGCTGCCGTTGGACTTCACGGTCGCGAACATCGGTTCCAACGGCAATGCGGACGGCCATAAATCACCCGATGCCACGATCGACGATTTCACCATTTACGCCGGCGCGGTCACGGAGGCGGAAATTAAAGCCCTCGCGGCTGGAGGCGGCGCCAAGCCACCGGACACCGAGGCTCCGGTGATCGTCTCGGCGGCCGGAGGCCGCCGCCCGATCAACACCGATCCCGTAAGCGCTGTGGATACGGTCACCCTGACCTTTTCCGAGGAAGTTGCCAAACCAGGCGCTCTCAATGTCGCGAACTACTCGATCAGTCCGGCCTTGGCCATCACCAAAGCCGAACTGCTCAAGTCCGACACCGTGGTGCTGACCACGGCCAAGGCGTCGCCTGGAACGCTGTACACCATGACCGTAAAGGGAGTGCAAGACTCTTCGAAGAATCTAATCGCCGCGAACAGCACCGCCAAGTTCGTCTCCTTCTCCCTCGTCACGGAAGGAGTCTTGAAGTTTGCCCTGTATGGCAACCTTGTGGATACCGGTGTCGGCGGGGTTCAGAACGATCCTCGCTTTCCGGCCTCGCCGGACTTCACCGCCGCGGCAACGGCGCTCGATAACCTCACTGTCGTTCCGGACGACAGCATGGTGCATTACGGCGCCACTATCACGGGCCTGCTCACCCCTGCGGAGACCGGGGAATATGACTTCTTCATCCGGGG
>CAMAWP010000350.1 GCA_945861765.1 Akkermansia muciniphila | reverse complement strand
CTTCCGCATCCAAGACCTCTGGCTCGCCGCCCAAGCCGTGCAAAGAGACTTCACCGTTCTGACCGCCAATGCCAAGGACTTCCAAGACGTGCCGGACTTAAAGGTCGTGGTCGTGAAGGTGCCGTGACAAGGTGATGGCAAAGGGAGCTTCGCATTTTGCCAGGTGAACGAGCCGGAAATGAGCATGGCGAGCCGACTCCCGAATCCGCAGTTCATCCGGTGACAAATGCCTCGTTCGTATTCGATTCTCAGCTTGCGGGCTAGGCCCAAGTCTCTTCTCGCGAATCTCCAAAACTTGTCGATACGCTTGACTGACCCTTCACGAGCCGTTGATTCTCTCGCGCCGAGAAACTGAGATTATCGAAGAGAGATTAGAGATGTGGGTTCTCAAGGAGAATGAGACCCCTTACGGACAGAAAAAGCCCGGGAAAACGAGCGCAAAGGTCTGAAAAAAGAGGCTGATTTGCTGGACCTGTTTCGAAATAAAGCACTTGTTTTCGCAACACGAGAATCCACAGAATCCATTGACCCACTGGACAAATAGCCATTTCGTTTTCGTCGTTCCGATGTGGGAATTGTTCAACCCAATTTCAGAAGCGATACCAACTCCTTTGCGGCTCGTTGCAGCGTCGGACGTATTGCAGCCGTACGCGGGTTCCATGCGAGCGCCAGCAGCCGGCAGCAATTCTCATTTGGCAATTTCGCTCAGATTTCCCTTATATTTCGTGGGTTTGCAGCCAGTTCTTTGAGCCCGCTTGTGTCTGAAACCGGACGACGATGCTCAAGATCCCTAGGTTTTTCGACTCCCGACCCTTCACCCCCACTGGTTGGCGGTCATCGCAATTGTAAAAACAGCCCATTTCTCTAGCAATTCAGCCATAGTGAGATTTGCTGAATTTCGCTCCGGCACCTTGACCCTTGTCGCTGCCACGATTTAGTGACCTCGTATTCCATGGCGCGTCAGATCACAAGGCCCGCATGCCATCGGACGTTCTTGCATCGCGGTGGAAAGAATCCCGCGCTGCTATCGGATTGATCCGGATCAAATTAGCTCTAAACGTTTGAGCAGGGTGAATTCCCAAGAAAAAGTGAACCTTTCCCTTGTTGACCGTGACTAACCTTCAAGCGGCCGCGAAATTTTAGACAAGAAATCAAGACTCGAAACATAACATGAAGACTATCGCAACAATTCTATTGACGTTCCTCACCTTTGCCATGACCGGGTTCGCGGCGAATGATTCCGCTTCGCGCACCGACATCAACCCGGCGTTGCTCTACTGGCAGGCTGTGGCCGTGATGCCAGATCGCTCAGCACAGGATCACCTGTTCACCAATGAATGGCGCGGCCGAGGACTCGACGATGAGTTCCGCAAACTGATCGTGAGTTATGACAGTTCCTTCAAGCTCCTTCGTCACTCGGCAAGGCAGAAGGTGCCGTGCGACTGGGGATACGACATCTCCGAAGGGCCTGAGTTGCTCTTGCCCAGCCTCGCCAAAGCCAAGTTGTTTGCGCAAGCAGCCCGGCTGCGGATGCGCTGGCATCTGGAGAACGGCCGTCCGAATGACGCCCGTGATGATTTCCTTGCTTCATTCGTGCTTGGGCGGCAGCTCTCCACAGATGGCGTGCTCATCTCGGCACTCGTTCAAATCGCGATCGAGAACATCCTGGCGTCCGGCCTCGCGGAGAACTGGTTTCGTTTAAGCCCGGAAACTTTGCGGCAAATCATGGACGGCATTGCCGCCGCACCGGCAAGAGGCACGATCGCACAGTGTGTTCCCACGGAGCGCATCGCTTTCCGCGACTGGTTGACTCGGAAGATCGAGAAGCTCCAAAAAGTTTCAAACGACGAGCACGAGGCGTTGAAGGGCGCACGCAAATTGTTGACTTCACTGGCTTCGGATGAAGGCGAAGGACCAGCCTCCCCCAAGGCCGATCAAATCATCGAAGCCGCCGGTGGCACGACAGCGGGACTTCTTCGCCAACTCAAGGAGCTGGATGCAGTCTACGATGAGGCGGAAGTGCTCATGAGGGCGTCGTACTCTCAGTTCCTGCCAGGAATCAGGGCGTTCAATGAAAAGGTGCGGAAACATCCGAACATGCTGGTGCATGTGTTCTTCCCCGCATTCGAGAAGTGCCGACTAAAGGAGTTCGCCATTCAGGTCAAGATCGCGATGTTGCGCGCCGCGCTTGCCTATCGGGAAAAGGGCGAGGCGGGACTCAGCCAGGTTGTTGATCCGTTGTTCAACGAGCCCTTTCAGTTCAGACGGTTTCAACTCGATGGTGTGGATAGGGGTTTTGAGTTGACCTCAAAGATGCGATACATGGATGACTGGAACGTCTCGTTGATCTTCATCGAGAAGGACGGGCCTGCTTTTTATCTCGACGGCAAGAACGCAGGCAAGAAGATGAATTGAACGATTACGGATTCCTGGATTTAGCTCTGCCGATACCGTGTGAGCACCACTTCAAACAGGGATTTGTTGGAACCAACTGCCAGCGGCGGGCTCGATCTCATCGATCGGGCCCGCACTGGTGATCTTGAAGCGTTCGACGACCTGTGTCGTCAGCACGGCGACCGCCTGCTGCGCCAGGCCGTCGCGTT
Source organism: Akkermansia muciniphila (assembly GCA_945861765.1). Classification (GTDB taxonomy): domain Bacteria; phylum Verrucomicrobiota; class Verrucomicrobiia; order Limisphaerales; family SIBE01; genus SIBE01. The sequence goes on along the minus strand of CAMAWP010000350.1, from coordinate 4,690 downwards.
GAGCGCCGATGCGACCATGGCCGAGGATCTCGTGCAGGAGACATTTATCGCAGCGTGGCGCGGCCTGCCACACTTTGGCGGACGATGCCACTTCTTCACCTGGCTGTGCAGCATCTTGGTTAACCGGCACCGCAACTCGCGACGAAAGAAGTGGCCTCTTCCCTTTTCATTCTTGTTCGGTGGTGAACGCGAACAAGCCGAGATCTTTCTGTCCAATGTGCCAGACTTGAGCCCCACTCCCGGCACGCAAGCGGAGCGGGAAGATAATGCCACACGAGTGTTGCGAAGCCTCGAGAAACTGCCCGCGAAACAGCGCGAGGTTGTTTATCTGCGTTTTTATGCCGGGGATTCACTCCAAGGAATCGCTGCGGCGCTTGACTGCTCCGTGGGCACCGTGAAATCGCGCTTGTTTCACGGACTCGAAAGACTGCGGCGGATGAAGTCCATTGCTGAGAACCGAAACTTATGAAGACCTGTGCCCGCTATCGTAAATCCATTGCCCTCCTCGCAGCCGCTTCTCTGGAAGCGCGCGAGACCGCTGAGGTGAAACGGCACCTGGAGCAGTGCCCTTCCTGCCGCGCGTATTTTCAAGAGACGTCGGTGCTTTGTGAGCGCCACTCAACTGCCGCTCACCAATTGCCCGCTGCAGAAGTAGCACCGCGCGTTTATGCCCGTGTCGCCTCGGCCATCCGAGGCCGTGATCCGCGCAACCTGCCTGGAAGCGGCATTCCACTTTGGCTGCGAATAGCGTCTGTCGCGACGGCGGTGCTCATGATCGCTGGATGGTTCGCGCTCGTTCACCGGCCCACACCTCCAACACAGATTGCCGGAGAGCTGACGCCTGAACCGGAGCGGAAAGGGGAGCCCGACACAGTTAGCGCCAACCTCATCACGTATCGTCTTGCCTTGAACCGTTCGCCAGAGGCCTTGGATCAACTGCTCGATCATGAAGCTGACCGCTCGACTTTCCCTTCCGAACCATCATTGCGGTTCAGCATGGCCCATTCACCTCTGGATCCGTGAAGCGCAATCGTTCGAAGCTAAGTGGGGTTGCGGGCCAACCAATGCAGCTCCTGGGACGTCCAGAGTTTGGAGGATGAAGGGCGTTCGGTTCGCCCAGATCTGATCCAGTGCATCGATCAGACAGAACCACTGGTAGAGCGGATGGCCCGCCATCTGGCAACTGAACCCGCCGATCTCCGCACGACAGATCCCGCACTTGCTGCTCCCGGTGGTCGTAGTAACTGCCACACCGTCGAGCGCATCGGCCACACACCGTCTTTTTCGATGACAATTCAACTTCACGACAACAGCTTTGGGATCGCCAAACACCTCCTGCACCGCAGCCAACGGAACGAACCCCGGAAATCGATACGCATCTCGAAGCCGCTTTCTCTTGAACCTTGCCATCGCTGTATCGAAACAAGTTTTTGAACCCTCTGAAAGTCAGACAATGCCTGTCAATAAAGGCTACAACTCACTTCCATCCTCAAAAATCACCCACTCAATTACACGAAGAGCCAAGAAAACTACTTACACAGATTTCTTGAGAAAACCACATCCGTTTTGGAACACGCTCTAAGAAAGGCTGAACGCTGACTGTCAACCTGCGGTACTCCGTTCAGCAGAATCGGAGGTGCCGGTGTTACGAAGGAGAACCCGGACTGCCTGTGCTGAGTTGCCTGAACCAAGCTAAACCTTCTGCTAACGTAGTGATAGGCGCTTCTCTGTTGGCGACCCGCCCTAATAGCTCAATAACTGCGTCTTGGTTCTTTGTGGCGGCAAGTTCACGCAATAGCTGTTCGCCTTCCGGCGGATTACGCGCAAGCCCTTTTCCGTCAAAAAGCCGCCGTGCAAGTCTGAGCTTTGCCTTCTCACTTGACGTTGCTGCCAATCGTAACCACTTCTCTCCTTCACCTGTCTCGCGAGCAAACTTTGGCAGCGCGAGTAGCAGATCGGCTAGATCCTCCATCTCATCGGTATCCCCGGCTTCAGCGGGAAGCCTATGTTCCAAGACTTTTCGTTCGAATTCCTGAAGGATTACGTGGGCTCTGGCGTCTCCCGCTTCCTGCGCTCTACACAACCAGTTCTCAGCTTCACCGCCGTTCTGTTGAACCCAGGGACACTCAACGAGAAGCTCGCCGAGTACGACCAGACTCTTTGTGTTTCCTCCCTCAGCCGCTTTTCGCAGCCATCGGGCTGCCGCATCGTCATTCCTATCGACGCCAACTCCTCTGCTCAGCAGCAAACCGTAAGGGATGAACGCCTTTTTTAGTCCTGCTTCAGCGACCTTGCGGACGCACGTCGCGCCAAATTCGAGAGAGGCTCGGCCTGCCTCCTTCGCTGTCACCCTCTGAAATGCCACCGTGAGCAGTCTCTCATGGAAGTCGAGGGCGAGGACAGCATCCAGATACATCTCAGTTAGCGCCGGTGTTTTGCTACTCCAAGTGACCCACGCCAACCAAATAAGCATGGGCCCGGCTTTGCGCTGTTTCAGCGCATCGATTAGCACAGGCGCGACACGATTCGCCTTGTCGTCTGAAAAGCCTGCACCCCGATTCTTCCAACCCCGTGCCAGGACTCCAAGCATATCTTGATGTTCAAGGCTGAATTCCCCCTGCTTCGTAATGGCGCTTTTGAGACGCTCCATATCATCCAGTTCTGCCAATGCACCAATGCCGTCCACCCAATGGTCGGTTGTAGCCTGCAAGTAGGCTTGCTCACAGATGTAGTCACGCAGTTCTTTGTCCTCCTGACCGCCGTCAATGTAGATCCGTGCCGCAATGGTAGAGCTTTCGTTAGCAATGCTTCGCGCGATACTGAGATGGTCACCTACCAAATCGGCAAACAGTCTGAGCGGCTCACTCCACTCCAAGCCGCCGACGATCTGAAATACATTTCCAGATTCGACCGCTACCTGCCACCGCTTATGAAGCTCACAGGCGGCAAAGTATTCCTGGAAAATCTGGTGGCTGAAGGCGGTCGTTCCATCGTCGGCGTGCACCAGCAACCCATTGTTTTGAGCTTCATCTACGAATTGATAGACATCCAGCGACTTCATGCCTGCCTCGTTCAGGAGTTTAACTGCTGTTGCTGCGAAAAAACTGACTTGCCCTTCTTTCTGTGTTTCAAAAGCCAAATGAGCCAGGAGGTTCTCTTTCTTGAGGTTGTTGGTTTGGCTTCCGACCTGAGAATGCTCTCGATTAAAGAATGCCCGCGTGAGCTTCTGAAGTAGCTTGCCTCGGCTCTTTGGCAACGCTGTGTTGTCCATGAGGGCAAGTTGGGTGACTTTGCTTAACCACCACGGGTTTCGACAAAGACTCCAAAGCTTCGAATCCTTATGCAGTCGCTCAACGAGTTCGGTAGCCTTTGACGGCTCGGCAAGAGAGCGTTCGACGAACTCATGGATTTGCTCATCGCCGAGGGAGTAAAGGTTATAGACCGGAAGATTGAACTCGTTGAGGAATCCCTCGCGGCGGCTGGTGATGATTGCCCTCAGTGTAGGAATGGCCGTCAGCACTTCCTCAATCTGGTCACGAACCGATTTCCGCTCATTCTTGGAAATCTCATTGAGACCATCCAATAGAAGGAGCCAGCTATCCTTAAGTGATTTCGTTGCAGCTTCTGCCGTTGAACCAAGTTGTGCGGCAATCTTATCAATCACCCGGCTGCCAGGATGAGCTGCACAGTTCTTCAACTCCACATAGACAGGCAGTGGCTTTCCGCTCGCGGCGTTATTAAGTAAGTCACGTGCGAACATCAACGCGATGAACTCTGCTGAGGTGGTCTTGCCGGCCCCTGGCTCCCCCAGCAGAACGCAGCGTTGGTGAGTATTCATCAAGTCTGCGAGTGGTAACACGTCGGGGATTTGGATAGCGGCACTTTTCGGCGGTTTTGGGAGAAGCGTCAAATTTGTGAGGTCCTGGGTTGCTGGAGATTCGGCAAGCGGGTCAATCTCATTCGACTCGCCCGGCTTGTATTCAGCGCAGCGAGGGTCAATGAAACGATTCTCCCACTTTTTGTAGCTTTCCAGGACATTTTCGAGATGCTTCCGATGCTCCCGAACGTGCAGGACCGATTCAATCTTTTGCCGATATTCCGCCACGGCAAAAACCAGGAACACACAGAGGCTCTCGAATATTTGGTTCTTGAGCGGTGGCGGCCAATCATGGGCTTCATGGGCTTCAGGATTCCGGTACGAGTAAACCCGCGCAACGTGCTCAGCGAAGCGCGGCTTGCCCCGCAGACCTTCTGGCTTTCCGCTGACCGTGGTGGAATCAGCCAGTTGGAGACCGTCCTTCTTTAGAATCGCTGCCAGCCCTGGCTTTGCTGGTGGGGTGCGCGAAGCAGCGGCTTTCCAGAGGGCATCAAACCGCGCTCGATTCACCATTTCCAGCAGAGCCATAGCGAACGGCTCGGCTCGAACGCACAACTTGGTCAAGTCCTCACTGTTCAAAAAGAATCCGATCCCGGCGAGCACGTCTCTCCCGAGTGAACGATACCTACTCGCCTCGAAACCGGCGTGAAGAAGCCGGAACAGGGTCTCGACAGTTTCGTGAAGCGAAAACGGATACTTGGGTGCGGCAGAGTCTTGGAAGGCCTGGCGCGCCCAGTTCTCAACCTTTTCCCTCAGCAAGTTGTTCTCAGATTCGTCCGGCATAGGTTGGCCCACATCACTGGCAGACTATCC
>CAMAWP010000349.1 GCA_945861765.1 Akkermansia muciniphila | reverse complement strand
TCACTCACCAAGTCTGTCGCAACGAGCCATCGAGCTGCGATGCGGGTTCACTCGACTTCGCGGGTGACGATTTGAAGAATGTCCATTTCGCGCCGTTGCAAGAGATCGCCGAGGCCCCGAAGGCTTGAGCGATAGATGAGCACCATGAACACAGCGAGCAGTAGAGAAAACAGAGCGTTGACAGGTGCGGCTGGGCACCATCCCCATTTGCCAGACATCAGCCCCAGAGCTGGAGGGATCAGGACGGGAATCATCGCAACGGGAAACAGCAAATGTGAAACGAAAATTAATAAGGTCGTCTTGGTGGAAGATTTGGTGGGCTTGAGCGAGCCAGCCTCGATGCGGTAGGGAGCGACTATCGAGATAAAGTTGCCGGCGATGCTGAGCAAAAGGAACATCGCCGCGAGTTGGAAGCAGGCTCCCAGAAAAACGAGCAGCGGAAGGCGCGCAACGATCGTGACGATCGTCACAAAAATGAGGCCGAGGCCGAGGGCCACGGGTAGCAGCGAGAGGTTCTTTGCGAGCAAAGTATATTTGCGCTTCACCGGCAGCAAAACAAGCGCCCGAAAGCCGTTCCGATCGAACCCAAATTGATTGAACATGAGTTGGGCCAGGCCGAAAAACGTGAAGGCCACCGCGCCAGTAGCCAGAAATGGCTGAGTCAGTTCTTCGGGCGGTTTGGCCCCACGTGAGAAGAAGGTCCCTCCGAAAGCGGCCAGCATGATGATGTAGGAGGCCAGAGACATTTTAACTTCCGGGGCGCGCATCATCGAGCGGAAGAATGCCAGCGACATGGCCGCGGCTTCTTCAGGAACGCCTGGCAACTGTCTTTCAAGAAAGCTCTGCCCGCTGACCCGGACAGTCGTTACCATGAGGTTCTGTTTCATCGGCGCGGGTTTCTCCCGGCCTTGATAAAAGCGAATCGTTGACTGATAGGCGCGAGCCAAACCCAATACTCCGATCACGAATGCAGCCGCTGAATGCCAGATCGCTGGCCAGGAATTTCCCGATGCCAGGGCTCGCGCGCCATGAGCCACCCATAGCGGTGGGACACGCGCGAGGAAACGGCGTCAACGCCCTCGAACGGTTCGTCGAGGAAGAGGAGGTCCGGATTGGGAATCAGCGCCGCAGCCAGAGCCAGCTTTTTCTTCATGCCATGCGAATACTCGATGACCAGCTTCTTTTCCTCGTTCTCCAGATTCATCATCGTCAAGAGTTCCTGGCAGCGCTCTCGGACCGTGCTGATCGGCAGCAGATACATGCGCCCGATAAAGGTGAGATACTCCCGCGCTCTCAGGTTGTCAAAAAGGGCGAGATTCTCCGGCACGACTCCGATTCGACGTTTGATTTCGAGAGTTTTTTCCGAGCCGTCCATAGTCTCACCCAGGATGCGCATCGATCCATGCGTGGGCGCGAGCAGCCCGGTCAGTATTTTGATGGTGGTGGATTTTCCTGCCCCGTTCGGACCGAGAAAACCGTAGAACTTGCTTCGTTCCACTCGAAGATCCAAGCTGTCCACAGCGCATAAATTTCCGAAGCGCCGAGTCAGCGCGTTGGTTTCTATGGCGAGAGTCATGCCGTGCTTACGTTTACTGGCTCAAGTGATGGGAAGCGAGGCGCTTTTAATTGGTCCCCCGCTGTTTTCAATGGAATAGGCCCACAGCGGATGAAGACCTTTTTTTCATCCCGTCGGGCTGACTGGAGTTTGGACCCATTGGCTGCCTTCGTCTCCCGGAGGGAGATTCGAGAATAGCCCGGCAGTTGACTGCCGGGTTCGCATGAGCGATTGCACAAGTCCCGCAGGGACGGCCGAATCCCCCAATGTCCTACGTCAGCTCCTACTGTCTGTTCAGGACAAAGGACCGCCCGAGAACAGTTCAACCGTCCCTTCGGGACTTTGGCTATCGACTTCCTAATCCCACCCTTGAAAGGGTGGGCTATTCTCGAATCTCCTCTCCGGGAGATATGAGTCGCGAACCTCATCGGCTACAACAGCACACGGACGGAAAATGTCCAAACTCCAGGCACCTCTCCGGAGTGAGTCTTCCAGCCCGGACACGGAAATGGTTCCACTGAAAACAGCGAGGCGCTTTTAACTTTCCAATCCACTGGGATCATCCCGTGTTCCTGGCTCATTTCAAGCGCTGTTTCCAGGCCGGATGATCGTGCGCCAGAAGGGAGGCAGGCCACTCTCCCAGCCACCCATAACCGTTGCGTCGTTCGTAACCGATATCGGCTAAATTCGATTTCGCAATGCCATCGCGATCCGCAAAGATTGGTTTGTTCGTCTCAATGGCATAAAAGCGGGCCCAGAGAGGTGGGCCGTTCGGATCTTTGACAACTTTTTTGTCGTAACCCTTGGGAGACTCCGCGTCTTTTTCCTGGATCATCCGGAGGCCGGTAAGCCTCGATGATTCGAACCACGCAACCGCTGCCTCGATTGCCTGCACCACGTCGGAAGAGGGACGATCAAGGCTCATGAGCAGTCTCACCAAGCCGACCGATTCAGCCCCGCTCAACGAAACCAACTCGTAAGTTCGCGCTGGACGCGGGCTGAAATCTATCTCGTCATGTTGCGCACACCAAGCCGTGAGCTTGTCGTTGACTTTGATCTGGCATTTCAGGATGCACTGAATCCCACGGTCGAAAGCCTCTTGCGCAGTGTTGCGCCGAGCAGTGTCCACGAAGGCGTAGCTGGGCGAATGGGCGACATCGCGCAGAAAATCCATCAGGCGCACCATGGTATTGTCATTGAACGTTATAGCGCGAGCATATCCTTTCCCTGGCGGGTAGTACTGCGGCCAGCCTCCGGTCGGATACTGGGCTTTGAGAATATGATCGAAACCTTTGAGAAATGCCTGTTCGTGGAGCGGTTCCTTCAAAGCTTGGAAGGTGCGTGCCAGAAATCGCAGCTCGTCTGTCGTCGCGCTGTTGTCGAAGGTGCCATGCAACTGAGCAGGGTCGCCCGTGTAACGGACGCCAACCGTATTTGTGTTCTTTGGCCAGCTCCCCAGCACTGATTGCCAGGAGAGAAGATTTTCCGCGATGTGCTTGGCTTCTTCGCCACGGAACCAGTTATCCGGTTTCTTCAGATAGGATCTGGCAGACTCGGCTCCCGAGAGCGCCGTGGTAGTGAGGAGCAGAGTCAACAAAAGAATCTCAAACCTGCGGGGTGGTTTTAACCTGAGAAACTGAGCGAGAAACCGCGCTAGAGAGCTAACTTTTTTTCTCGAGATTGATGAGCACTTCATACTCGCGAGTATCTAGAATGGACACCGTTGAAGCAACGATGGAGAAAGGCTCGGCGAGACGCACCAGCGAGTTAAGTTGTGGCCGACCGTCACTTGCCTTTCCTGGTTTGGTTTCGTAATAGTGTCCCTATGAACACCACGGTAACGCGATTAACCGAGCAGTTGATAGAGTCCTACGCTCGCGTTGGCGGAATCAATCACCTCGATGGGGTCAATCTGCCGTCCAAGAGCGCGATTGCACTGATCACCGTGGACTTGCTCCGGCTCCTCTTTCCAGGATTTTTCGACGAGAAGCCCATTCATTCCTCGGAGATTAAAATGGAAACCGCCAACCTGATGGATTCGGTGATGGGCCGTTTGGAGGACGAGGTTTACAAGAGTCTCGAATATAGTCCAACGGGCAATCTGAGCAAAAAGGATTTAAGAGCTGTCGCCCACGATCTGACCTGTGACTTTCTAAGCAAACTGCCGCAGATTCGGCATCTCCTGCAAACCGACGCAGAAGCGGCTTACCACGGAGATCCAGCCGCGTTGAGCAAAGAGGAAGTGATCGTCGCTTACCCATTCATCGAGGCCATTGCGGTGCAGCGGATGGCGCACCAGCTTTATCTCAAGCAACTTGCTTTGATCCCGCGCATCATGACTGAATGGGCTCATGGTCGCACCGGGATGGATTTACATCCCGGCGCGCGAATTGGCTCGCATTTCTTTGTGGATCACTGCACAGGCACGGTCATCGGTGAAACCTGTGAAATTGGTAATCACGTGAAAATGTATCAAGGGGTGGGATTGGTGGCGCGTTCGTTGTCGGGAGGCCAGCAATTGCGCGGGCACAAGCGCCATCCCACTATCGAGGACAACGTCACCATCTACGCGGGAACAACCATTGTCGGCGGCGAAACGGTGATCGGAGCAGGGAGCACCATCGGCGCGAACGTGTTCTTAATGCACAGCGTGCCTCCCAATTCGCTCGTGCTTTACGAAGAGGTCAACGTGAAGGTGCTGAACAAGCGCGACCGTGACTCGGGCGGGACGGACTTCCAAATCTAAAAATCATCATTCCACTCTGGGTTCGAGGAGCTTTTTTCTTGCGTCAACTCCTCCAGCCGGCCGTCTCCCTCCACTCTGCAATCGTTCGTCAAACCCGAAACCCAATCCAACGGCAAGCAGATGGAGTGAGCGCGGACGGATTCTGAAAAGCTCCGCGAAAGAACTTGAGGAACAAGTAATTCTTTTTCCCAGGTCGCGGCCAAATGAGCGCCTCGTCGCCCTTTTTGGCGGTGTCCTTTGATTTGGAAAGCATCGCGCACGATCCTTGGTTTTTTGAACCGGACCTTGCACTCCATGACGCCGAGCGTTATAGTTGTGGCAGATGATACGCAGCTTCGCTTGCCCGGAAACCGAGCGGCTGTTCAACGATGAAGCATCTCGGCGGTTGCCGACGCAGATTCAGCAAGTGGCACGACGGAAATTGCTGTTGTTGCACCAGGCGCGGCGCTTGGACGATTTGCGCGCTCCGCCCGGCAATCGACTCGAAGCATTGAAGGGCGACCGGGCCGGACAGCACAGCATCCGAGTCAATGACCAGTGGCGTCTTTGCTTTCGCTGGCAGGGCGAGGATGCGGCAGACGTGGAAATCGTGGACTACCATTGATGAACATGAAAACGAACAAACTGGCTCCGATCCATCCGGGCGAGATTCTTCGGGAAGAGTTTATGAAGCCGTTGGACTTGTCGCAGAATGCGCTGGCCCGCGCGCTCCATGTTCCACTCCGGCGTATCAATCAAATCGTGCAGGAGAACCGCGCGATCTCTGCGGATACGGCGTTGCGGTTGGCCCGTTTCTTTGGCACGACGGCGGAAATGTGGGCCGGCTTGCAGGCGGATTATGACTTGCGCCTGGCGCGTTACGAGAAGCAGCGACAAATCGAGCGAGACGTGGAACCGTTGGTGACGCTGCAACCGGCGGTGGCGTAAACCACGAGCAGGCCGACTTTTTCTCTGGTCAAGTCGGGTGAATTACTACGAGCGCGGTTAGCGAGGGCGCTCGTCGTTTTCTTGCTGTTGTTGTTCTTCAATTGCGTTGGGTTCGCTCAAGCAGAGAAAGCTCTGTCGCTTCGCTTGGCTGCGGAACAAGGGGACGCCAAAGCTCAGGCCACGCTCGGCTTCAATTACACCTATGGTATAGACGCCCCACAAGACAACACCGAAGCAATGAGATGGAATGGTGCGCGATACAGGGTTCGAACCTGTGATTCGAACCTCTCCATCGTAAATCGCTATTTTGCTGAGTATTTGACACTATCAAACGTCCTAGACACGGGCGAATGTTGTTAGTATGGTTGTTACATGGCAAGCCTTCGTAAGCATCCGAACACTAAGTTTTTTTACTGTTGTTTCACCTTACCCGACGGGACGAGGACTCAACGCAGCACCAAACGAGTCAATCGTCAGGAAGCACTCGCCGTTTGCATCGAGTGGGAGAGAACTGCCGTTCGGGCACGGAGTGGCGAATTGACAGAGGTGCAGGCACGCAAGGTCGTCAGCGACATTTGCGAACGCGCTGGAATCGGGGCTGTTGATTTCATCAGCGTCGAAAAGTTCCTGATGAACTGGATTACATCGAAAGAAGAGACGAAGGCCAAGGGCACAACCAAGCGCTACCGTTACGTTCTTGAGTCGTTCCTGGCATCTCTGGGGGACAGACGAGTTAAAACCTTATCCAGCATTTCGGCGCAGGACATAATTCGAATCCGCGATCTTCAAATAGCCCAAGGAAAATCTCCAAGCACGGCGAATATGGCGGTCAAAACTCTTCGCATTGCACTCAACGCCGCAAAACGCCAGGGATTGATCCCGCACAACCCAGCCGAAGCGGTAGATGCCCTGCCAGCGGAACGAGGGCAAAGGAAGACGTTCAACCGGGACCAAATCAGGGCGCTTATGAAAGTTGCTGATGTGGAGTGGCAGGGACTCATCCTGCTGGGTGCCTGTCATGGAGTCCGATTAGGCGATGCCGCCAAAATGAACTGGGGAAATATAGACATGGAGCGCCGCTCCCTTGTTTTTTACCCACAGAAGACCTCCCGGACAGAGAAGCGTAAGCCCGAGGAGTACCCCCTGCATGAGGACGTTGAAGCTTACCTAAATGAATTGACGATCCAATCCAATGATTCGAAAGCACCCCTTTTCCCGAAGCTGAGCAAGAAAAGGTTGAATGGAAGGACCGGCCTGAGTGGACAGTTTCGAGAATTGATGCATCGAGCACAGATCTTTACAGAGGGGGAATCAGAGGAACGAAAATCGGGAAGTGGGCGACGCTTTTTCGAATTAGGATTCCATTCCTTAAGGCACACCTGCATTAGCGAAATGGCGAATAACGGTGTGAGCAAGGAAATCCGCATGAAGCTCTCGGGACATAAATCCGCTGTGCATGAGCGGTACACACACCATGACCTGGAAAGTCTGAGGGCGCAGGTTGACACTGTGCCAAGTTTCCTCAAACCGACTCTCAGCCCTGAGTGAGGGAGTTTTTTTGAAAAATGAGTTCCTTCACCTCCCTCCGCACACAAATCGAAACAACAATTCGACCCGAGAGAAATCTGAAATATCATTGCGCGCTCAAGGGGTTCCGTCCCTCTCTCTCTCCTCGGACCGACGAGGAAACTTGGATTCGAATGTGATTCAAAGCCTATGAGTAAGATCAAGAAGAGTAAGATCAAGAAGAGCAAGGGTAAGACGAGCCAAACCGAGAAGCTTAGGTTTCAGTTTCACCGGCTGCAATTCCAGTTTGTTGGGAAGAAACAAGAGATTATTTCGATACCACAGAAATTTAATGAGGACCGAGCATCTGAGTTTGTTGAGGTGGCGCGAGCTAAATCCGAGAAATTTAGGGATCAAAGCGGTTTTTGGAGAGCCGAAGCGCTTCGTCGGCGACTCGAATACGAAAGGGCATCGAACTGTCTGTTGGCAATAAACGGAGGCGTCAAGGGTGATCGGAAGGACGACAATGTACCGCAGGCATTCGAGAATTTACGGGCAACTCTCAGTCACCT
>CAMAWP010000348.1 GCA_945861765.1 Akkermansia muciniphila | reverse complement strand
GTGCAGCAGATTGCGGGCGCTCTGCGTGTACGTCGGGTGAAGCGCCGCCGCGCGCGGAAGCGCCGCCGCCGCCAATTCCAGAGCGCTCCGGCGAATCGCCTCCAGTTCCTGGATCAGCAGTTTGAGCTCGTCGTTTTGGACATTCATGGACTCAAGATTCTCAGGTCGTCGAGTGTCGGCGGCAGGCTGCGCGTCGTAATGGCCGCAAACCGCGTTGTTCATCCCACTTCCTCCACCACGGCGTCCGGCCCCGTGTGCCCGATGATTTTCACCGGTCGCCCTTTCTCGATCAGTTCACCCTGGGTGATGACGTCGAGGATTTCGTCGCCGAACCGGGCTTTGCCGCCGGGATACAATTGGGAGACGGCCACGCCGGTCTGTCCGATGCGGGCTTCCTGTTGCGCCTCTTGTGCGGCGCAGGAGTTGACGCCGCTGGCTGTTTGCGAAACCAGTTTTTGGAAGCGCGAGGTCTTTGGCAGGAAGTGCGCGAGAACGATTCCGATGACCACCGCCCCCGCCAGCGCGGTGCCGAAGTCTCGGAGCGGGAGTTGTAGTTGCGGCAATGTGGGAAGACGCGGCGTGCCGGGATACATGTCCACCATCCCCATGACGATGGCCACGAGCATCAACACCGCCCCGCTGATCCCGGCGATGAACGTGCCCGGAAAGACGAACAGTTCCAGCGCCACCAAGATCAATCCCACCACAAAGACTACCGCCCAGCCGGCCCCGGAAAGCCCCGCCACGTAGCCACCAAGGAAGTAGAGGGCAAACGCGACAATCCCGACGATCCCGGGCACACCAAAGCCCGGTGTTTTGAATTCAATGTAGAGGCCAATCATCCCGAGGATGAGTAGCAACGGGCCTATGGTGTTGATCCAAGTGCCCAGTTTTTCCCCGCCCGTCGGCGTGATTGCGACGCGTTGCGCACTGGCATAGCCAAGGGTGACGAGCAAAGCGTCCAAGGATTCCACCGTGCCCGCCGACATCAGCGGTTTGGGAGGATTACCATACTCTTTGGACGCTTGCCGGTCGGTGAGCGTCAGGATGTTGCCTTCCTTGTTGAGGACTTCGCCGTCAATGGTCAGTGCCTTTGTCTTGTCAATCATCGCTTCCACGACCTCGATGTTGTGGCCGTTCTTTTCCGCCTGCACGCGCACCAGGGCGCGGATGGCCGAAGTCATCTTGGCCTCCATCGTGTCAGGGAGTTTGTTCGCAGCACCCCCGCCTGGCACCATCATGATGGGTGCGGCGGCACCGATCACGCTCTGCGGTGCCATATAAATCTTGTGCGTGCCCACGGCGATGAACGCGCCGGCAGAAAACGCTCGGTTGTTGACGTAAGTGACGGTCCGTCCCGGAAATTTGCTGATGATCTGGATGATTTCCTCGGTCACATCCACGCGCCCGCCGTCCGTTTTCATGTCGAGAATCAGCGCATCGGCTTTCGCTTCCATGGCTTCCTTCACGCCGCGCCGGACCACATACACCAGGGGCGGCATGATGTTCTCGCGGATGGGCACGATGAAAACCTTCCCGCTCGGTGGGTTGGTCGCCTGATTCGTCTCTCCTGAAAGCGCGGTTGGAGCAGCCAGCAGATAACACCCGCATAACAAACCGCCAACGCGGCTGAACTTCTTGAACCAGGTGACCGCCGCAGAACGATTGTTGCTAGAGGTTAACATTTGTCTGACCGGGAGCTTTTTCTGTGCCTCCACGATGTTCTCCAGCGTGCGGCCTCGATTCCATGGTGTTTCGTTGAATCGCGTCCGGTTTTCGCCGCTGATTGCTTCGGGAGGATTCGTCAAAGTTGGCGTGCCACTGTGCACCGATGGAATCCCACTGGCCACCGGCAGCGAACACTTGCGGACGTTCAGACCACTAAATGCCCGCCATTCAGCAGATGGCCACCTTCGGCCGCGCTGGCACAGTGCCCGCTAGAGAAGAAGACAATCGGCGGTCGCTCGCGAATGAATCGTTGGTTACCGCCAAACTCAAAACACAATATGAACTCAATCCTCGCTCAAGTCAGTTTACCCCCCGGCCTATTAAACCTGGTGCTTCTCGGCATTGGCGGTGTGGTGCTGCTGGTCTTCGGTGTCATTGTCATCAACTTCGGCATGATTTACATCCGCGCCCTGTTCTCCGGCGCCAAAGTGACCATCACCGAATTGATCGCGCTGCGGTTGCGGGGAATTCCGGTCGCCTTGATCGTGGATGGACGCATCACCGCCGTGAAATCGGGACTGCCCGTTTCCATCGACGACCTTTCCACGCATTACCTGGCCGGTGGCAACGTGCAGATGGTGGTGCTGGCGCTGGTCGCCGCCAAAAAAGCCGGCATCAATCTCATCTTTGATCGCGCGTGCGCCATCGACCTCGCCACCAAAGGCACTGGCAAAACCGTGCTCGAAGCGGTGAAGACTTCGGTCAACCCGAAGGTCATTGATTGTCCCGCACCAAGTGCCGGCAAAACCACCATCGACGCGGTGGCCAAGGATGGCATCGTGATCCGGGCCAAGGCTCGTGTCACCGTGCGCACCAACTTGGACCGCTTCGTCGGCGGCGCCACGGAGGAAACGATCATAGCGCGCGTCGGCGAAGGCATTGTTTCCACCATCGGCTCTTCCGACAGCTACAAGCTGGTGCTGGAGAATCCAGACCGCATTTCCAAGACCGTCCTCGCCAAGGCGCTCGACGCCAACACCGCCTTCGAGATTTTGTCCATCGACATCGCCGATGTGGACGTGGGCGAAAACGTCGGCGCCAAGCTTCAGGCCGAGCAGGCCGAAGCCAACAAGCTCATCGCGCAAGCGCAGGCGGAAGTCCGCCGCGCCGCCGCCGTCGCCACGGAACAGGAAATGGTGGCGCGTGTTTCCGAGATGCGCGCACGCGTGGTCGAAGCCGAAGCGCAGATCCCGATGGCCGTCGCCCGCGCCTTCGACAAAGGCCACCTGGGCGTGATGGACTACTACCGCATGCAGAACGTGCAGGCCGACACCACCATGCGCGCGCACATCGGAGGCAACGGAACAGAGGCGTCCTCGCCGGGCGCGGCGGCTGCGAGAGCGTAACCCTCTGCTCAAGCTCAAATGAATTCATTTGCCGCACCAAATCCTTTTGAGAACCCGCTGGTTCTCGTGCTGATCCTCCTGTTCGGGGCGCTCTCCAGTTGGCTGATGAAGAGACGCCAAAGAAACGAGGAAGGCATTCAGTCCGAGGGCGATGAACTCTTGCCGTCGTCCGGCTCACCATCGCGTCCGGCCCGCCCACTCGATTTGGACGACGCCTTGCGCCGGTTGCTGGGCGGCGAACCTCCTCCTCAGATGCCGCCGCCGCCGCTGGTTTACGTTTCACGCGATCAGCAATCGCCACCGGTTCGGGTCGGTCGAGAAGAATTCCAACCTGATCAGGAGTGGATGGATGAAGCCCAGGAGACTTATGAGGCGGCCCGTCCAGCGGTAATCCAAACGGCCCCGCCTTCACTGCCACTCCACGCTTTGACACGAACGAAAGCCACTCGCATTGAGGCCAGCGGACGTCACGAGCAAGCCGTCCGGCGTTTCGAGCAGCTGAGTGAACAAGGAAGACATCCGGCCACGGTGGTGAACACTGGGCGTGGGCGTCGTTCGCCTGAGAGCGGGCGGGCCGTAGGTTTCCTGCGGGAATCTCGAACCGTGCGCCAGGCCTTCATCGCCTCGCTGGTCTTCGCTCCGCCGAAAGGCTTGGAACCCTCACGCGGGGAATACCTGTGATATGATGGCGCTTGTCATCACCCTCTTGATCGTGGGAGCAATTCTGATGCTCCTGGAGACTCTTCTGCCCGGGCTGGTCACCGGCATCATCGGCTTGCTCTGTCTGGTGGCGGCGGTGATTCTTGGTTATCAGGAGTTCGGTTCTCAGACCGGCAACCAGATTCTGAGCGGAGTCGTGGTGGGGCTGGTGCTTGGCGTCATGGGCTGGCTGAAAGTTTTCCCGGAGAGTCGGCTTGCCAATCGGTATGTTTCGCGAAGTGCGGTCGGCGAACTGGGCGTTGACCGCCCGGAGTTGCTTCACGGCGTCGGTGTTGCGCTCTCCGGCTTGCGGCCTTCGGGCACCGCCTCCATCAATGGCGAACGGGTCGATGTGGTTAGCGAAGGCGCATTCATCGAGCAAGGCGCGGCGATTCGGGTTGTGGTCGTCGAAGGCGTGCGCATCGTGGTGCGGGAGGTGTGACTTGAATGTTCAACCCACTCCATTCCCGGGACTGACCGCCAGCGGGCGTGACGCAGTCCAATCCCAAAACCGTGCTGGCCTATTCGAGCATCAGCCAGATGGGCCTCATCACGATCCCGGTCGGCGTCGCGTTGATGATGCCCCCGCTGTGGCCCGTCGCGCTGACGGCGATTCTGATCTACGCGCTGCACCACGCGCTGGCGAAAGGCGCGCTCTTCCTCGGCGTGGGCGTGGCCAGCCACGCCGGCACCCGAGCGCAGCGCCTCTGGATGTTCGCGGGCATGTTGATACCCGCGTTGGCGCTCATCGGCGCACCGTTCACCAGCGGGGCCATCGCGAAAACGGCGTTGAAAGCGGATCTCCCATCGCTCCCCGCACCGTGGCCTGACTTCCTGCAAATTGCGCTGCCGCTCGCGGCGGTGGGCACAACGCTGCTGATGGCGCGTTTCCTCTGGCTGCTCTGGTCGAAGCCCGCCGGGCAGGGACCTTTGCGGCCGGGACTTTGGGTGCCGTGGGGATTGCTACTCGCCGCCGTCGGATTGGTCGCGTGGGTTTTGCCTATCGCCAGTGAAGCCGGACGCGCAGCCCTCAAGCTCGACAAAGTCTGGGTCGGCTTGTGGCCCTTCAGCATCGGCAGCTTGATGGCGTGGATCATTCTGGTGCGATCCCGAAGTGGTGCGGGTATCGGTTATCCGAAAATCCCCGCGGGGGATTGGTTGGTCGCAGTCGAGCGGGTCGCGCCACGGACCGCGCGGCTGGGCCAATTGCTGACCAGTTCAGGATGGTCCGTTCGTTGTCAGACAATCGCGGCCTCATTGTTTCAACCGCTCCGGCGTCTGGCCACCGGGCTGCCCTGGTCGCGCATGGAAGAACGGTTGAGGCTTTGGACAGTAGCGGGCTTAACCCTCCTGTCGGTCGCCGCCATCCTCTACCTCCTCGTCTGGGCATCGTAGCGGGAACCTATCGTGGCCGAACTGCGCGCGAACATGGTGCGCGTGGATGCGGATTTCAGCGCGACGCCGTTCAAGGCGAAGATTTCCACCGCGGAACAAGTGCGCGTCCACACGATGCTGGTCATCGGCGGACGCGACATGGAAGCCGGCGCGGTGAGCGTGCGCCTGCACCACGGCGGCCCGCAAGGCGCGAAGCCGAAGGCGGAGGTCGTGGCGGATATTTTGGCGAGCACCAAAGAGCGAAGGGCGTGAGAAAGAAGCCGGGGCTTTCAATTCTCCCGGCGTTGTGATAGAAACAAACCATGAAAGCGGCCTACGAAGATTTGCTCCAGACAGCCACTCAAAGACTGGTGGCGGAATTTCAGCCCGAGGAAATTTATTTGTTCGGCTCGCACGCGTGGGGCACGCCTGGTCAGGACAGCGACATTGATTTAATGGTCATCGTGCCGAGCAGCGACGAGCGCCCGATTCGTCGCGACCAACGCGCCCAGCGTTGCCTTGGACGGCTGCTGATTTCCGCCGACGTGCTGGTGCGGACGCGGCACGAGGTCAACCGCGTCCGCGAAGTGCTCGGAAGCCTGACTCACGAAGTGTTGCACAAGGGGCGCAAGATCTATGGATGACACTCGCAGGGAACTGCTGCGTTCCTGGCTCACCAAAGCGGCAAGCGATTTGCGAAGCGCCCGCGTCCTCGGCTCGGTTGACGATGCGCCGCTCGACACCGCCATCTATCATTGCCAGCAAACTGCGGAGAAAGCGGTGAAAGCGTTTCTGGTGTCCAAGGAAATTTCACCCGAAAAGACCCACGACATCCGCAAGCTGACGCTTGAGGCCGCAGTTCACGAACCGCGCTTCAATGAAGTGATGGACATGGCGGTGTCGCTCACGCCTTACGCCTGGGAATTCCGTTACCCCGATGATTTGGCCGAAACGTATCCCACGCGCGAAGAATTCGACGAAGCCCTGCAACACGCCCAAGCCATTTACGATTTCGTGCTGAACCTGCTCCCGGCGGACGCGCGACCGTGAACAGTAGCGCGGGCGTCTCGCCTGCCTGCTTTCAACGCAAAGACGCAAAGACGCCGCCTGCCGCGCCGAAATCGGATGAAGGCGGGAGTCGCAAAAGAGAACCGCGAACCACGCAGACCACGCGAACGCTTCTCCCTCTCCGCCTCGATCGGGGAGAGGGCCGGGGTGAGGTGTCGAATTTGCAGCAACGTCGGGTCTTTTCTGATGGAAACTATTTCTATACGCTTCGCGCATGTCAAATGCCCGGCATTCCAGAACAGGCCGCTTCGTTCAGCAACGGCTGTTCTCTGGACTGTCCGCCTTCACCGAACTGGAGCGGCGCATCGCTGACTTGCCGGACGAAAAATCACGCGGCGATGCTTTTGAAGTTTTCACCGAAGCCTATCTCGCCACGCAGCGCAAGCACGACGCTGAAACGGTCTGGCCGCTCCCGAGTGTGCCGACTGAAGTTCTCGGCAACCTGCAACTCGCCACGCAGGACTACGGTGTGGATGGCGTGCTCAAAACGCACCTTGGAAAATTCAGCGCGTATCAGGTCAAGTTTCGCACTGGCAGACCGGCACTGACTTGGCGCGAGCTTTCGACTTTCATGGGCTTGGCTGACAGCCCGAACATTCACAGCCGCATCCTGCTCACGAACTGCGACGAACTTCCGGCAGTGCTCAATGACCGGCAGGGATTCTTTTGCATACGTGGTTCGGATTTGGATCGTCTCGAACCCGACGACTTCAAAATCATCGAAGCGTGGCTGGCGGATTCGGTTTATCAAGCGCCCAAGAAAACTCCACAGCCGCATCAGACCGAGGCGTTGGACAATATTCTACCGGCGTTCAACGAGCACGGCCGCGTCTCGGCAATCATGGCGTGTGGCACTGGTAAGACACTTGTTGCGCTTTGGGTTGCGGAAAAGATGCAGGCGTCACGCTTGCTTGTCCTCGTTCCGTCGCTCGCTTTGCTGCGGCAGATACTCCATGAATGGCTGCGCGAAACAAATCTGCCTACGCTCGCCTGTCTGTGCGTCTGCTCCGATCCGACGGTGAAGGAAGGGTTGGATGCGATTGACACGAAACAGTCCGACCTCGACTTCGAGGTTTCCACCGATGTTGCGAGCGTGCGCGAGTTTCTGG
>CAMAWP010000347.1 GCA_945861765.1 Akkermansia muciniphila | reverse complement strand
TTCAACAACCCCGAAGCCGAGCGCTCGCGGTTCTCGCTGCGCGCGGAATTATTCCGCTTGCGCGGCTCCTCCCACGATGCCTGGCGCGACCGCCTCAAGAACGATGTCGTGGATAATTTGTGGGACGTGCCCGAGTTCCGGCGGTTCTGTCGGCCCTTCGCTTCGGAGTCCGCCGGGAAGCAGCCCGGCCTGGTGATCCGGTTCTCCACGACCGTGTCTTCCGGTCTGAACTTCTTCGGATGGCCGCTGGGCGGCGGAGACAGCGCGTATGACGCCAGCCGGTTCGCGACCAAGATTAAGTCGCTCGGCGTGTGGTTCAGTGATTACGACGGCAACGGCTTGTCGTTCACACCGAGGATTTATCTGGTGCCGTCGGGCATGGACGTGCTGCGCGCGCCGTCTGGGAACAGCCTGGAGACTCGCGAATGGCGCGTGGTGGATCAGGTGTTGCCCGTGCCGTTCCAACTAGGAGCCAGTGTGATTCGCCAGGCGGATTACCTGCCGAACTTGAGTTCGCTGGGCGGCTCCTTCGCGGAGATTCGGCGCTTCGCCAGCTTCCGCGCTTACCATGACGCGGGCGGCTTCGATCCGAGCCAAGTTACGAGCGACAGCCGGTTGATCGGCCGTTCGGTTTGGAACACCGAGTGGCTGCTGATCATTCCTGGCGCAACGTTCCTGGCCGACCCCAAGGTGGGCCTGGACTCGTTCATCAACTCGGTCGGCGACATCAAACTGTATTTCCAGACCTACTCGTATGCGGGGAATTAGCTCCTTCCTTTAATTATATTTTTTTCACCCATGAAAATGATAAATCCATTATCCAGGGATCCATCGCCGGTGCAGTTGCCGGTCCTCGCGCTGTTGGCGATCCTCCTTCTCGCGTGGTTCACTCCCAACGCCCGCGCTGTTATCAGCGAGCCGGACAATCGCGTCTGGGGCAGCATCGTGCTGGGGACGAATATCGTCTCGGCGACCCAGACTAACATCGTCGTCGAAGCCCGACGCACTCTCAGCAGTCCGCCGATCGCGAGCTATCGCATGGGCGACTCCACGGCTTATGGGAATTTCTATTCCCTTGCGATCCCCCTGGAATCGGTCAATCCGATCAGTGATCCCAACGCCACGCGCGAGGGAGAGCAAATCGTTGTGCTCGTCCACAATGGCCAGTTTGTCCGTTACCTGACTCTTTACTCGGTCGGGCCTCGCGGCAAGTTGGTGCGATTGGATTTGGGCGACATCGATAGCGACAACAATGGCTTGGTCGATAACTGGGAACGGCAATACTTCGGCGCAGCGGGACAGAACCCCAATGGCGATCCCGACCGAGATGGTGTCAGCAATCGGAACGAAATGCTCGGAGCCACGAACCCGCTCGTCCCCGATGCCAGGCACCCTGCCGATACGAATCCAACGAATAACATCGTCTCTATCGAAGAAGTCACCGCCTATGCGCTGGCCTGGAAGACAGGCAAACCGTGGCCGGTCGCGCCGACGAACATTCCAGTCGATTTCGTGGCGCGGGCTGGTTTTCTTTGGAAGAACGGGGAACGCTATATCATGGACACCAATGCGATTGCATTGGGCGCGCCGTTGTGGTGGACCAATGTGCCGCCACCTCAGCCTAGCCTTGCGAAGGCCAACCTTGCCCCCGCGAATCAGAAATCCGTTCTGGTGGTGAAAGGTGTCTCGGATCAGCCGGCGAAAAAATCCGGTGCGAGCGACTCGGATCAAAGCAAAATCACGCGCGCGTTTCCGGAGGCCACCTCTGCTTCCGGTGGGTTGTTCGTGACGCTGTCGGTTGCGCCGACGAGCGGCGTGTCCGCCTACGTGGTCGAGGAGAAACTTCCCGACGGACAATCGGCGAATCAGATCAACAACGAGGGCGAGTTCGACATCTCGAACGGCAGGGTTCGCTGGGGACCGTTCTTCGACGCGCAACCGCGCGAGCTGAGTTACCGGCTGGCCCTACCGCCGGGGAGCGCTTCGTCCGGGGTATTGGCAGGCGTGGCTTCATTCGATGGATGGAACGTGAACATTGCCGGCGCGTCTGTCTTGGTAACACCGGTGGAACTGTCGCGGGATCCAATCCAAATCTCGGCGAAGGGCGAGATGATTCTGAGCTTCCGAGGCCTGGCGGGACAGCCTTACGAGATCGAGGTGTCCAACGATCTTCAGAGCTGGTCGCGAGTCACCACGATCACTGCGGACCAGGCTGGTCGCTTGCAGTTCAACGAGAATATCGATTCATCCAAACGCCAGCTCTTCTATCGGGCTCGACGGAGAGAAGAATGAGGATAGGACAACTCAAGTTGGCCGGGGGTAATTGCGGAGCGCGCCGCCTCCGTTCAACCCCGCTAAACTCCTGTGCTCCTCGACTGTGGGGTTCGGGTTGAACTCTTCCGCCTTTGTCCGCATTGGATGGATCTGCCTCGGCCTGGTTTTGGGTCAGAGTGGAACATTTGGAGCGAGCCAGGTCTTGAGAGTATTGCCGCCGACTGCCTCAGCCGCCGAGCCGTTCACGGTCACGAACGTCGTGATGGCTGCCGAAGAGGTCCTTGTGTACGCGTTGGAAGAGGAGGTGCCGCCGGGCTGGAGCGTCAGTCAAATCAGTTTTGGCGGTCAGGTGGATTTGGCGTCAGGCAAGATCAAGTGGGGGCCGTTCTTTGACA
Organism: Akkermansia muciniphila; assembly: GCA_945861765.1. Lineage (GTDB taxonomy): Bacteria > Verrucomicrobiota > Verrucomicrobiia > Limisphaerales > SIBE01 > SIBE01. The sequence continues at coordinate 4,685 of CAMAWP010000347.1, read as the reverse complement.
ATCAATCCCGAGCGCTCACCTATCGTTTGATAGCTCCGCTCGGTGTCAAAGGAGAGCAGACGATCGCGGGAACCGCCTCGTTCAACGGCGAGAGAATCCAGATCGCGGGCCAGACAACGCTCCGAATTGGAGCCGCGGGAATCGAGGACGACATCAACGATATTCTGTCGTTGCTTCCTTCGCGCTTCACCCCTGGGACAACATTGACATTAACCAATCGAGTGCGGCTGGCTGGTGGCACCATTGTCTATGCGGTTGAAGAAAATGTGCCCGATGGGTGGTCGGTCGGATCCATGAATCACGGAGGCCAATGGGACCGCGCTTCAGCTAAAATCAAATGGGGACCGTTTTTGGACCACGTGACACGCGATTTGGTGTGCGAATTGAAATCCCCTCTCACCGCGACGGGGACGGTGACATTTGCGGGAGTCGGCTCGTTTGATGGAGGCAGAATTCTGATTCGTGGGCAGCTTCAATCTCGAGCGGAGGTCAGCACGGTCGAACGACAAATGGCGGCCCGGTATCAAGCCGACGAAATTATCCCGGTGAAGTTGATCGTGACACCCGCCTCCGGCATCACGGTGTTGGCCGTGCAGGAGCAGGTGCCACCCGGCTTTGAAATCGATGTCAACGGGCTGAGTTCGGGTGGACAACTCGATCCGGATCGGCGGACCATTCGATGGGGGCCGCTGTTCACCAACGGCGTTTTGACTCTCAGTTACTCGATCAAAGCGCCGTCCGTCGCGTTGGAAGTGGCGGCCAAGTTTTCAGGCGTCGGCGCGTTTGACGGACGGACCACGCCGATTGGGGGAGTGACTGAGATTGTAGGGGTGGGCAGCCGGGTGACCCGGGAAATGGCGGCCGAATTTTTGCCCGACGCATCATTGACTGTGACGAACCGGGTGATTCCTGATCAGACTGTGACGGTCTATGCGGTCGAGGAAACGGTCCCGTCGGGCTGGGACGTTCGCACCATCAGCAACGAGGGACAGTTCGATTCGATCAACCGAAAGGTGAAGTGGGGGCCGTTCCTCGATCGGCTAGATCGACTGTTAACTTACACCGTGGTTCCTCCCGCGAATGCCAAGGGCCGATTCAGTTTTCAAGGGATCGCTTCATTCAACGGCCGAGTGGTGCGCATCGCCGGCCAGCAAGAGACTCGCGCGGTGTCGGTGCAGGAATTAAATACGGTCACCCGATCGCTCCCGGATTCGGTTCGCGTCGGCAGGTCGGTGTGGGTGACCAACCAGGTCCAGGCGGCCGAAGGCGTGTCGGTTTACGCCTCGGAGGAGCACCTGCCGACGGGTTGGACAGCGACGAACATCACCCAAGGTGGAACTCTGGATCTTCTGCAAAACAAGGTGAAGTGGGGACCGTTTTTCGACTCGACGGCCCGCCAGTTGATTTACAGCCTGATCCCCGCGACCAACGCGAACGGCGTCGCGAGCTTGGGCGGGGTCGCTTCGTTCAACGGCGAGCTGGTGCCCATCACCGGGACGGCTTCGATTCGAGCGATTCCCAATCACTCTCCCTTAGCGCAGGAAGACACATTTGCTCGCTTGATTGGACAACCGTTAAGTTTGTCTGTGACCAATCTGCTCGCCAACGACAGTGATCCCGATGGCGACGTATTGGCTGTGGCGGAAGTCGCCTCGATCAGCAAAGGCGGAGCCACGATCAAGGTCTCGGGCGCGGCCATCACCTACACGGTCGCCGCCTCTTTCGATCTCCCGGACGAATTCACGTATCAGATCGCCGACGGTTTTGGCGGAGTGGCGATCGGCGTGGTGAAGATTCAAACTGTAACATCCGGGCAGAGCGCGAATCGACTGAGTGTCGAGACCCTTCCGACCGGCGCGGTGCGGCTCCGGTTCGTGGGGATTCCAGGGCGGGCTTATCGCATTCAAGCGGCAGAAGGTCTGGTCGATGCGAAGTGGACGACGTTGGGGGCGCGGGTGGCAACTGGCCAGGGGGATTTTGAGTTTGAAGATAGTGATGCGCTGTTTTTCAAAAGCCGATTTTACCGGACTGTCTCGCCGTAACGGACGTGAACGCTCAAATGAGAACAACCGCGAGAATCAGTGGAACCTGCAACGCAGCCGAACCGGAGCGAAATAACCACGGATCACACGGATTACTCGGATGGAGAAAGGCGACAGAAGTGTTCGCATCCGTGCCTATCCGTGTCATCCGTGGTAGAAGCTTTTTTCGCTTCTCTGCGGTTCTCTGCGGTTTGATGTTGTCCACTGGAGCGCTTTCCGCGCAAACACTCATCCAATACTCGTTCACCAATCTGAACCTTACCATTCCAGACAATGATCCGTCCGGGTTGTTGAATGGGCAAACGATCAGCGGGAGCCCGGCGGGTAGCGTGGTGCTGGACCTGAACGTGCGGTTGAAGCTGACCGGCGCGGCGGCGCGCAACGGCGATCTCTACGTCGCGCTGGACCATCAATCGGGCTACACCGTGCTTCTCAACCGGGTCGGCCGCAACGCGCGCAATCCTTTCGGCTACGAGGATGCCGGCCTGGATGTCACATTCGATGACGGGGCTGCGAATGGCGACATTCATCTGTATCGCGCGACGCTTTTCGGAAATGACCACACGCCCGTGCTCGAGTCGTTGGCTTCGGTGTGGTCCGGACCTTGGGCGCCGGATGGAAGGAACATTGACCCGGATCAAGTGACAGATGCCAGTCCGCGCCGGGCGGCGTTGGGATCGATGAAAGGTTTGCCCGTGGATGGACGCTGGCGGCTCTATTTGGCGGACGTGGCTCAAGGGGGTGTCAGCCAATTGGTGGAATGGTCCTTGAACATTCAGGCGACGACGAATCTCAATGATTTGAAGCTGGACTTGACGGGCGCGACGATCCGGGCCGAGGGACAGGAGCGGATTGTGACAGTGCCGGTGACAATTCGAGGCGACTTGTCAGTCAACGGCCGTGCCGGGACAACGCTGAGCGGATCGGTCAGCGGGACCGGACAAGTGGTGAAGAGCGGCGGCGGCACGTTGACGTTGAGCGGCGTCAATACCTTCAGCGGAGGCATTGCATTGGAGGATGGCGCGCTGGTGTTGGGCAATGATCGCGCGGTGGGGTTGGGTCCGATCAGTTTGAAAGGTGGGAGTCTGACGGCCAGCGGCGGCGCGCGGCGTCTCGACAACGCGGTGAGTCTGCAAGGCAAATTGACCTTGGGCATCGGCGACCGTCTCGAGTTGGCGGGGTCGGTGAGCTTGCGCGGCAACAGTCCGTTGGCAGTGGAGAACGAAACGGAGATTTCAGGTGACATCCAGGAAAGCGAGCCTGGAAGCGGGTTCATCAAGAGCGGCAACGGAAAATTGACCCTCAGCGGAGCCAACACGTTTAGCGGAGGCATCGCGTTGGAGGAGGGCACGCTGGCGATAGGCAATGATCGCGCGCTGGGCACCGGGCCGCTCACTTTGAAAGGCGGCAAAGTCGAGACCAGCGGCGGCGAGCGCAAGTTGTCCAACAACGTGAAGTTGTCCGGAACCGTCGGGATCAGTGGAGGCATCACTTTCACCGGCGATATCACTCTCCAAGAACTGGCCACTCTGGGGGTCGAGGGAACCACGACCTTGTCCGGTCCGTTGAAAGAAGAAAAACCCGGCACCGGCTTTGTGAAGAAGGGGAACGGCACGCTGATCTTGGAGGGCGCCAACACCATCAGCGGCGGAGTGAACATCGAAGAAGGCACGCTTTCGGTGAGCAATTTGGGCGGAAGCGCCACCGGTTCAGGCGCGGTCCAGATTGGTGGCAAGGCCACGCTGTCGGGCAAGGGCACGATTGCTGGCATTGTCTCGTTGGCGAGCGGGAGCACTTTGGCGCCGGGGGCGAGTCCCGGCACGTTGACAACAGGCAGCCAAACCTGGGCGGGCGGCTCGACGTTGGTGTGGGAGTTGAGCCAGGCGGATGGAGCTGAAGGTGGCGATCCAGGTTGGGACACCTTGAAGATTGACGGGAGCCTCACGGTGAACGCGTCCGCGGCTAATAAATTTACGGTGCAGATCGTGTCGTTGGCCTCGAACAATCAGGCGGGCGCGTCCGCGAATTTTGATTCAACCAAGGACTACGTTTGGAACGTGGCGCGGACGCAGGGCGGCGTCACGGGATTCGATGCGAGCGCGATGGCTCTCGACACCTCTCGATTGGCCAATCCACTCAATGGCGGAAAGCTTCAACTGGAGGTGCGAGGCAACGATTTGGTTTTGGTGTTTGAGGGCGTGCGCCCACCTCGGATCGCAAAGGCCGAACGCTTGGCTTCAGCGCTCCGGATCTCAATTCAGGGCATGGCCAATCAGGGCTATCGCCTGGAAACCACCGATGAGTTGGCGCCGGCCAACTGGGTGCCGGCTGGGACGGTGACAACGAATGCAGCCGGCGCGGCGGAGTTTGACGCGCCCATGCCTGCGGACCGCACGACGCGGTTTTATCGAGTAGTGACGCCATGAAAAGTCTTTGTCCCGGACAAGCAGAGAGGCTGGTAAGGAATCCGAGAGTCGATGATCGTGCTCGCCTCTCCATGAACCCTCGAATGCGCCGCCAGGTTTTGGACTGCGGTGACGGAGTCTGCGAAGTCACCGCTTTGGCAGCGCTCACAGCTCCGAAACTCGCCGACGCCAATGCCATCCCAACCCAAAGCGGCAACTCCGCAGACTCCGTTGCCGC
>CAMAWP010000346.1 GCA_945861765.1 Akkermansia muciniphila | reverse complement strand
CAATGCCGCCAGCGACATCCTGTATGCCATCGCGGTCTCGCCTGATGCGAAGACCGTTTACGCCGGGTGTCACGATGGGTTGGTTTACGTGTGGGGCGCGGATGGCACGTTGAAGGAGAAACTTGGTGGTCAAAACGGTGACAAGAAGTTGGCGGAAGCTCGCTCCCAAGAAAGCTGCGTCGTTGATGGTTCAACTGGTTCCTCGCTGTTTTCAGTGGAATAGTTCCACCGCGGATGAAGACCATTTTTCCATCTCGCCGGGATGACGGGAGTCTGGAGCTATTGGCCGCCTTCGTCTCCCGGAGGGAGATTTGAGAATAGCCCAGCAGTTCACTGCTGGGTTCGAATGAGCCATCGGATAAGTCCCGCAGGGACGGCCGAATCCTTAAATGTCCTACGTTACCTCTCATCCATCCCTTCGGGACTTTGGGTATTTGCTACGCAATCCCACCCTTGAAAGGTTGGGCTATTCTCGAATCTCCCATCCGGGAGATGGCAGTCGGAAACGTCATCGAATCCATGTGCTTGACGCGCAGGATGAGAAATTGGTTGTCGCAACGGTGTCGTTGATACGATATATGATCTGCCTTGATCCATTAACTGAGCAGCGAGAACGATGAAAACGTCACGCAATAGGATTTCGGAGCTGATTGCAATCTCCGCTTTGGCTTGGTCCAATGCAGCAGCTCCGAGAGCTGAGTCGCCGCGTATTTCGTCGCTCACGCCCTTCCCCGATCAGATCTCGCTCGTGGCCAGCCAGCACTCTCATCGGCTAGTCGTCACCGGATTGGCCACTAACGGCTTCGAAGTGGACGTGACTGCAAAGGCGACTTATGCGTCCGACAAACCGGACATAGCGGTTGTTGAGAGCGGGGGAATTGTACGCGGCTTGCAAGCAGGCAGTGCTCGAATCACGGTGTCGAACAGTAATCAAACAGCCAGCGTGATGGTGACGGTCAATCCAGCGCCGACGAATTCCCAACTCAGTTTTGTGGCCGATGTTCTTCCGGTGCTCAGCAAAGCCGGGTGCAATGCCGGTAAATGCCACGCCAAACCGGAAGGACAGAACGGCTTTAAGCTCTCGGTCTTCGCTTACGATCCGAAGTCGGATTACAATGAGATCGTGAAAGACGCTCGAGGGCGGCGCGTCTTTCCGGCTTATCCAGAAGAGAGTCTTCTGCTGAAGAAAGCGACGTTAGCCATTCCTCACGAAGGCGGCGAAAGGTTCGAAGCTGGCTCGAAGCCGTATCTGACGCTTCTTCGTTGGATCGAGCAAGGGATGTCATACAGCAGGACAAACGAGGCTACGCTTGCGAGCCTTCATATTTATCCCGCTGAGCGACGCTACAAGAAAGGCGCAAAGCAGCCGCTGCTCGTGCAGGCACGGTATTCGGACGGCACCATTCGGGATGTCACCGACCTGGCCCTGTTCGATTCCAATGACAAAGAGATTGCCCGCGTGGGTGAGGACTCATCTGTGGCTGTTGGCAGCATTGGCGGGGAGGCCGCGGTGATTGCACGGTTCATGGGCTTGGTGGCGGTGTCGCGAATCACCGTGCCCGGAGATCGCGCGTTGCCAGAGACATTCTACACATCGCTGCCAGTTAATAATTATATCGACGAGTTAGCGTACGCCCGATTCAAGAAACTCGGGCTCCTTCCATCGGATGGCTGCACCGATAGCGAGTTCATGCGGCGGGCTTCGCTCGATGCCATCGGTGTTTTGCCGACTCCCGACGAAGCGCGAGCTTTCTTTCAGGATAATGATCCAGCCAAGCGAAATAAATTGATCGATCGTTTGCTCCAGCATTCGGCGTTTGGCGATCACTGGGCGACGAAGTGGGCGGATTTAATCCGACCCAATCCCGACCGTGTGGGTGTCAAGAGCGTGTATGTGCTCGATCAATGGCTCCGAGAGAGTCTTCGGCAGAATAAGCCTTACGATCGGTTTGTTCGCGAGATCATCACCGCGCAGGGAAGCACCCATCAATTCGGGCCGACCGTCGTTTTCCGGGACCGGCGCGAACCAGCCGACATTACGACGATGGTGAGTCAGATTTTTCTCGGCGTCCGGCTCGAATGTGCGAAATGCCATCACCATCCGAACGAGAAGTGGGCTCAGGATGATTTCTATCAAATGGCTGCCTACTTCGGCGAGATCAAGCGCAAGGGCACCGGAATCTCGCCGCCGATCTCGGGTGACGCGGAGATCATCTATCACACACCGGGCGGTGAAGTAAAACATCCGATCACCCAAGTCGCCATGAAACCCAAGCCGCCTGACGGTCCCGCCGCCAAAATCGACAAAGGGACTGATCCGCGCCGCGACTTGGCTGAATGGATTTCGAGACCGGACAATCCGTTCTTTGCCCGGGCGATTGTGAACCGGGTCTGGGCTGAATTCATGGGCCGAGGAATCGTCGATCCGGTGGATGATTTTCGCGCTTCCAATCCGCCGACCAATGAGGCTCTGCTCGATGCGCTGGCCAAGGATTTCGTCCGGTGCGATTACGATTTGAAGCACCTCATGCGAACGATTCTGCAGTCGCGCATCTACCAGTTGAGTTCATTGCCCAATGAATACAATGTCGGCGACACGCGGAACTTTTCCCGTTCCTATCGCCGCCGATTGCCCGCTGAGGTGCTTCTGGATGCTGTCATCGATGTGACGGACGCTCCTTCTTCATTCCAGGGGACCTCGACTGGAGCCCGCGCTAAAGAGACTTGGAACTACAAAATCGGTTCTGAATTCATGGACGCTTTTGGGCGTCCAAATTCGAGCAGTGACTGCCCGTGCGAACGCGATACCAAGTCGAGCGTCGTGCAGGCGTTGCATTTGATGAACTCAAACGACCTTCAAGCCAAAATCGCGTATGCCGAGGGACGAGCGAAAAGATGGGCGGTGAGCGCCTGGTCCACGAAGGAAATCATCAGCGAGCTTTACCTCGTCGCGCTGAGTCGTTTTCCTACCCCTGAGGAGTTGAGCTTGGCGAGCCGGGCGTTCGCTTTCCCGGAGGCGACGCGGCAATCAGCGATCGAGGATGTGATGTGGGCGCTGATGAATTCAGCGGAATTTGCTTTCAACCATTAAGGACCGAAATGAATGGATCAAAATACAATTGCGAAGGAATGGCCCGGCGGGATTTTCTCCAGTTGGGCATTGGCGCCGTGCTGGGTTGCGGCATGGTGGATCTAATGCGCCTGCGTGCCCAGGCAGCTCAAGCGGTCGGCAAGGTTAGCCCGAGCCAGGTGAATTGCATTTTGATTTGGATGGATGGAGGGCCAAGTCATTACGAAACCTTTGACCCGAAACCGGACGCTCCAAAAGAAATTCGCGGCGAACTCAACCCGATGAAGACAAGCGTTCCGGGGATTCACTTCTGCGAAACCGTGCCGAAGCTTGCGGCTATTGCCGACAAGCTCACCATCGTGCGCTCGATCTGTCATCGTGATCCCAACCACGGCGGAGGCAACCATTACATGATGACCGGCGCGCCGACGCCTGTCCCGGTGAACTGCGGCGCCTTCGTGACTTTTCATCCTTCCTTTGGATCCATGGTTTCTTACAAGCGCGGAATCCAGAGCGGGTTGCCCGCCTACATGACATTGCCAAGCATGACACGATCAGGCGGACCGAACTTTCTCGGCGCCCAACATGCGCCGTTTGTCATTGGGGGCAGCCCTAACAGCAAGGATTTCAAAGTCCGCGATGTCGTGCTTCCGTCATCGATCAGCGATGGCCGAGCTGTCACGCGCCAGCAGCTCCGGCAAACGCTCGATCGAATGCTGCGGATGGCCGAGCCGGCTGCGGAAGATCCGACGGTGAGCTTCGACAGTTATTACCGGCAAGGCATTGATCTCGTCACCTCGCCCAAAGCCCAGGCGGCTTTTGATATCAGCAAGGAATCCGACAAGGTGCGGGATAATTACGGGCGAAATGATCTTGGCCAACGCCTCTTGATGTGCCGCAGATTGGTCGAAGTGGGCGTGTCGTTTGTGACCTGCTATTATGGCGGATGGGACCACCACACCAACATTTTTAAAGCGCTCAAAGAAACTCATCTGCCTAAGTTCGATCAAGGAGTGGCCGCTTTGATCTCGGATTTGGATGAGCGGGGGCTATTGGACCAGACGCTTGTCATTGCTCTCGGCGAATTTGGCCGCACGCCGAAAGTCAACAAGGACACCGGCCGCGATCATTGGCCTCATGCGATGTCGGTCTTGATGGCGGGGGCAGGCATCCCGCGAGGCCAGGTGGTGGGCGCCACCGACGTGAAAGGATACCATGCTTCGGAGAACATCCATTCGCCCGAAGACTTCGCCGCATCCCTCTACACCAAGATGGGGATTGACCCTAACATGATTCTGCACACCAACACCGGGCGGCCGATTCAATTGGTCAACGGTGGCAAACCAATCAAAGAATTGTTTGCGTAGGAGCGCGGGCGTCTCGTCCGCGTGCTTCTGCGCCAGCGCAGTGACCACATCACTCTCTCATCCCTCAGTGGGTCCCAACTGTCAGGCGGGACGCCTCGGCTCCTCTGGAGCCAATCCCTGCGCGACTCATTGATGTCAACTGCCGCCCATCACAAGACACTTGGAAGCCTCTTTGCCGTGGTTTGGCTATCTCGTTTGAGATCGGCGACGAGATGTATTCTGGCATTCGCGGTCCTGGCCATTAACTCGACTCGTGCCGAAGTTCCGACGGTGGACTACCTATTTCCCGCAGGCGGAAAGCTAGGAGCCAAGGTGCAAGTTACAGCCGGAGGAAAGCTTGATCCATGGCCGATCCAAGTCTGGACCGATTGCCCTGAATTGACCTTCAAAGCCGAGGAAACCAAGGGAAAACTCATCGTTGAGATTGCCACCAACGCGCCTGTCGGGCCGCACCTGGTTCGCTTTTACAATCGAGATGGCGCATCGAGCGTTCGCTGTTTCATTGTGGGCCAGGCCGCGGAGCAGCTCGAGAACGAGCCGAACGATGATCCGAAAAAGGCTCAGCCAGTTGATAAGACGCCTGTCACGATCAATGGGCGTCTGGAAAAGAGCGGTGATACGGATTCTTTCGCCCTGAACTTGAAGGAAGGTCAATGGCTTGTCGCCGGAGTCGATGCGTATTCAATCGATTCTCCGATGGATCCGACACTTCATCTGCTGGACCAGCAAGGGACGAAGTTGGCCTTCAATCATGATGGCTTCAAGCTGGATCCGCTGCTTTCGTACCACGTCGAGAAAACGGGAACTTACATTTTACAACTCAGCGCGTTCGCCTATCCGCCCAAAGCCGATGTAAGGCTGACTGGCAGCGAATCCTCTGTTTATCGTATGACGCTGAGGTCTGGCCCCTATGCTCGCTACGCTTTCCCCGCGGGAATTCAGCGCGGAACGAAAGCAACGCTGCGCCTGTTTGGATGGAACTTGGGAACTACCGGCCAGGCCATCGTTCATCAATTGGATGGTTCCATTCTTGGCCCGAGAGTCGATCAGATTTTGGTCGCCGCGCCCGGCTTTGAAAACTGTTTACGAATTCCCGTTGGCGATGCGCCAGAGGAACTGGAGGTCGAGCCGAATGGCACCTCTGATTTGGCTCAGCCGTTGCGAGTGCCCTGCACAATGAACGGCCAAGTCAATCCGGCGGGCGATGAAGATCGTTACTTGCTCACCGCCAAAAAGGATGAAAAATTCCTCATCCGTGTTAAATCCGCCGCGTTGGAATTCCCCTTGGACGCCGTGGTGAGATTGGAAGATCAAAAAGGCAGTCAACTGGCGCGGAGCGACGACCAGGGCAAGCTCGAAGATCCTGAGCTAAGCTGGACCGCGCCGGCGGACGGTTCGTATGTGTTGATCGTCGGCGACTTGATCCAGAGAGGCGGACCCGATTACGTCTATCGGTTGTCCATCATTCATCCAGCACCCGACTTCAAGGCGGCTTTGGACAACCAGGCATTTAAGTTGGAGCCTGGAAAAACCGCCGATATGAAAGTGAATGTTTCGCGCGCGAACGAGTTCCGAGACAGTCTGATCGTCGTGGTAGAGGGGCTGCCGGATGGCGTCACCTCTACGGCGGGCTCTGTTCCGGTGAAGGGTGGCGATGTCACAATCACTCTTTCCGCGAAGGCCGACGCGAAGCCTGCCAACCTGCCCATTCGTGTGCTCGCCCTCTCGACCAATCCCGATGCGCCACGGGTTCGAATCGCGATGGCCAGTTTAAAAGGTACGAACAGCGCTTTAGGCGATTTGCAGATTAACGAGACCGACAGTGTCTGGCTCACCGTCATCCCAAAACCGGAGCCGGTACCACCGAAGGAAGTGAAGCCCGAGCCGAAGAAGGACTGACGAATAATGTCCCGCCAGGACTTGGCAGGGATGGAGTGTTGCCGGTCAGCGCAACACGACTCGATTGACCTACGAGTCTGGGCCTCGATAAACACACCGCGCGGTGCATGTCTCGGCAACGACTACCTCGGCCAGTAAAGGCATCTTAGGTCTTAGATGTTCCCAAATCCAGGCGGCGATGTTTTCACTGGTCGGATTCTCCAAGCCCAACACATCGTTGAGATAGCGATGATCGAGTTGGTCCCAAAGCGGTCGGAAAGCGTCACTCATCTCAGCATAATCCATCACCCAACCGAGCTTGGGATCGCACGCGCCCACGACAGCAATTTCCACTTTGAAACTGTGCCCATGCAACCGGCGGCATTTGTGCGATTCAGGGAGGTGCGGCAACAGATGCGCTGCTTCGAATTGAAAGGTCTTTCGTAATTCCATTTTCATTCTTCCCAATCTGTCCAAGTGACAAGGTCGCCGAGTGCCGGTCGGCCATCGTGGCGCCAGGTCAGCGGCGGGTTCTGCATCTGGCCGAGCGGGCAGATGCGAGTGACACCCCAACGCGCCAGTTCTGTTGCGATTTTTCGAGAGTGCTCTCCTGTCGTCGCCAAGCCCACGGTGGACACTCGGCCTCGGACCTGTTCGGCCGCATGCAAGGCTTCGGTCAGGCTGGCGACGCCTTTGACGTAAATGAATCGGTGCAGGCAGGAGATCTGAAAGAGCGGATCGGCTTCATAGACCACTGTCCACGCGGTGGATTGATCGCTAAACCAGTGACGTGTTTCGGGTGAATGCGCTGCCCGCACTTCATAAAAAGCTCGGCGACTGGCAATCATCGCGCTCACTTCCGCGGGGACCGTTCCTCGCGGTTCAATCGCTTCCCGTTGTTCCAGCTCTGTCGAAAGTATTTTTGCGAACTGCTCAGGCGAAATACGTCCGCCATGTTCAACGTAAAAAACATGAGGCGACAAACATCCGAGCTGGTTCCAAGCCGCGACGTCCAGGGCGGCTTTGGCCGCGATCTGCGA
>CAMAWP010000345.1 GCA_945861765.1 Akkermansia muciniphila | reverse complement strand
TTTGTGGCGACCAGTCTCAGTGACATGCGGGGAAGTTACACGTCGGTATTTTTGCGCAAAACTTTTCAAGTCACCAATCCGTCAGCGATAAACCAGTTGCAACTGGAGGTCCTCTTGAACGATGGGTTTAACGTTTGGATTAACGGAGTTCACGTTTTCAGCCACAACATGCCAGGAACTGAGGTCGCCTTTGACGGAACTGCCAATGCAGCGCTCGAAGAGAATACTTACCAAACTTTTTCATTCCCGCCCCCGACTGGTTATCTGATCGCTGGCCCGAACATCATCGCGATTCAAGTCCACAACTCTTCATTGAGCGAGAGCGGTGATTTCTTTTTCGACATCCGCCTGAAAGCTGCGACTGGGACATCGAGTCGTGGACCGACGCCAGTCGCTCGCAACTCAGTGTTCGCCTCGAATATCCCGCCGCAGATTCGTCAGGTGAATCACGACCCGCAGGAGCCCCCTTCGGGCCGAAGCGTCAAAGTTACGGCGAAGGTGACGGACCCTGATGGCGTTCGTAGCGTCAGCTTGGAGTATCAGGCCGTTGACCCTGGAAATTACATCGAACTGAACGATGCGGCCTATCAGACGAGTTGGCTCACGCTGCCGATGAATGATGCCGGAAGAGATGGGGATCGGGCAGCGGGCGACGATCTCTTCACGGTGGAATTGCCTGCTTCGGTGCAAGTCAATCGCCGTCTCATCCGCTATCGCGTTAGCGCGAGCGATACCGGTGGCCGGAGCGTCACGGTTCCTTACGCTGACGATCCGCAGCCTAATTTCGCGTACTTTGTCTATGATGGCGTGCCGCCCTGGAGCGGAGCGATCCAACCCAGCAGCACCGACGCGAACAAGAGCCGCATGGACACGTACGGCACGAACATCACACGTCGGTTGCCAGCGTATCATCTGATCGCCAAGCCCAACGCTGTTCAGCAGTCCCAGTTTGGCGGATATGGCGGCGATCAATATAACTGGGCCGGAACGCTTATCTACGACGGTCACGTCTATGACCATATCCACTATCGCGCTCGGGGCGGAGTCTGGCGGTATGCGATGGGCAAGAACATGTGGAAGTTTGATTTCAACCGCGGGCATAGCTTGCAAGCTCGCGATAATTACGGAAGGAGATATGACGTTGCCTGGGATAAACTGAATTTAGGGGCCTGCATTCAACAAGGCGATTACCTTCATCGCGGCGAGCAAGGGATGTTCGAATCGGTTGGATTCCACCTCTTCAATTTGGCCGGAGTCGAAGCTCCGCGCACTCATTTCGTTCATTTTCGGGTAATCGACGATGCCGCGGAATCTAATCGGACGAACCAATACGAAGGAGATTTCTGGGGCCTGTATTTGGCCGTCGAGCAGGAGGATAGCCGCTTTCTCGACGAACACGCTCTGCCGGACGGCAACTTTTATAAAATGGAGGGAGGAACCGGGGAGCTCAATAATCAAGGGGCTACGGCCGTCAGCAACAAATCGGACTTAAACTCGTTTCTGAAAACCTATCAGACGACAACGCCCACGGACGATTGGTGGCGACAGAATCTGAATCTTGAGCGCTATTACAGCTATCAGGCGATCGTTCAAGGAATTCATCACTATGACATTTGTTATAAGAAGAACTATTTCTATTACCTGAATCCAGACACCAGACTTTGGTCCGTTCATCCCTGGGATCTCGATCTGACCTGGGCGGACAACATGTACGATCCGGGTTGTCGAGGCATCGACGAATTCACGGATCGAGTTTTGAAGAGGCCAGCCTTTAATCTGGAGTACCGGAATCGCATTCGCGAGATGCGCGATCTTCTCTTTAACTCGGACCAGGCCAGTCAGTTGATCGACGAATATGCTGCGATCATTGATGACCCAACAGGCATGCCGTCGTTCGTGGATGCCGATCGGTCCATGTGGGACTACAACCCGATCATGGTTTCATCCTTTGTCAATCGTTCCAAATCGAGCCAAGGCCGTTTCTATCAGGTCGTCCCGACGAAAGACTTTCCCGGTATGGTGCAGAAAATGAAGGATTATGTGAACCTACGCGGAGCGTTTTTGGACAATCTGGCCGACGATGCGTCAATCCCAGCGCGGCCGAAAGTCGCTCCCACAGCGCCCGCCGGTTTCCCGGCGAACCGTTTGACCTTTCGTGCTTCCACGTACTCGGGCCCCAATTCCTTTGCGTCGATGAAATGGAGAATTGGCGAAATCACGGTCACCAATCGACTCAGTTTTGATCCAAACAAACCGAGGAAGTATGAAATTACCTCGACGTGGGAGAGTCCGGAGCTGATCACGTTCACCCCTGATATTTCGATTCCTCCAGGCGCAGTGGAGGTTGACCACACTTACCGCGTCCGTGCCCGAATGAAGGACTCGACAGGTCGCTGGAGCAACTGGTCGGAGCCGGTTCAATTTACCGCGAGCACGGCGGATAACGTGACAGCTCTCATGGATCACCTGAGAGTTTCCGAAGTGATGTACAACCCGCCTGGCGGGAGTGAATTTGAATTCATTGAGCTTCATAACACGAGCAGCACCTTGGATCTCGATCTGAATGGAGTGAAGTTCAGCCTGGGAGTTGATTTCACTTTTGCCCCAGGAACCGCTCTTCCCCCGGGCGGATATCTGCTGGTGGCCAAAGGCGACAGCGCCGGAAAGCTTGCTGCATTCAGATCGCATTATGGTCTGCGCAGCAGCGTTCAGATTGTCGGCCCCTACACCGGCAGCCTCGACAATAGCGGAGAACAAATATCGCTGAAAACCGCTGCATCCGGAGTGGAGATCATCACGTTCCAATATGGAGATAGCCGCGGATGGCCCTTGGCTGCCGATGGTGCTGGGCATTCTTTGGTTCCACTGGAATCGGCGTTTGGAACCGATGGCCAGCGCTCGCTTGACTATCCCGGAAATTGGCGGTCCAGCACTTTTCTTCGTGGATCGCCGGGACAAGCCGATCCGCCAGCGCCGGCCAGCGTTGTGTTGAACGAAGTTGTGGTCCACACAGACTACAACGATCCGGCGCGGCCTGAGTATGACTCGAACGACTGGATCGAACTGTTCAACCCCACGTTGTCCCCCGTTCCGCTCGCCGGCTGGTATTTGAGCGATGACCCTGCAAACTTGAAAAAGTGGGCGATTCCATCGACACCGATTCCAGCTCGAGGTTGGTTGGTGTTTGATGAAATCACCGGCTTTCATAACCCAATCACCGCTGGCTTTGGTTTGGATAAGGCAGGCGAGCAAGTGCTCCTTTCGTATCTGCCAGGCAACGCAGAGGATCGCGTCGCCGATTCTGTCCGGTTCAAAGGGCAGTTGAGCGACGTCTCGCTCGGACGGTATCCCGACGGCGGTGAGTATTGGTTCGCTTCGTTGCCAACCCGGAGTCGGAAGAACAATCCCCCCATCTCGCAACTCGTCATCAGCGAGTTGATGTACCATCCAAGAGCCACGACGGCTAATCCCGATGATAATTCGGCCGATGAATTTGTGGAAATCTTCAACCCAACCCCGATCGCTGTGAGTCTATTCGATACCAACGGCGTCTGGCGTCTCGATGGAGGAGCGCAATTCACGTTCCCAACAAACACGACCTTGGCTGCGGGAAAGTATTTGTTGATAGTGAATTTCAACCCTGCCGACGCTGCCGCGCTCGCCGTTTTCCTCAGCACGTATGGGTCGGATAGCGCCTCTGTTCCGATTTTTGGCCCGTACCAAGGCAAGCTCAACAATCGCAGCGATCGTGTGGCGCTTGAAAAGCCGCAACTCCCGGACCAGGCCGGCGCTCCGTATTCTTGGGTAATCGTGGATGAAGTCATCTATTCGGACCAATTCCCATGGCCTCTTTCGCCTGATGGAACCGGGCTGTCCCTCCATCGACTTTCCTCAGTTCAGTCGGGAAACGATCCAGCGACTTGGAAAGGAGCTGCGCCGACACCCGGACGCGCTGATACCTTGTCGTCGTCCGACCAGGACGCCGACGGGATTCCGGACGATTGGGA
Organism: Akkermansia muciniphila; assembly: GCA_945861765.1. Lineage (GTDB taxonomy): Bacteria > Verrucomicrobiota > Verrucomicrobiia > Limisphaerales > SIBE01 > SIBE01. The sequence goes on along the minus strand of CAMAWP010000345.1, from coordinate 3,354 downwards.
AATAGTTCACGAACTCAATCCCAACTCAAAGGCCGATGCTTTGCTTGATTTGGATGGGGATGGGTTGACGAATTCTCAAGAGTACCTCAGCGGAACTGATCCTCGCGACTCGATGAGCGCGTTGCGCGTTACTGCTGCTCTATCGATCGTCGGTGAAACCGTCCTTCGCTTCACCGCGATCGCTGGTAAGACTTACTCCGTGCAATTCAAGGAATCTTTGACGAGCGGGACTTGGTCCACGCTCCGCAGCTTCGAAGCGCAGCCTGACAGAAGGGTTTTGGACGTCGTCGTCGTGCCGAACAGTAACGGAAACCGCTTTTATCGTCTCGTGACACCCAAGGCTCTGTAGTTTGACGAATTCATTTTATGCAGCAAAGGCGCCGACTGGGCCGCCAAAGTTTAGGCTTTGGACTTTCGAAACTGGGCTTTAGATTTTAACAATGGTTTCTGCAATCATGGTTGCTGCCGGCAAAGGGACCCGAATGGGGCCTGGAGTGGACAAGCTTTTCATCGAGGTGGCTGGAGGGCCGCTCGTCGCCCACACTTGGCAACGATTGGATTCGAGTCCGTCGATCGGTGAAATCATCCTGGTTGTGAGAGAGGGAATGCAAAGCACTTTCCAAGATTTGGCGAGTCAGTTTCATTTCAAGAAACGCTTTCGTTTGGTGGTTGGTGGACGAGAACGTCAGGACTCCGTTTGGAACGGGTTACAGGAAGTCTCTCGCAAAACCGAGATTGTCTTGATCCAAGACGCTGCGCGGCCATGCACGGACGAGGGGCTCATCGCTGGGACAATCGAATCAGCCCGCGAGATCGGAGCGGCGGTTGCGGCACAACGAATGACCGACACCATCAAGGAATCTGATGGAGGAACGTTAATCGAGCGAACCCTCGATCGCGCCAAACTTTGGGCTGTGCAAACTCCGCAGACGTTCAAGTTGGATGTGATTCAGCGTGCGTTGACTGCCGTTCGGCAGGGAGGTTTGGTGGTTACTGACGACACGGCTGCATGCGAATTAATTGGCCAGCCAGTGAGGTTGGTCGAGAGTAGAACACCCAATCCGAAAGCGACTTCCCCAAGCGACGTGGCGTTTATCGAGTTGCTCCTGAAATCCCGAGGCGTTGAAAGCCTCGCAACGTTGTAGAGGTTTGGGTGCTTTTCCAGGAATTCCGAGTTCTGTTTGTGTTGCATCGACTTTCCGTGATTGCCAAACCCCATGACAAAGCGGTACTACAGACATTGTGCCAAGCGTTGCCGAACAATTGCGCCACGCGCGTGAGCAGCAAAAGTTGTCTGTCTATGACATTGCTGAAGTCACTAAAATCAAGACAGACCATGTGCGCGCCCTTGAAGAGGGCGCTTACCATGTGTTTGCCGCGCCTGTTTATATTCGTGGATTCGTCCGCAGCTATGCCGCGATGTTGAAGCTGGATGTGCCGCGTATCACCAAAGAACTGGAGGTCGAACTCTCCGCCACAGCGCAATTTAGCCAGCCGCCCAATCTCGCGGGAAAACCGCATGGAATCATCGACATCGTCATGCTTCAGCTATCGAGGCTGAACTGGCAGTTACTGTTGCTGATTGTTGGTGTGGGAGTAGTCTTCGTGTTGGCGACTCTGAGCTACCGAGGTTGGAGGAATCATCAGAAGGTTGATCCGTTGGCGAATTTCGGTCCCGGTTTGTATCCGCCTCAGACGAATTCCGGGGAAGTGCTCCCTCTTCCGGCTTCACCTTCACCACGATAATCGTTCCAAACCGAGTCTCGCGACGGCAGCGACGGCAGCGACGGCAGCGGAGGAAATCGAGGTTCTGGCTGAAGGGCTGTGGATGTGAAGCCACCATATTCCAGCCTGCGACCAATTTTGATGCCCGGTCGCTGCAATCCAGATCGTAGTCACCATCGTTTGCACTCTGAGTTTCGCCGCCAGCATTACTCCGAACGGGTCGTTTTTGCCTCGCGCCTCGCGCTGATCGAGACGCGAGGGCTCACAGCCTTCTCAAATGGCTGGCCAATAGTTGACAATACTTGGCGGTTCATTACGGTGCCTACATGAAGATGGACACGATGAACGTCTCGTTGACGCCGGAACAGTCTGAGTACGTACGCCGGACGGTCGAGCGCGACTTTGGCAACACCAGTGAATTTTTCCGCGACTTGATCCGAGATCGGATGCGGGGGGAGATCAAGGCGGACCTCGCGTTCCTGAGCTCCACCACCAAAGGCGCACCTGGTGGCCCGAGTGACCAGGAGATGGAGCAATTGCTCGCGGTACAGCGCAAGGTTCGCAAGGAATTGACTCGTGCGCGCTGTCCTTGATGCCAACGTGGTCGTGGCTGGCGTCTGCTGGCAAGGCGAGGGCTGGCTGTGTCTGGTGAAGCTCGCGAGACGGCGGGCTTTCGCATACGGCACGGAAGCCACGCTGGCCGAAACGCGAGAAACCGCGTTGCGCGTGATCCAGCAGCAGCAGCCCAAGCACGACGCCGTCGGGCGATTGACCTGGTATTTGGAAAATGTGCGTCGCGTTGAGCCGACCCCGCTGGGCAAGCAACGCAGCCGCGACGTGAATGACGATCCTTACTTGTCTGCCGCGCTGGCGGCCAGCGCGAACCTCATCGTCACATACGATCGAGACTTACTCGCCCTCGAAAAGCCGTTTGGAATTCAGATCGTCCGGCCGGGGCGGTTTCTGCAAATGCTCTAACAAGCCCCGCCGCGGAAGCGAAACCCAGAGCTGCTTCGTCGAAGGGTCGGAGATGACTCATGGAGTTTGTTGTGGAACAGTTGAGGCCGTTTCCGAGGTGGTTCCTCGCTGTTTTCAGTGGAATAGGTCCACAGCGGATGAAGACCATTTTTCCATCCCGCCGGGATGACGGGAGTTTGGACCTATTGGCCGCCTTCGTCTCCCGGAGGGAGATTCGAGAATAGCCCGGCAGTTCACTGCTGGGTTCGAATGAGCTCTCGCATAAGTCCCGCAGGGACGGCCGAATCCCCCAATGTCCGACGTCAGCTCCTATTCTCACCGTCTGTTCAGGACAAAGGCTCGCCCGAGAATGGCTCAACCGTCCCTTCGGGACTTTGGGTATTTGCTACGCAATCCCACCCTTGAAAGAGTGGGCTATTCTCGAATCTCCCCTCCGGGAGATGTCAGTCGGAAATAGCTCATCGGATACGACAGCACACGGCCGGAAAATGTCCAAACTCTACAAACTCTACGCACTCCTCGGGAGTGAGTTCTCCTGTCCGGACACGGAAATGATTCCACCGAAAACAGCGGGGAACCATATCGTTAAGACAGCGGGATCTTCATAAGGCGTTGACTTAATCGGCTATTACAAATACCGTCGAAAAACTG
>CAMAWP010000344.1 GCA_945861765.1 Akkermansia muciniphila | reverse complement strand
ATGGAATTGAGCGACCCTTCCAGGGCCTTCGACAAATCGAGTTGATACGTATGGTACTCGCCGTCGGCTTCCGCGGGGAAGGATACGGCGGTGGATTCGCTATATCCGCGACCGACGGCGTTCTCCGCCCAATACGTGCGGAAGCCGGTGTCCGTTCCTTCGGTTAACTTGAAGCGGATTTCGAAGGTCCGGAAGTCGCTGGGCATGGCCAGTGCCTTGCCGAAATAAGGATCGCCGCCAATGGCTTTCACAACCAGCGCGCCGTCCACAATGGTGAACGGGTTTTCGATCCCGTTCCGGAACCAGCCATTGACTTCCGTGTTGTCGCTGAACTCGCCAAGCGAGAAGTAGCTCAGCACTTTCTGGGGGGGATCGAGGGTGAATCCGGGAGCCTCGAGAACGGAGAGTGTGATCGAAGCAACGGCCTCGGGAAAGGAGGCATATTTAGCCTTCACTGAATAGGTCGTCGCAGGGAGGTAATCGGTGCCGGTGCCACTGATTTCACCGGTTCCAGGATCGAGCGTGAATCCACCCGGCAACGCGGGGGAGACGCTGTAAGATGTCGGCGGCGGGCCCGCGATATCCGCCTTAACTGGCCCGAAACTCTGGCTCACTTTGAGGCTGTACTTGGCCACGGGGAAGTTGATGAACGGGGCGCGCACCTCGATATTGAGTGTTCTAGTCGCTTTAACTCCCCCAGCGAAGTTGGCGGTGACGACATAATCGGTAGCCGCGCTGGCGGACGTCGGAGTGCCGTTGATCGAACCGTTCGATGTGTTGAAGCTGAAACCGGCGGGAAGAGCGGGAGCGATCTCGAATGAGGTTGGCTTGCCGTTGCTCACGCTGGGTGCGTTAGGGCCGATCGCCACGCTGACCACGTAAACGGCCGAGTTCAACGTGTAACGATCAATGGCGGGAATGGGGAAGTTTGCCTTGTCGTTCGGGTTCGTTCCTGCCGTCACTTCCGCGCTGTCGCTATATCCATCACCATCGGAATCCGCTTTGGTGGGATCGGTGCCGGTGTCGCGCGAGCTGACAAAAATTGCCGTCTTTGTTTCAACGGCGTCGGGCAACCCGTCGCCATCGGTGTCCGGAGCGACGGTTCCCACGCGAACATAATCCACCAGCAAGCGATTGCCTGCCGCTTGGCCGGGGTCGATGCGAAAATCGCGAAGGGCGTTGCCGCTGAGCACATCGGCCATGTCGAACGAGAGGATGTGATACTCCCCATCTTCCCACTCGAGGTTATAGCCGACGCGGCGGCCGCCTGAGAACCCGCCCAGCCCGGCACCGACGCTGCCCCAAAACATTTCCCAACTGGCGGGCGAGCCCGCGAGAAGTTTCACGCGAACTTCCACCGTTGTGAACGCGGCGGGAGCGTTGGTGATGACGGAGCGAAAGAAGTAGGGATCACCGCCGGTTGTGATGACTTCGAGACTGCCATTCGCCGTTTTCAGCGCACCGATGGCGCCGGTATTGCGGCCCCATCCTTCAATGTTGCCGTCCGTGTTGAATTCGCTGATTGATACGTAGTCGTTGATGGGTGTTGCGGGGTCCGTAGTGACGGTGATGGTTTGGCTCGACGCTTGGGTCAGAGACCAAAAAGCGACAAGTGCGCTGAGAACTGTTCGGGTCGGCGTTTTCATTGTTTGGTCATTTCTTGTTTTTAGTGTTGCGTTACTTTACCAGGCATTCCAATAGGTGCCTCCTTGCGCTGCCCAGTAGTTGGTCATCTGCGCGAGGTTTTTCCATTGGACGGAGCCATCGAGGAGAAGCACATTGCCGCCTTGAGCACCGACGTCTATTGGCTTGGTGACCTTCTTCACCCAAAGGAACGGTATGCCACTCTGCCGGGCAGCACCACCACGGCCATGCGGGGCGATCACCCAGCCGTTGCCGCCGACCGGTTCGGCGTAAGCATTGAGGTCGCAGGCGAGGGTCAGCATGGGGTTGTCAGTGAACCTCTGGGGTGATTCCCATTTGGTGGTCGATGGTTCACCGGACCACGGCTTCTTGTGCCCGCCATTGTAATTGAATCCAATCACATAGCCGTAGGGAGCTTGAAAGTACTGGAAAGTACCAGCCAGACTCGGGCAGGTGCTCATGTTCGTGGCGCTATACTGCCGAATGGCGTTGAAGGTGTTAGTGCTGATCCAAATCGAGTGAGAGAAGCCGTCGTCCCGATACCCTTGCGGCAGGCGTTCGCCGTTGTCCAGACCGTACATTTGAAATGCAAGTCCGAGCTGCCGCAAGGCACTCTTGCACGAAGCGCGCCGGGCCTTCTCCTTTGCCGCGCTGAGCGACGGGAGGAGGAGTGACGCCAGAATCGCAATGATGGCGATCACGACCAACAGCTCGATGAGGGTGAAAGCAAAGAGCCCCGAGTCGCGATGCTCTGATCCGGCTCGTTTCTGTGGGCGTCTGAGTGTCATAAGTTTCCCCCAAATGTGGGGTCTTTGGCATCGCAGAAAAGAACCGATCGGAACTGCGATTTGAGTATGGCACAAGGCTATTCGGAGGCCGGGGGGAACGTCAACGCGAAACCAGAGTTTATTCCGGATTCTGCGGAAGACGGCACGCGACTTGCCTTTAAAACTGTGATGCTGACCAACTTTGTTGCGGTCGATGGCGCGACTGTTAGACGTACACATCGACTCCTGCTAATGACGTGCGCGGTGGTCGCGCTGGCTTTTGTGACAAGAGCCGCGGAAACGAACGTCACACGGCGCTTCGAATTTCGAGAGCCCCACCAGACTGCTTATCACATTCGAGTGATCAACGCGACGAATGACATGGGCAAGCGGTTGTTCGCAGGCAACCCCGGAGACGAATGGACTCCAGCTCGAATCGATGGCTCGACGAACACGGTTGAACTCGGCAGCCGTGTGGTTCTCCAACTGAAGCCTGGCCACGGCCTCGATGCGTTTCTTGCCAGCTCAAGCCTCACGCTTGCTCGCACGGTGAGCTCCAATCTCTTCATTCTTCAAGCCGCGGATGCTGCCAGTGCGATCGCGGCCGCAGAGACTTTGGCCAAGTACGAAGGTGCCTTGGCGAGTTACCCGGTCATGCGCCGCTCGTTCAAGCGGCATGAGGCGTATGCCAAGGCGCCTAACGATCCGCTCTTTCAGCAACAGTGGAATCTGGACAACCGAGGCAAAGATCGCAACCTGACGGGGCCAGACCTCAACATCCGAGCCGCCTGGCCAATCACGCGCGGCGAAGGTGTGGTGGTGGCAGTCGTCGATGACGGCGTTCAGCTCGATCACCCGGATCTAAAGTCTCGAATCACCGGCCCAAATTTTAATTTTTATCGAAACACAACGAATGGCGCCCCGGCTTCTTCCAGCGCCGACCATGGCACCGCCGTCGCTGGGTTAATTGCCGCCGAGGCTGACAACGCGCGCGGCGTGGTGGGTGTGTCGCCCGGAGCGCAGTTGGCAAGTTGGGTCATCTTCGGCACATCGCGCGGTCTGGATAGCATCGCGAACGATGAGCAGTTGATGAACATGTTCCAATACGCGGGCGACCGAGTGGTCGTGCAAAACCACAGTTGGGGCAGCGCTAGCACGGCACGGTTAGGGATCGAAGCTTTGTCTGAGGCGGGGATCGCCGCGGCCGTGAACAAGGGAAGGGGCGGCAAGGGAGTGGTGATCGTGCGCGCCGCGGGCAATGACCGCGAAAGTTTGACCGATGCAAATGATGATGGTCTCGCGAGCGATCCGCGCGTCATTGCGGTGGCGGCGATTCGAAAGGACGGACGAGCATGCAGCTATAGCAGCCCCGGCGCCTGCGTGCTCGTCGCCGCGCCAAGCGGCGATGTTGTCGATAGCGACGGTGATGGCGTGCCGGAGGGAATGGACCCCGTCGCGCCAGATGTTCTGACAACCGATCCAACCGGCCCTGCTGGGCACAACATAGCGGCCGGCGACACGGGCGATACCGCCGGTTTCAACGGCACCTCGGCTAGCTCGCCACAGGTGGCTGGTGTTGTGGCGCTCGTTTTGAGTGCGAATCCCGGCCTCACCTATCGCGATGTTCAGCAAATCTTGATTCAGAGCGCGAGGCACTACGACCTAAACGACCCAAATGTTCGGCTCAACGGCGCCGGGTTGCGCGTCAGCCACAACGTCGGCTTTGGCGTGCCTGACGCCGGTTTTGCCGTTCGCCTATCCAAGCTTTGGTCAAATCGTCCACCAGTCACCACGCTGACGCTGACGAACACCACGCGTCAGGAGATTCCCGATGACGCCCTGCGCGTGGTCTGTTCGGGCGATGGGATCGTCGCGTCACTCACCTCGATCCGCTGCTTGCCATCGCTCGGCCCGCATGCCGACGATCCTACGACAGACATGCTGCTAATAGATTTAGGGCAGGCGAACGAAGAGCTTCCACTGCATGTGAAAAGCAAAGGTGCGTTGATTCAGCGGGGCACCAGTTATTTCGAGGAGAAGATTGCACGTGCCGCACGCGCTGGTGCCTCATTCGCGGTGATTTTCAACAACACCGGCACGACGGTAATCCAACCGATGGGCGGCACCACCTTTGTGCCGATCCCTGCGGTCAGTATTGGAAAAAACGACGGCGAACGCCTGCGCAATTTCATCGCGACGCATCTTGACGCCACCGCCAGGTTGCAACTGAGATCCGCTGTTTACCGATTCAAAGTCAGCGATACCTTGGTTTGCGAAAGCATTGGGGTCCGCCTGAAGACGACGCACACGAGCCGTTCGGATGTGCGGGTGACACTGGTTTCTCCCGCAGGAACCCGCTCGGTGCTTCAATCCATTAACAGTGACAACTCGACCGGCCCGCGCGACTGGACCTACTGGAGCTCGCAGCACTTCTACGAAAGCAGCGTGGGTGAATGGCGGGTCGAGGTGAGTGACGAGCGCAACACCACCGTGCGAACTTCTGGTTCATCCACCGCTGCAACCGGCGCTGTCACCTACGTTCAACTCCTCATCCGTGGCGTGGCGATTACGGACAAGGACGGCGATGGCCTCGACGATGCCTGGGAAATGAAGTGGTTCGGGACACTCGCCTTTGGACCGAAGGACGATCCGGACCAGGACGGCTTCAACAATGCCCGCGAGCAGGTGATAGGCACTGATCCCACATCCTCCCAGACCGAATCCCGGCTCGATTTTGCGGAGTTGCAATCCGGCTTCTTGCGCCTGAGCTGGCCCGGGCGCGAAGGTGAAACCTATGCGATCGAGTCCGGCACGGACCTCGGATTGCCATTCACTGCTTCCGCTTTCGTGCGAGGCCGGTTTCCGGTCACCGAGCACATAGTTCCGGCTCCGACAGGAGACAGGAATTTCTACCGCGTCAATCGCAAGGCCGGTCAGTGAACCAACGCCCCTGGCGGTACAAGACAGCTTCTTTAGAGGGCGCGCTCGCGCACCAGCATTGGTCCAATTCGCAATATCATTCGGAGCTTCGCGTTGGTCTCACCCGGGTCCGGTCAATCCACAGGGCGAGCAGCCCAACACACTGTTAAAATTCGCTGATCCTTTTCCCGCGTGAATTTCGCATTGTCTATTGAACGGCACTTGGTGCCAATCCCACGAGGACCAGCAACCAGGGAGAGCGACCGCCGGTGAACCAAGAGTTCGGATCGACTCGGAGTCACTGGAGGAAGAACGTAATGATTCGGGAGTGCAGGCTTACGCATAGCTGCATTCCTGTTTGGGAACAATTGAGGCCGGGGAGCACCGGGAACCCGGAAAGCCGACCCTGGCCTCTTTCATTGCGTTGAACGAAGGTTGTCTTGCCCTGGTTTTCTCTCTCTACTTCGGAGTTTAAAGGCTCTTACTTGAAATGATCCTTTTCGAACGAGAATCTCGCATTGTTGGTATGAAAGCGGCTAACGCCAGAGCCTATGACAAATGGAATAACACAAAAGTTTTCGGTCGGACAGTTGATGAACATCCGCAATCTGACATTCTCAATTTGCTGCCTGTGATCCTTGGCTGTCTTTATTTCGAGTGAGCGGGTAGAAGATTGACTGTAGTGCGGTATGAATGCCCAAGAGAACAGCGAAGAAAGCATCTTTGACGTGGCCGTCCAGTTGTCCACGCGGGAGGAACGCGCCACTTACCTGAAGGACGCCTGTTTGGGTGATCCCGCGTTGTGTCGCCGCGTCGAAGATCTGCTCAAGGCGCACGAGGAAGCGGGCGAGTTCTTGGATACACCAGTCGTTTCCGGTGCGCTTAGGTCCTCCCCAGCTTCGGTGGAATCTGCTCTGGGCCCCAACGGGACGACTATCGGGACAGTGACAGAAAGGTCGGGAGACAGAATTGGCCGCTACAAACTTCTTCAAGTAATTGGGGAGGGCGGCTGCGGCGTTGTCTATATGGCCGAGCAGGAAGAGCCCGTTCGCCGCCGCGTCGCTCTCAAAATCATCAAGATGGGCATGGACACTAAGAGTGTCGTGGCCCGTTTCGAAGTTGAACGCCAGGCTTTGGCGATGATGGACCATCCGAACATCGCCAAGGTCCTCGACGCTGGCGCCACTTCAACCGGACGTCCGTACTTCGTCATGGAATTGGTCCGCGGCATTCGTGTCACCGAGTATTGCGACCAGAATAATCTGCCGACGGAAGACCGGTTGAAGTTGTTCATCCAGGTCTGCCGCGCTATTCAACATGCCCATCAAAAAGGTGTCATTCACCGCGACATCAAGCCGTCGAATATTCTGGTCACCCTCCACGACGGCGTTGCGGTGCCGAAGGTCATTGATTTCGGCATCGCGAAAGCCACCGACCAACGGTTGACCGACAAGACGCTTTTCACAGAATTTCAGTCTTTCATCGGCACTCCGGCCTACGTTAGCCCGGAGCAAGCCGAGATGAGCGGATTGGACATGGACACCCGCAGCGATATCTATTCGCTCGGGGTCTTGCTCTACGAATTGCTCACGGGTAAAACGCCATTCGACCCCGATCAGCTCATGCGCGCCGGGTTGGATGACATGCGACGCACGATTCGCGAGACGGAGCCGCCGCGGCCATCGACTCGTCTCGGCACCATGCTCCACGCCGAACTGACGGCCACGGCCAAGCGCCAGCAATCCGAGCCGCCCAAACTTGTCTCGATCATCCGCGGCGACCTGGATTGGATCGTGATGAAGTGTCTGGAAAAAGACCGAACCCGCCGTTACGAAACGACCGCGCTGCTGGCGATGGATATAGAGCGCTATCTTAACCAGGAGCCGGTGTTCGCCCATGCCCCGAGCAAACTTTACCTCCTGCAAAAGATGGTGCGCCGAAACAAAGCGACGTTTGTCGGCGGTGCCGCGGTCGCAGTTGCGCTCATCGCCGGCTTGATCACGTCCATGTGGCTTTTTCTCCGGGAGCGCGATGC
>CAMAWP010000343.1 GCA_945861765.1 Akkermansia muciniphila | reverse complement strand
ACTCGCGGGCAATCTGTTTGCGACTCCATTTCGGATTTAGGTCGATCCACCCCTGGAGCCACGCCAAATCTCCGGGCTGTATTCGCCGTCCTTGCAGCATGAATTCTGTTTCGATGCCTTCACCATCTGCCTTCTTGGGCCGGTAGTCCTGCAATATCACTCACAACTTCGCGAAGTACGGCCGCCAAATTGCTTGAAAGCTTCGGACTTTCTGGTAAACACTGCGTCGTGCAGGCTGATGCTATTAATCGACGCGTCGGTGAAGTGCCGGGGAATCCCCGGTTCGTGCCCAACCCGTCTGAAGAGGGAAAACCTCCCGCCGCTGCTCCAGAGAGCTTGATCAGCGTCAACTGGATTTTAGATCCTCCCGAGCCACTCGTCGCCGCTCAGGACTTCCATTTCGCGATTTCCGCAAGCTTCCGCATGACTCAATCGATGGGTGACGAATTCATCTTCGATGAGGTTCGCTAGCATTCTCTTGTAAGTGTCCAGGTCCTGACTCGACTATTTAGAGAAGGGCAAGAAAGCCTCGAAAAAAACTTCACTCCGATCAGCGGCGTTCAGATGTCGCTGCAGATGGTGAATAAACGTCGATACTCGGCCGTCAGCAGCTTATCCTCTATGAATACTTCCCCAAGGAACGAAAGCTCTCGTCGTGAGTTTCTGAAACAGACCGGCAAGATCGCTGCGGCATCGGCTCTGGCAGGGGTGGCCCTTCCACACGTCCACGCCGCAGAAGATAACACAATTCAACTGGCATTAATCGGCTGCGGCGGACGCGGCTCCGGCGCGGCTGCCAACGCGCTTCAGACCAGCAGGCTCGGTCCCATCAAGCTCGTCGCCATGGCCGACGTTTTCGAACAACGCCTGAAGGGTAGCTACGAAGGCTTGAATCGCCGCTATTCCAGCCAGATGGACGTGCCGCCGGATCGAAAATTTATCGGTTTTGACGGATTCCAGAAGGCGATCGATTGCTTGAAACCAGGGGACGTAGCTATCTTCGCCACTCCGCCAGCATTCCGATGGGTTCACTTTACGCACGCAGTTCAGAAAGGGCTGAACGTCTTCATGGAAAAGCCCGTCGCCGTGGATGGCCCGGCCTGCCGTCGAATGTTGAAGCTCGGTGAGGAATCCGTTCGAAAGAATATGAAGGTCGGAGTGGGCCTCATGGTCCGGCACTGCAAAGGCCGGCAGGAGCTCCATCAAAGAATCCGAGATGGGCAGATCGGTGAGATTGTCGCGATGCGGGCTTATCGCATGTCCGGCGCCTCAGCTTTGGCACGCCCCAATCCCGGCCAAGTGAGCGACTTGCTGTACCAGATTCAGCGGTTCCATTCGTTTCTTTGGGCCAGCGGCGGATGTTACAGCGATTACTACATCCACCAAATCGACGAGTGTTCGTGGATGAAGAACGCCTGGCCTGTAAAAGTTCATGCCTTGGGGGGCCGACATTACCGCGGTGAATCGCTGGATCAGAATTTCGACAGCTACTCCGTGGAATATACTTATCCGGATGGAGCAAAGCTTTTCTACGATGGTCGCAACATGAGTGGCTGCAAAGCGGAGTTCGCCAGTTACGCGCATGGCAGTAAAGGTTCAGCGATCATCTCCAGCGGCGGACATAGCCCGGGGCGCGTCCGGCTTTTCAAAGGGCAGGATCCGAATCCCCGCGATTACAGCAGTGAGAATGTTCTCTGGGCCTTCTCTAAGCCGCCTGCTCCTGAGCCGAATCCTTACGACCTCGAATGGGATGATCTCGTTGATGCGATTCGGAACAACCGGCCTTACAACGAAGTGAGGCGTGGGGTCGAAGCAAGCCTTGTCACTTGTATGGGGCGTATGGCAGCGCATACGGGACAAGAAATCACGTATGAAGAGATGCTGAACTGCGAGCATGAATTCGCTCCGGATGTTGATAAGCTGACAATGGATTCTCCGGCACCGCTCTTGGCTGGGCCTGACGGAAAATATCCCGTTCCTGAGCCGGGGATCAAAAAGAATCGAGAGTATTAGTCGGCCCGAACTTCGGGGTTGATTCAAATTCGCGAGTTCTTTGGACCCCTGACTCTCCAGCGAAGAGGGAGAAGGATTTGTCGTGCTGAACTCCGCGCCTACGTCGCGAAGCTTTCCAAAGCTCCATCCGGTTTACCCAATGCCAAGGTCTGAGCGCCTCGCTACCACGGCTCGTTCAACCTAGAGTCGAGTAGGTTTCCGCGGAGAGAGGGTCGGCTCGACGAGGAATATGACACGGAGACTTACTCGACTGTTGGACGAAGCCTTGCTGACGTGTCGGCTAAGGGAAAAGTAACTGGCAGGAGCGGGTGATTGGTCGGCGTCGGGAAGAAATGGAAGAGGCCCAAAGTTCGTCCACTGGTTCCTTGAAACGTTGCAGCCCAGATAATGATAAAACCGCAGATAAGACAGCGCGCGCTTCCGCTCCCGTGAACCGCGCCACCCCAGATGCCACTGCAACGGTTGCAAGCTTTCCAGAGAAGCTTGGAGGGGTTCACGAGTCGAAGAGTTAGTTAACCAAGTCTAAATAGAACGGTGACATTGATCGAAAGAATTCATTATGTCCTTTCATGGAAATGGAAGAGCCAACCGGCTCCTCCGGGTTTTTGCGGTGAACAAGCCTGGATCACTCCGGGCTTGTTGGTGATTCGTTCTCCGGCACGGATGCCGGGTTTGCTTTGTTCTCCTGGGCAGGAGGTAACCAAGCGCTCGTTGTTAATTCGGCGCGTTCAATGGCCGCGGCAATCGCGGTTCGAATGGCCTCCTGTTCCCGTTCGAAATACTCGTTCCAAGCGGCGTGATTTTCGGGCGTGTCGTTTGCTCCGGTGCAAAACGGCGGTTGTTGCGGTGGCCTCCAGGTGGACAGTTCCCGAACATCAAAGAGGTGCTGGCAAGGTTGATCCTCGCAACGACTGCCTCCTTCGCCGCATTGCGGGTCCAGCGTGAACGTATAGCGTCGAGCGCCTTGGTCATAGTCATCGTCCTTGTAAGTTTGGAAAACTTGGACGCCGTGGTGTTTGAGCAATCGTTCTGGGTCGATCCAGACGGTTTGTGTGGGCATGATTTGTTTGAGGGATTCAGGATTGGATGGAAGTGCCCCGTTGGGTTCCAAAAGCCCAGGGGGTCGCGCGGCGTGGAATCAGTTCCTGAGGGCGTGATTCCAGGCCGAGAGATTCTAAAGGAGAGATCTTCGCTCTGTGCGCAACGTGAAGGTCGGGAGGGACCCGAGGCTGTTGCGAAAGACTAACCGCCAAGCCTGTGGCGTAGCGGTTGCCGGTTCAGAGTTCGAGGCTTGGGGGGAGGCGGACCTGCCTACGCTAGAAGCGCGTCGGCGAAGAGAAGAAAAACTACCTGCGGTCTTTGCCGTGGTCCGGATGGCGAGCACCGCGCAGGACGCTCAGAATCCGGATCCTGTTGGCATCTTCACTCAATGAGAATCGGACTGCATATCGTTTGAAACGTTTGAGGCGGGCGCGGCGGACATCGACATAGACTTTGCTGAATGCATGGGGATGGACTTTGATCCGGTCGATGGTCTGAAATACTTCTTTCCTAAAATCCTCCCCGAGGCTTGGCACAGCCAGGTTATGATAACGGATGCAGGAGGTCTTCAGCGAAGGCGGGATGATAATCGACGATCACTTAAGTCCAACGCGGACGCGCCGCATGACTTCGCGTTCTGACAGTGGGGTGACTTTTCCACTTTCCAGATCGCGGGTGCGTTCGAGTGAACTGCGATCGGCCTCGTCTTCCGCATAGACGATCGTCTCCAGGCGACCAAACAATTCAGCCTGCTCGCTGGGAGGAAGTTTCTTGAACGCCTGTTCGAGTTTTTGCGCAGTGGCTGTCATGGAAATTGGTTAGTCTGCTGCGGTTGCTTTCCGGTGATGATCTGAAACTGTTTCATCGCCATCAGTATGCCACGCGGCTGAAGGACAGGTCAAGGCGTGAGCCAATGCGGCCTCTGCGTGCTGAAAGGCGGACCAACTCGGAGAGGGGAGCACCGTGGAGGCGCGCCGGGAGGGAGGCGCAAAACAGGAGTGCGCGGCGGGGAAAAGTGGGGGAATTACTCTGCGGAGCTTACGCTAAAGAATTCATCTTCGTTGGTCTTTCCTCGACGGTGACCAACTTGTCGTCACAGACTTTTCGCGACGAATGCCGGAGGAACTACATTACATCCGAAGGTCGCCGGTTCGACCACGATTCGCGTTAGCGAAAATCAAAATGTGGGATAACTAACTTGTGGCGGGCTTGGGAAGCCAATCCGGCCTCCGACCTCAAAAATGGTCGGCGTAGCTCGGTTGGTAGAGCAGCGGAAAATGTTTCTCAAAAACTTGTCGTCGCGTTCTCAAGTCTCTCGTGAGTAACAGAATGATTTCGGTGCGAATGCCGTTGGAACTACATCTGTCGCGGGTTCGACTCCCGTCGGCCTCAATGAATGAGGCCGTAGCTCAGTGGTAGAGCAATTGTTTCGGCAAGAACTTGTCGCGCCGTCTATTTGGTACACAATTTGAAAGAAAAACAATGAACACAGAAGAAAAGTTGCCGGTCATCCAAGCCACGGGCGAAGCCACAGGTTTCATCCCGGCGCCAGGCAACCATGGCAAACCCATCACCGTAATCGGTACTGCGGCGATCCGTGATGCATTCGACGCCAAGTGCATCGAACAGGCTCTGAACTCGCGCGGCGCTCCGGGCGTTACCGATTTGGTCCTTAATCCTGATGCCCACGCCGGTTACGGCGCGCCCGTTGGTTGTGTGCTCGTCTCGCCGACGCATGTTTATCCCGGCCCGGTCGGTGTGGACATCAAATGCTCCATGAGCTTACTTCAACTCGATCTTCCCGTCGATGCCGTGGCCGACAAGCCCGTCCGTCGCGCGCTGATCAATGCCATCGTGGAACGTACGCCGACCGGTGCGGGCAAAGGTCAGCGCAACGTGAAGAAGGGTCGCAACGTGAATGGTGAACTCGGTCGCCGCGTTGCGATTGAAGGCGCGTCCGAGGGCGTGTGCCGTGAACTCGGCGTCCCGACAGAGTGGGCACAGCATTGCGAGGACGCATTTCACCTCGGACACAACAACCAGCGCGATGACCTGGCGACGCGACTCGAACTGTTGATCAGCGCCGGCAAATTCCCCAAGTTTGAGGACAAAGTCCGCCAACTCGGTTCTTACGGCGGTGGCAATCATTTCGGTGAATGTGAAGCCGTACAGATTGCTGACAACGACCGCGCTCGCCGCGCCGCCGAAGTTTTCGGCCTTCGCGATGGCTGCGTTGCATTTCTTTCTCACTGCGGTTCACGCGGCTTCGGCTTCGCGCTGGCCAACGAACAGTTCCGCACCCTTCAAAACAAGTTTGCCGCATGGAGCATTCCCTTGCCGGGCAATGACCGTGAATTGGTTTATGCGCCGCTCGGCACCCAGGAAGCCAACGATTACATCGACGACATGTCGCTGGGCGCAAACTTTGCGACCATGAATCACATGCTCATCAACGCACTCGTGCTCGAAGCATTTCAGGAGATCATTCCCGGCACCCGTGGATCGCTCGTCTATTTCATCAGCCACAACATTGCCCGCCGCGAAATCGTGGCGAACCAGGAAAGTTGGGTGCATCGAAAAGGTGCGACGCGTGCCTTCCCCGCCAGTCACTTTACACTCAAAGACACACCATTCTACGAGACCGGTCATCCAATTCTGCTCCCTGGCAATCCGACCGCTGGCTCATGCGTCATGGTCGCCGACGCGGGCGCGGAGAAAAGCTGTTACAGCGTGAACCACGGCGCGGGCCGCGCAAAAGGCCGCAAGGCCGCGATCCGCGAACTGGACCAGCAGACCGTTGATGCTGAATTTGTGGCGCAGGACATTCTGACCAATTGCCGCACCTATCCGAAGGATGAAGCCCCGGCGGCCTATAAGGATTTCAACGAGGTGTTGAACTCAGTGAAGCTGGCCGGTCTCGCCAGCGAAGTCGCCCGCCTTCGCGCGCGGTTCGTCATCAAGGATTCGGATGACAGCATGCACGGCGCGGCGTAAGCAACAGGATTTGCGCAGGAATGAATCCTGCAATGAATTCCATCCCCAGGCTTCGTGCTTGGTTTGTCAGTGTTCATTCCAAACAAACGACAGTGAGTGACATTCGGTCAGCGTGGGCGGCTCAATGTAAACAGTCTCGATTCGCGCTCCATAATCAGCGAAAGAATCAATCCAGCGTTGGCGCATTCGGCGCGTAATATTCGTCGCGTTGAAAGCAAAGTTCTGGCCGGCGCGTAGAGGCTCTCGGCACTGCTCGCGTGCAGCTTGGATGACTTCACCTTGATTATCGGTGGCCTCGATGTCGAGAGCATTGCGAATGGCGTCCAACGCCACGATGGGAATTTCCGGTCTGGACCGGGCCAGCCAGGTGTCATTGCCTGCGCCTGGAAGCCCAGACATGAGCGTGGCGGTGCAGCGGTAATCCTCGTGCGGCGTGTAGTGCAGGCTGCTGAGTTGATCGCGGTAGAAGAGAAATCGCGCGACGCGAAGGCGGAGTTGAACCGCCGCAGCCAGGCCTGTGAAGTCCTGACCGGCACCGGTATTCACGTCGCGAGAAATGGCCTGGCCGCCGTAGCCGCCAGGCGAAGGTGGCTCGATCATCAGGGTAGCGCGCCCTGAATTCCGGTTTGGAAGGTGCTAGCGCACGGCCAATGGCGTGTATCTCTCAACACCTATGCTCGAAGAAATGGCCTGCCAGCCGTAGCCCGCTTGATTTTGCGCATGAGCCCGCCTCCGCTCAGAAGCTATGGCGGGCAACCTTCGCAGCGGGCGAAGGTTGGAGTCCCGTGTGGGAATGGACTTCCCAAGTCCTGCAAATCAGTTGCCCAATAAGAGACGTTCGCTTCGCGAATTGCAGTCGCACCGGCACAAACGCCTTCACGGGGCGTGATGCTGCTGTTACATCATGATCACCATTGAAATGGAGCCCCTGGTCGGACTCGCACCGACGAATACGGGTTTACGAAACCCGCCCTGTGGCTGCTGAGGCACAGGGGCAATGAAGGTGGCGCTCTCACGTGGATTTGCACCACGAACCTCCGCCTTCGCAGAGCGGCGTGCAGAACTGATTACACCTTGAGAGCAAATGGCATCCGTGGCCGGACTCGCACCGGCTAGGGCCGGCTTGAAGGACAGGGTGCGCGAGCTGCTTTGCATTCACGAAGATCCGGGATGAAGGCGTCACTGCGACAAGCATGGCCGGCGCAAGGACTCCACCAGGGCCCTCGTCCAGGCCACGTCCGTTCCCCCGGCCAACCGCACCGTGGTGCCGTCAGGCAGGCCCACCTCGGCGGCCCAACCGGCGGCCGTCGCCGAACCGGCCGGCAGCCGCACCTCCTGCAAACC
>CAMAWP010000342.1 GCA_945861765.1 Akkermansia muciniphila | reverse complement strand
GGCCAACGCGAATCTGATGAATGGCTCTGGCGTCGCGCTGGGCGATTACGACGGCGATGGCCTTTGCGACATTTACCTCTGCAATCTGAATGGAACCAACGCGCTCTATCGGAATCTGGGGAACTGGAAATTCAAAGACACGACGCGCGAAGCGGGCGTCGTTTGCCCTGGTCAAACTTCCACGGGCGCGGTGTTCGCTGACATCGATGGCGACGGCGATCTGGATTTGCTCGTCACTTCGATGGGTGGCCCCAATGCGTGCTTTCTCAATGACGGAAAGGGCCGCTTCACCAACGTCACCGCCGCCGCTGGACTCGTCTCGAAGCTCGGCAGCACCTCGATGGCCTTGGCGGACATCGATGGAAACGGCACCCTGGACCTTTACGTGGCCAACTATGGTGTGGACTCGATTCTCCGCAGTGGTGGCAGGATCAGTTATCGCGAGGTCAACGGCAAGCCAGTGGCCAGCGGCCGCAGCGCGGCGCGCATCAAGATTGTTGACGGTGTCATCTACGAATTGGGGGAACCGCACGCGCTCTATCTGAATGACGGAAAGGGAAAGTTCACCTCGCTCTCATGGACGACTGGCGTCTTCCTCGACGAGACCGGAAAGCCGTTCGCTCAAGCACCGGCGGACCAAGGCTTATCCGTTATCTTTCGCGATATGAATGGAGACGGCGCTCCGGACATTTACGTTTGCAATGACGGCTCGACACCGGATCGTTGTTGGATCAACAACGGCCGTGGCCAATTCCGCGCGTTGAATCATCTGGCCTGGCGTTCCACCAGCTATTTTTCAATGGGCGTGGACTTTGCGGACTTCAACCGCGATGGATTCGACGACTTCCTCGTGGTGGACATGCTCAGCCGCCAGCACCGGCTGCTGCTGACGCAGAAGAGCGTCATGAACACTCCGCTCCGGTGGATCGGAGACGTGGACACCCAATTCCCGACTCGCCGCAACACGCTTTTCTTGAATCGGGGCGACGGCACCTATGCGGAAGTTGCCAATTACAGCGGCGTGGCTGCTTCCGAATGGACGTGGAGTTGCCTGTTCATCGACGTGGACCTGGACGGTTGGGAAGACATCCTGGTCAGCACCGGCTTTCCCCACAATGTCGATGACCTCGACACGAAGGAGCGCGTCAACGCGATGGGTCCGCTGACCCTCGAACAAAAGCGCAATGCGAACCTGCTCTTTCCGCCGCTGCACACGCCGAACGTCGCGTTCCACAATCAACATGACTTGACGTTCAAAGAAACGGGGAGGGAATGGGGGTTCGATTCGACGGAAGTCTCCAATGGCATGGCCCTGGCGGACCTGGACGGCGACGGCGACCTCGACGTCGTGGTCAATTGCCTGAACGGGCCGACGCTGGTTTATCGCAACGAGTCCTCCGCGCCGCGAGTCGCCGTGCGCTTGCGCGGCCAATCGCCCAACACGCAAGGCATCGGCGCGAAGATCAAAGTATTGGGCGGCCCTGTGACGCAGACGCAAGAAATCATCTGTGGCGGGCGTTATGTGTCCGGCGATGATCCCATGCGCGTGTTCGCGTGCGGCCGCTCGACTAATTTGACGATCGAGGTGACGTGGCGGAGCGGCAGCCGTAGTATCGTTCACAGTGCTCATCCGAATCATCTCTACGAAATCATCGAATCCGCGGCGACGCGCGCCGTGGAGGAATCTCAAATTTCAAATCTCAAATCTCAAATTCCCGAGCCACTGTTCGAAGACGTGAGCCGCTTGCTCAATCACACGCATCGCGACGAACCGTTCGACGACATTGCGCGTCAACCGCTGTTGCCGAACCGTCTCAGCCAGCTCGGCCCTGGAGTCGCTTGGTTTGATTTGGACGGAGACGGTCGTGACGATCTGATTATTCCCAGCGGCAAAGGCGGGAAGCTGGCCATCTATCGAAACGACCCCCGGAACGGGTTCCTATTGCTCGAATCGCCAGCGCTCAATCGTCCCGTCACTCGAGATCAAACGACCGCGCTGGGATGGACGCCGTCGTCTGGGAAAAATTCGCTGCTGATCGGCTCCGCCAATTACGAAGAAGTTTCGACCAACGGCGAAGCGGTCGCAAGGTTCGATTTCGAAAATGGGAATCTCAACAGCGTGGCGGGATTGCCAGCACAAACGGCCAGCGTCGGCCCGCTCGCCCTGGCCGACATGGACGCCGATGGGCGATTGGAATTGTTCGCTGGCTCGCGAGTGATCCCAGGCCGTTACCCCGAAGCCGCGTCGTCCCTTATTTATCGCTATGACGGACTGCGCTGGCAGATCGAGGCGGCGAACAGCCGCATCCTGGAAAGTGTTGGGCTCGTCAGCGGCGCTGTCTGGAGCGACTTGGACGGCGACGGTTATCCGGAGTTGATCCTGGCTTGCGAGTGGGGACCGCTGCGAATTTTCAAGAATGAACGCGGACGTTTAATCGTCTGGAATCCGCCAGTGACATTTGTCAGCGGCCTCCCAACCCTCAACGATTTCACCGGCTGGTGGCTGAGCGTCGCCACGGGTGATTTCGATGGCGACGGCCGCATCGACATCGTGGCAGGCAACTGGGGGTTGAATAGTCCGTATCGAGCCACCTCGGAGCGGCCGGCGCGGATTTACCACGGCGACACGGGCGGGAACGGGGGTATGGATTTGATCGAAGCGTACCAGGCCGAGGGCATAGGCATCGTTCCTCGCCGGGACCGCGTCGCCATTGCTTCCGCGTTTCCATTGGTGACGGCGAGGTTTCCCACGCACCAATCGTTTGCGGCCGCGACCGTCGGCGAAGTGCTCGGTGACCTGAAGTCGAGGACGCGTGACCTGTCTGCGACCACTCTGACCACGATGGTCTTCTTGAATCGCGGAGACCACTTCGACGCCAAGCTGCTGCCGCCCGAGGCCCAGTTCGCGCCGGCCTTCGGCATCTGCGTCGCGGACTCTGACGGAGATGGACGCGAGGACATTTTCTTGAGCCAGAATTTTTTTGCGACGCAACCGGAGATGCCGCGACTGGATGGCGGTCGAGGTTTGTGGTTGAAAGGCGACGGCCAAGGTGGATTTGCCGCCGTGCCTGGCCAGGAAAGCGGCGTGAAAATCTATGGCGAGCAAAGAGGCGCGGCCGTGAGCGATTACGATGGAGATGGACGAGTCGATTTGGTCGCAACTCAAAACGGAGCTGACACCAAGTTGTATCGCAACGCGCGAGGGAAACCCGGACTGCGCATCCGGCTCAAGGCCGGGCCTGGAAACCCCACCGGCGTGGGCGCAATGATCCGACTGAAGTTTGGTGATCACTTCGGTGCCTCCAGAGAAATTCAAGTAGGCAGCGGCTACTGGTCGCAAAATGGAGCTGTGCAAGTCATGGGAATGCCCGAGCCGCCCACGCAGATTTGGGCGCGCTGGCCAGGCGGCAAAACCGTCATTGCGGATGTGCCGCCGAGCGCACGTGAGATTGAGTTGAACGCCGGAGGAATACTCAAAGAGGTTCGATAACGCGCTCGGTCTGATGGGAAAAACGACTTCGCTTTCAACTGCTACTTCGAATTCATGTCCAGGAAGGCGGTGTTTCAGCGAATGTTTTGGCACGACAACCTGCGGCTCGGGATGGCCAATGTGCTTTTCGTCGATACCCACGTCGGCTACGCCCAGGCAACCCCCGACAAACCGGATTTTCAGCGAGGGAAAGATTGGTCGTTCATCTATAACGACTGACAGCTCAGATCATTCTTACGCTCTTGCCGGTTCAGTCGTTTTCAACCACTCTCGCCACCACATGAATTCCCATCTCGGACGCAGCACATTTCCACTGGCTTTCACAACCATCCTGGCCTCGTTCATGAGCTATGCCGCGGAGGGGCCATCCCTCAGGCCCTACAACACCGAAGCCGCGACCAACGGCCCCATGCCTGCGGCCGAGGTGATCACGAAGTCAAAGCTCCCGCCCGGCTTTCAGATGACCGTGTTCGCCGCCGAACCGGATGTGCAGCAGCCGATCTCAATGGCGACCGATGCGCGGGGTCGGTTGTGGGTTGCGGAGAATTACACCTATTCGGAGATGAAGGTCGGGTATCACAAGGACCTCCGCGACCGCATCGTGGTCTTCGAGGATGCGGATAACAACGGGCACTTCGACAAACGCACGGTGTTCTGGGATGGCGCGGAGCGGTTGACGAGCGTCGAGGTTGGGCTCGGTGGCGTCTGGGCGCTCGCGTTGCCGAACCTCTATTTCATTCCTGACGAAAACGGCGATGCGATTCCCGACGGCCCGCCGCAAGTAGTGCTGGATGGCTTCGAGTATCAAGCCGGACGCCACACTGTGGCGAACGGCTTGCGCTGGGGACCGGATGGCTGGCTTTACGGTCGGCACGGCATTCAAACCATGTCGCGCATCGGGCCGCCCCGCACGCCAGACGAGCATCGCACGGCGATGAACGCAGGCATTTGGCGCTATCATCCGACACGACACGTCACCGAAGTGGTTGCCCAGGGCACGACGAATCCGTGGGGGATGGATTGGGACGCACGCGGTGAACTGTTCTTCATCAACACCGTTATTGGCCACCTCTGGCATGTCATTCCAGGCGCGCATTATCGGCGGATGTATGGCGATGATCCCACGCCGAACATCTACGAGGTGATCGAACAGACCGCCGATCATGTCCATTGGGCGACGGGGGAAACGTGGACTGACGTGCGCAAAGGCGTGACCGACGTGACGAGCGCGGTGGGCGGCGGACACGCGCACACGGGATTGCTGATCTATCAAGGCGGACAATGGCCGGAGGCATGGAACAACAAATTGCTGACGATCAATTTTCACGGACGTCGCTTGAACGTCGAGCAACTCGACCGGCAGGGCAGCGGCTTTGTCGCGCGGCACAATCCCGATGCGTTCTTCTTCGCCGACCCATGGTTCCGTGGCATCGACTTGATCGCTGCGCCGGATGGCGGTGTCTTCGCCAGCGACTGGAGCGATGCCGGCGAATGCCACGACCATGACGGCATCCATCGCACGAGTGGTCGCATCTACAAACTGACTTATAGCGTGGCGAAGAGGCGTGCCGCCGCCAACCTGACGACGCAGACCGACGTTGATCTCGCAAACTTTCAGGCCAGCGCCAATGACTGGGAAGCACGGCAGGCGCGACGGGTTCTCGCGGATCGCTCCCGTCTCGGCAAGGTATCAGCCGAAGGACGCGATGCGCTGCGGAAGCTGGCGATGACGGATGCGAGCGATGTCACCCGTCTCCGCGCGCTGTGGGCCCTGCACATTTCCGGAGGATTCGGACCCGGCGTCCTTCAACAGAAACTTTCTGGATCGGAACACGAACGCGCCTGGGCTATCCGCTTGATGGAAGACGCGTCGCACGTCAGCTCGGCCGCGGCGGAATCATTCGGTCGTTTCGTCGAGATGGAACTGCCACGTCTCGCGATGTCGGAAACGTCCGCCCTGGTTCGTGTGACCCTGGCCTCCCTGCTCCAGAAGCTGCCGCTCTCGCAACGCCCGGCGCTTGCCCAGGCGCTGCTCGCTCACGCGGAGGATGCTAATGATCACAACCAACCGCTGATGCTCTGGTATGGACTGGAACCGCTGGCTTCCACCAATGCGCGCTTCACCGACTTAATCGCCAGCGCGCGCATCCCGCGGGTCCAACGATTAGCGGCACGTCGGCAGGCGGAAAATATCGACGCCGCGCCTCAACCTGTGGACGCCTTGCTCAGGGCGATCGCCAGGAATCCTTCCATCCCCTCGCGCCAGGCAGTCCTCGACGGGCTCGCCGATGGTTTCGCCGGCCGAAGAAAAGTTCCCAAACCCGCCTCGTGGAGTGGGATTGAAATCCAACTTGCCGCACGGGCTGATGAACCTATGAAGAATCGCCTTCTCGATTTAAGCGCGCTCTTCGGCGATGGTCGGGCGTTGGATCAGATCAAAGCAGTCGCGTTGAACAACGACGCCGATCTGCCGCGCCGCCGGTCTGCCCTCCAGTCCTTGATCGAGGCGCGCGCCGACGGTTTGCGCGACATCTGCGAGCAACTGTTGTCTGTGCGCGGCATCTCAGCCGTGGCGGCCAGCGGGCTGGCGATGTTCGACGATGCGGTGATTGCCGATCGGTTCATCGCCGAGTGGTTTAATCTTTACGGCGCGGAGAAGCCGCCAGTGTTGAACGCGCTCCTATCACGTCCCGTCTGGACGATGAAATTGCTCGACGCCATGGCTGCCGGAAAATTCCGACGCACCGACCTCGGAGTCGCACAGGCGCGGCAGATTCGCGCCCTCAAGAACGAGGCATTGACCCACAAGCTCACTGAGACGTGGGGTGCGATTCAGGATACGGACGAAGCGGCGAAGCAAGCCGTGCTGCAAAGCTGGCGGCCGAAGTTGAACCCGGATGCTTTGAAGCGCGCGAACCTTATCGAGGGACAGAAACTCTACACGGTCTCGTGTGGCGCGTGCCACAAGCTCTATGGAGTGGGGGGCACGATTGGCTCCGATCTCACGGGAGCCGGACGGCAGAGCCTCGACTATTTGCTGGAGAACATTTTGTTTCCGAGCGCCATCGTGCCCGCCGAGTTCCGGCAGACAACACTGAGGCTCAAGGACGGACGTTCGTTGAGCGGCGTGATCCGCAGCAGAAACAACCAGACCGTTGTTCTCGAAATGATTGGTGAATCCGCCACTATCAGTCGCCCGGACATCAAGGATGAGACAACCTCCACGCTGTCGTTGATGCCGGAAGGCCAGCTCGACGCGCTGACGGAGACACAGGCCATTGACCTGATTGGCTACCTGATGAGCACGGCTCCGCCTCAGCAGCAGAAAGCCAAGTGAACCGCCAAGCCTGCGAACTCGTCCCAACCATGATCCGACCGCTGAGGAGCAATGAATCTATTGAAACGGGAAAAGGGCCATGCAACTGCAGGCGATGGTCAGAGCCGGAGTTTTGAACAAAGTGCCTATCGGGCGGCGCGAGCGATGTCATCATCCGCGGCGAGAGCCTTCTGATGTTGAGAGACAAAAGGGAAGGTTCCCCGCTGTTTTCAATGGAATAGGTCCACAGCGGATGAAGACCTTTTTTTCATCCCGCCAGGCTGACTGGAGTTTGGACCTATTGGCTGCCTTTGTCTCCCGGAGGGAGATTCGAGGATAGCCCGGCAGTTGACTGCCGGGTTCGCATGAGCGATTGCATAGGTCCCGCAGGGACGGCCGAATCCCCAATGTCCTACGTCAGCTCCTACTGTCTGTTCAGGACAAAGGTAACCGTCCGGCGGAGCCGTGTGGCACCGGCGGCGGAGCGGAGAGTTCCGCGATTGAACGAACGGGCCGGGTTTGGATTGCGGCAGGAGTCAGCCGCTGGGACTGGCCACCGGGCTCTTGGGCGCGAAGGTTTCTTTCCAGCCCCTG
>CAMAWP010000341.1 GCA_945861765.1 Akkermansia muciniphila | reverse complement strand
CCGGTGGCGGAGGCTGGAATTGAAGAAGCAATGACGCATCTTTACTACAACGCCACGAACCGGGGCACGGAAGGCTGGACCTTGTCGGATGGCTATTACTGGAAGGAGCGCAGCTTGGGCGAGACGAAGTATGTGACTCGCATCTCGGTGGCGACGCCGCCCGTTATTTATTCCTCAGCGTATGTTCGTGTTCCCCTCGGGACCAATTATATCGATCCGCCGCGCACGATCTATGTCACAACCACGAATGAGAGCCTGTTCGCGCGGGGCTTGGTTGCGAAGGGGCAGATCGACATGAGTGGGAACAACGTGTCCACGGACAGCTTTGATTCCATCAGCACCACCTACAGCACGGATGGCCGGTACGATGCGGCGAAGGCTAAAGATGGCGGATCAGTTGCGACGAATGCAAGTTTGACCAACTCCTTCGGTGTCGGCAACGCGGACATCCATGGAAAGGCATCCATGGGTCCCGGCGGAATCCCTTCGCTCGGGGCCGGTGGTGGGATCGGCCCAAAGGCATGGCGCAATGCTGGGAACGATGGAATTTATACGAACTGGTTCAAGGATGACATGAACGTGAGTTTTCCCGATGCTCAACTTCCATTCAACGGAGGCGCGACAACTCCAACGAACGGAACTGTGGGGGGAACCAATTATAATTATGTCTTGGGCAACGGAAACTACGAACTCACCGGTCTGAGCATGAGCGGCAACGCGGGGAACGTGATGCTGATCACTGGCAATGCGACGCTGCTCGTGACCGGGAACATCAGCATTGCGGGCAGTGCGTCGATTCGAATTGCGCCTGGTGGCCAGTTAAAATTGTACATGAGCGGAGCCAGCGCGAGCCTTGGAGGCAATGGGTGCATCAATGATAACGCCAACGCAACGAACTTCTTCTATTACGGACTGCCGACCAACACGAGCGTAAGCCTCAGTGGCAACGCAGGATTTACCGGCGTCGTCTATGCGCCTAGCGCAGCTTTTACTCTCGGTGGAGGAGGAAACAACACCACGGATTTCATCGGTGCCAGCGTCACCGGATCAGTGAGAATGAATGGGCACTTTAACTTTCACTATGACGAAAACTTGGGCAGGCTTGCGACGGGTCGGGGATTCATCGTGACTTCATGGCAGGAATTGTGAGACAGGGAGCGTTCGTTAGGATCTCGACCAATCTCAGGAACTCCGACTGCAGGCCACTCACGCCAGAATCTCATGAGGGCCCTTGCCTCCGTTCACCAAAAACAAGACTGCCATCCGTACTGCCAGCCCATTAGTGACCTGCTCGAGGATCACCGAACGGGGACAATCCGCCACATCGCTGTCGATTTCCACACCGCGATTGATTGGGCCAGGATGCATGATTAGAACGTCCGGTTTGGTGAGAGCCATCCGCGCTTTATTGAGCCCGAAGAGGCTCGTGTACTCACCAATGCTCGGAAACATCGTCTTCCGCTGGCGCTCGTGCTGAATGCGAAGAAGGTTGATGATATCGGCGTCGCGGATGGCTTCGTTGACATCGTGAGTGACTCGGCAACCCATTCGCTCGAAGACGCGCGGAACGAGGGTTGATGGACCGCACAAGGTCACTTTGGCTCCCAATTTCAACAAAGCCCAAATATTCGAACGCGCGACACGGCTGTACAAGATGTCGCCCAGAATCGTAACCTTTAGACCTTCGACTTTTCCCTTTTTCTCGCGAATCGTAAAGACATCCAGCAACGCTTGCGTCGGATGCTCGTGAGCGCCATCGCCGGCATTGATCACGCTGGCTTCCAGAAAGCGGGAGAGAAAATGAGGCGCTCCCGACGCGCTATGGCGGATGATAATGATGTCCGCGTTGAGGGCCTCCAGATTGCGTGCGGTATCTTTAAGCGTTTCGCCTTTCTTCAGCGAGGATGCTTCAGCCGCGAAGTTGATCACGTCGGCAGTCAGACGTTGCGCCGCCAATTCAAAACTGATCCGAGTCCTCGTCGAATGTTCGATAAAGAGATTGATGACCGTCTTCCCGCGCAGCGCAGGGACTTTTTTTATCGCCCGTTCGCCGACGGCTCGGAACGCTCGCGCCGTATCCAGCACGGTCACGATCTCGTCCGCAGTGAGCGATTGAATGTCCAGCAGATGTTTCCGGGTCCAGCTCATAACTTCTCGATGTAAACCGCCTCTTCGCCGCCGTCTTCCCTGAGCCTGACATTAATACGTTCCAGCAATGAAGTGGGTGTATTCTTTCCGACGAAATCCGCCTTGATGGGCAACTCTCGGTGACCCCGATCCACCAAAACGGCCAATTGGATGGCTTGCGGACGTCCAAAATCATTCAGCGCATCCATGGCCGCGCGAGTGGTGCGCCCGCTGAAAAGGACGTCGTCCACCAACACCACAGTTTTGCCGTTCACATCAAACGGAAAGCTGGTGGGTGAAATATTCGGGCTGACGCGCTGGTGCAGATCATCACGGTGCATCCCGACATCGATGCATCCAACGGGCACAGGATGGCCCCACAGCGTGGATAGGGAATCGGCCAAACGCTGGGCAAGATGCACGCCGCCTCGCTGAACACCCACGATCACAACTTTGACACTGGCGGTATTTCGTTCCGCAATTTCATGTGCCATCCGGCTTATCGTGCGCTGAATCGCAGGTGAATCTAAAAGTATGGTCGGGCTGTGCATAAAAAAAACGAGCCAAGCCGTCCAGCAGCTTGCTCGGAACTCTCGACTCAGATGATAACGATTTTCATAGGTTCCTTTGCAACCTCGCTGGGCTGCTCTTAAAGGAACAAAGCTTCGTGTTAGCGCTGCCGACTTCGACGCCACTTTGACCGGTGTTTAATAATCCAGTCAGTCAAGGCATGTTCAAAGCCGATATCAAAACCAGCCTTTTCAGACTCAATCCACTTATGCTTCAAAATTTCTTCACGCTCTGCTTGGAACTCACGGTAAAGAGAGGAATTTTTGACTAAATCGTTGCCGTCATTTCTGTTACTGGGACTCGACATAGGCCGCAAATTGTTGACGTTCTTGAATGACAAAAATGTAACACTACCTCAACTCATGACAATCAAAATCCCAGCAGGTTTCGAACCACGCGCCGCAGAGCTCCCCCAACGAGAGGATGGCGTGGCGTCAAAGTGAGAACCCTTCGGACTTCGCGCGTGCATGGCGACTTTGAACCCACCCCTACCCATCCCAGGAAGGCAGCTTTGTCCATTCCCCTCCTGGGAAGGGGAGCTTTGGCTGGTCCCCTCCTGGGATGGGTAGGGGTGGGTTGGTTCATGGGCAGCGTGATGACCGTCAACACAATCGTCAGCCGTCCAACTCAGCCCAACCGCTTCCGCAACGCTTCGGCAATTCTGATGAATGCCTGGGCCGGTGGTTGATTGGGAGCGGACACGACTACGGGGATTCCCAAGTCGCCGCTGACTCTGATTTCAGTAAAGATGGGGACTTCGCCCAGGAAAGGAATGTTCTGCCTGTTAGCCTCGGCTTTGCCTCCGCCATGACCAAAAATTTCAACACGGTCACCCGTCGGAGTGGTAAAATAGGACATATTCTCGATGATTCCCAGGATTGGGACATTCACCTTTTCAAACATCGCAATTCCTTTCCGCACCACGCCGAGCGATGCTTCCTGAGGCGTCGTGACGATCACTCCTCCATCCAAAGAAACCGTTTGGCAAAGCGAGAGCTGAGCATCTCCGGTTCCGGGCGGCAGATCGACGAGCAGATAATCGAGGTCACCCCACTCGACCGAATTGATGAATTGCTGAATGGTTTTGGTGATCATTGGCCCTCTCCAGATCACCGGAGCATCGCCATCCAAGAGGAAGCCCATGCTCATCAACTTCACGCCGTGATTGGAGGGTGGAACCAGTTTCTCCTGATTGCTCACGGTCGGTCTTTCGCGGATTCCCATCATGAGGGGAATGCTCGGGCCATAAATATCGCAGTCTAACAACCCGACGGCCGCTCCCAACTGCACCAACGCGCAAGCGAGATTGACTGATGTCGTTGACTTCCCGACTCCGCCCTTCCCGCTGGCGACGGCAACCACGCGTTTGAGCCCGGACACTTTGTTTTGCTGCGACCATGGGCTGGAAGCTGGTGTCCCCGATGGTGTCGTCGCTGGCAGCTTCACCTCGACATACACAGCCTTGACGTCGGGCAATGATTTCAAGACGCGTTCACATTCCGCTTTGAGTTGCCCGGCCAACTCACCGCTGCCGGAGGTCAACTGAAGCACGACATTCACGGCGTTGTTGTTGGCCGCAATCTGTTTGACCAGCCCAAAGGAAACGATGTCCCTGGAAAATCCAGGATATTTCACCGATTGAAGGGCGCGTTTAATTGTTTCTTCGTTTAGCATGGTTTTATTCTGTCTTTGCTCAAAAGCTACGATACTCGGTCGTCGCGAGAAAGCATCTTGAATTATCGGGACGGTCTTCCGGGTACGGCTGAACCAGGGTCGGCGCACGATTTGGCGCGGCGACCCGGGCTGATTACTGAGTCAACTGCGCCTCGCATGAATTCATCCCACATCGGCGACATCTCGCGGAGTTTTGCCACAACATCGGAAAACGTCTCGATAACATAGTCCATCTCCTCCTCGGTATTGTCCTTGCCTAGAGAGAGAATAATGCTCCCTTGAGCCAATCCGTGGTCGAGACCAATCGCGGACAGCACATGCGATATTCTTAAAGATTTGCTCACGCAACTCGTGCCGCTGGCCACGGCAATTCCATTCACATCGAGTCGCAGCAATTGTCCCTCGCCCTCGATGAATTCAGCGCTGATATTAAGGTTCGTGGCAATCCGTTTCGGCCCCAGCTCCGGTCCATTCAACTGGATGTACGGAACAGTCATTTTAAGCCCCGACCAAAGCCGATTCTGAAGTTTGGCCGCGTGAGCCATTCGATCAGGCAAGTCACGGAGAGCGATCTCGGCCGCGATCCCTGCGCCAACAATCCCAGGAACATTCTCCGTGCCCGCTCGTTTCCCCCCCTCTTGAATGCCTCCATGAATTAGGCTCGTCAGGCGCGCCCTGCGGTTGCGATAAAGAACACCGACTCCTTTCGGCCCATAAAACCGATGCGGAGAAATCGCGAGAAGATTGATCCCCATCGCCCGGACGTCAATGGGCAGCCATCCCGCGGAGGCGACGGCATCTACGAAAAAGGGTACGCCACGCTCGCCAGCTATTTGACCGATCTCGCGAACAGGCTCGATGGCACCGATGTCGTGATTGACGTGATGCACGCAAATCAGAATGGTCTGACCAGTCAAGGCAGCGCGGACCTCTTCAGGATTCACCAGACCTTCGCGATCCACTTTGACTCGAGTGCATGTGAAACCTTGTTTCTCCAGAAATTCCACCGAGTTCAGAACAGCCGGATGCTCGGTAGTGGAAACAACGATGTGATTGCCTCGGCGTTGATTCGCAGAGACCACACCTTTGACCGCTAGATTCGCCGACTCTGTCCCTCCGGACGTGAAAAGGATTTCCTCGGGAGATTCAGCATTGATCAGCGCCGCGAACTGCGCCCTCGCCTTCGCCAAAGCATCGCGAGCGCGAAGCCCGTGATGATGCAACGAAGAGGGATTCCCAAACGCCTCCGTGAAGTAGGGCTTCATCGCCTCGAACACTTCAGGAAGAACCGGGGTGGATGCTTGAGAATCGAGAAAGACCTGACGCATAGTCCAGTGGGCTCTTTCTCGGATTTCAGTGGCGGCCGCTCGGTGTCAGGAGCCGCTACTGCATCGGCAGTTCCAGATCGACCCGGCTGCCTGCGCGCAAAACAGTCACAGGAACACGCGTGCCGGCCATCTTGTTCTGCAGGAGATAACCAAACAGCTCGCTTTCAGTCATGTGACCGGTCTGGTCGGCCACTCGCACGATAATGTCGTCCTTGGTAAATCCAGCTTTCTTGCCGACCGCGTGATCGCCATACTGTCCCACATATTCGACGCGCAATCCCAGGTCCGACTCCGCCAGCTTTGCCTTACGGCGTTCGTCGAGAGTCGCGTCCATCAGGACTAATCCGCCGCTCGCCATGCGCCGCAAATCCCACGTGGTCGCGCGCCAGGAGATATCGGTATGCCGACGCCAATCGGCCTTTAAGTTGAGGGTGAGGTCAAGCTGCTTTCGGTCGCGAAGCACCCGCGCCTTCAAAGTCGAAGGCTGAGGAGCGCTCTGAAGCACCCACTGTAAATCAGCGATCGAAAGAACGGGCTGTCCTTCAAACATCAGCATCTCGTCACCCGCTTTAAAACCGGCGATGGCGGCTGATGAACCTTTGGCGACGCTCTTAACTTTGGCTTTTTCTTTGGGATCGAACCTCAACCCAACGACGTCCAGCATCGGCCACGGATAAAGCACCTCATCTGGAATCGGCTTGTGATCAGCGCGAAAAAACGAACGTTCCGCTTCCCGGACCTGATGACAATGCATGCAACTTTGGACAACCTTTCCTTCGTAATCGAGAGTCGGCTGATACTTGCCCTTTAAAGAAGGGTATTCGTCCGGCGTGTTAAACCGCGGCGTCCGCGGCTGCTTGCCCGCGATCGACGCCTTGTTTGCGGGGTAGCCCTTGTGCATTTCCAACGCAGCCGAAAGGGCTCCGCGAAAGCCTTCCATGGAGATGTCTTTCGTGGCGTCTTTACGATCGGAACGTGAACCAAACCGACCGTAGATTGTTTTGTCGGCGTTCATGAAAAAGGCCGCAAAGGTCAAATCATAATCAAACTGAAACAGAGTCAGATCCATGGCATTCGCTTGGACCAACCGGACACAGATGAACTGGTCCATCAGACTCTTTACCTGGGTATCGCGACGAACAACCTGCTCGTCAAAAGCTTTGCAATCCACTCACGGAACACACCGGAAGACAACAAGCATTGGCTTGCGCGTCTTCGCGGCCTCCGCGAAACCTTGAACCAAGTCATTGTAAATCCAATTGCCCGAGGCTTGCACTTCAACTCGGTCGTTTAGGACCTTTGCGCGACGATCTTCCGCCGCGTTCAACGAGCAGGCAGTGAGCAAAATTACTCCGACGCTCAGAGTGACGAGCCGCGGGATTGTCTTCAGGGTTCTCAATCTGTTGGATAACTTGGTCATAAGTTTAGTGAGTAAATCGTCTCAAACCGTTCGTGTCGGTCCTATTGATCACAGTTCAATCGAGTCCATTCAAGCATCTTTTAATTTGACCCGAGCTTCGAAACACTTCCCGACGCCTCGCCGATCGAGCAACACAGACCTTCTCTCCATGAACCTGACCTGGGAGCGCTGGCGTCTCGCCGGCGTGTTCCTAATTTCGCCACAGCAACTCGCCGGCGAGACGCCGGCGCTCCCAGGTTCATGGTCCCGATGCGGGTCCAATGTCGGAGGTGGAGGCTGCCCATGAACC
>CAMAWP010000340.1 GCA_945861765.1 Akkermansia muciniphila | reverse complement strand
TGCCGGTCGGTGTCCGCGATCAATCTCCTGATCGCCCTGTAAATCCTTGCAAATGGGTAAATTCGAGTTGTTTGACTATACACGGTCAGATAAAGGCTTGCTCAGCTGCGTCGGGTTGGTGACACTGACCGCTCCAATTCCCAATGAATAGCAAAACGATTTTTAAGGTCTTGATCGGCGCGTGGATCACGACCGCCCTTTCTGCGGAGGCAGCTTCCCACACCGGCATTGTCGCCGCCGACTGGCCCGGGTGGCGAGGTCCCTCGCGAGACGGCGTTGCGGCGACTGACCAGACTCCAACCACCCGCTGGAGTGAGACCGAAAACATCCTCTGGAAAGTTCCGATCCCCGGACGCGGACATAGCTCACCCACAGTTGTAGGTGACCGGATTTACGTGGCCACGGCGGATCCTCAGAAACGGGCACAGTCGGTGATCTGTCTGGATCGTCGCACCGGAAAGCCGGTCTGGCAAACGGAGGTCCATCCCGACAATGCGGACAACGGCAAGCAAGCCAATTCTTCCGCTGCGTCCTCGACGATCTCCTGCGATGGCGAACGACTGTTCATCAACTTCCTCAACGGCGGCGCCGTTCACACGACCGCGCTGGACTTGGACGGCAAGATATTTTGGCAGCAAAAGATCTGCGATTTCGTCATCCATCAAGGCTTCGGTTCTTCTCCGGTAATTCACGGGCCGCTCGTGCTCGTCTCGGCGGACCACCGGGGCGGCGGGGTCATCGTGGGATTGGACCGCGCGACTGGCAAGGTCGTCTGGAGCCAACTGCGCCCGAAGCTGCCCAACTACACCACGCCAGCGATCATCCAGGCCAGCGGCCGCGTGCAGATGGTGCTTGCCGGATGCAATCTCATATCGAGCTTCGATCCGTTGACGGGGAAGAAACTCTGGGAGCTGGACGGTTCCACCGAAGAATGCGTCGTGACCGCCGTGACGGACGGCGAGCGTGTGTTTGTCAGCGGCGGTTACCCCAAGAACCACACCGTCGCGGTCATGGCCGACGGCTCCGGCAAGATCGCGTGGCAGAACACGGCGCGCGTGTATGTGCCGTCCATGATCGCGAAGGCCGGGCACCTGTATGCGGTGATGGACGCCGGTGTGGCGGTTTGCTGGAAATCCGACACCGGCGCGGAATT
The DNA here is from genome assembly GCA_945861765.1 of Akkermansia muciniphila. GTDB lineage: Bacteria > Verrucomicrobiota > Verrucomicrobiia > Limisphaerales > SIBE01 > SIBE01. Next base: position 6,264 of record CAMAWP010000340.1, on the reverse strand, counting down.
GTGGAAGGAAAGGTTGGGCGGCGACTTTTTCTCCTCGCCCGTAATGGTGGGCGACCGCATTTACGCCTCCAACGTAACCGGGAAAACTTACGTTTTTGAGGCCAGCCCGACGCACTTCAAGATTCTCGCCGAAAACCAACTGGGCGATGAAGCCTACGCCTCACCCGTGATTTGCGGTAGCCGCATCTACCTGCGCGTGGCGAAAAAGGACGGCTCCCGGCAGGAATTCCTTTACTGCATCGGCACCAGTGGGTGATCCGGGTTGCTTCGCGGACCGACAAAGGTTCCCGGTTGAAACACTTTGACCCTACGGGAAGCAACTTGAGCATCGGAAAAAAATAAGGATTTGAGACTCGTTCGGCCTTAAGTCCACAGTGGAGAATTTCTCATTATGTTAATGGCTGATACTCTGACGTATTTCTTGTTAATCGTGGGGATGATGATGGTGATTGTCAGCTTCTGGCTGGCGGCCGAGGCGCTTTTTCCGGAGATGGTGGTGCGCGCACGGGAGCGATACAGCCGCCCGGTGCGCACCACCTTGATCGGTCTCGCGCTGGTGTTACCGTTCCTGCTCCTGATGACGATCTGTTTTCGGGTGAAAAATCCGGTGTTTCAATTGCTCGGCGTGACCTGCATCGCCCTGCCGGTGGTGCTCGGGCTGCTCGGATCGAGCGGCCTCAGCCAGCGGGTCGGGCTCGGCTTGCCGTCCGTAGTGGATGAGCACCAGCCGTGGCGGCGCGTGCTCCGCGGCGGCATCGTCCTGGTGCTGACGTTCCTGCTGCCGTTTGTCGGCTGGTTTTTCCTACTCCCTCTGGTGCTGGTCAGCGGCCTGGGTGCGGCGGTGCTTTCCTGGTCGCCCCGCCGCGAGCCGGCTCCGCCACCCGTTGCACTCCCCACCGAACTGGCCGCCGAATGAGTTTCACGCGCCGCCATTTTCTCCGGGTCGGGAGCGGTGTCACCCTTGCCACGACCGTCGGCTGCGGCAAGTTGCCGGAAGCCTGGCAGGTTTGGAAGCCGCAGTCCACCCGCGCACGCGGGCCGTTCCAGCCGCCGGCGGCCGGGTCCATCGACTTGGTTACCCACGCGCTCAACCGGCTGACCTTTGGTGCGCGGCCGGGAGACTATGCGCGCCTGAAGACCTTGGGAAAAGACGACAGAGCAGCGTTTCATGCGTTTGTGGAGGAGCAGTTGCATCCGGAAAACATGGACGATGGCATCACCGATTACGCGCTGCGTCGGTTCGACACGTTGAACCAGCCGCTCGGGGAGTTGTTTGAATACAAGGAACACGTGCTCCTGAATGAAATGACCCGCGGCGCGCTGCTGCGCGCCACGATGTCGGAGCGCCAACTGTACGAGGTGATGGTCCAGTTTTGGACGGACCACTTCAACATCGACCCTTCCAAGGGCGACTGTCGGTGGCTCAAGGCTGCTGATGACCGCGAGGTGATCCGCAAACATGCGCTGGGGAAATTTCCAGAAATGTTGCGTGCCTCGGCCTTGAGCCCGGCGATGCTGTGGTACCTGGATGGCCGGGAGAATCGCAAGTCCAGCAAGGAAGACAAGCCGAACGAAAATTACGGGCGCGAACTGCTGGAACTGCACACCCTGGGCGTCCACGGCGGTTACTCGCAACGGGACGTGATGGAAGTGGCGCGCTGCCTGACCGGCTGGACCGTGCGCGAGAAGAGACAATTCCGGAAAGCGAAAGTCGAATTCAAGCCGTCCCTGCACGACAGAGAATCCAAGGAAGTGCTGGGACATGTCATCCCCGCGATACCCGCCAATGCAAACGCCGACCAGCAACAGGACCTGGGTGCCGCTGAACTGGATCGCGTGCTGGAGATCGTCAGCCTGCATCCGTCCACCGCACGGCATCTGGCGACGAAGCTCTGTCGCCGATTTATCGCGGACACGCCGCCGGAAACCGCCATCGCTGAGGTGGCCGGGGCATTCCTGAAAACGAAGGGGGACATTCCGAACACCTTGCGCGCGCTGTTTGCGACACCGGAATTTAGGGACACGCGCGGCAACAAATTCAAGCGTCCCTTCAATTTCATTGTCTCCGCCCTGCGCGCCACGAATGCGGCCACCGACGCCCGGCACGAGATCGTTGAATATCTTTTGCGGATGGGCCACGCGCCGTTTCATTACCCCACGCCCGACGGATACCCCGAAGAGGCATCACCGTGGCTGGGCACGCTGTTATGGCGCTGGCATTTCGCCGTCGCCCTCGGCGAAAACCGGTTCAACGGAGCGAGGATTGACGTCGAATCGCTCAAAGCGAATTTCGGTGGCGACGCCGGGTTGATGGCGCATCTGCTGGGACGCACGCCGACGACGGAGGAAATCCAAGGTTACCATGAATCCGGAGCGGGACTTGCCTTGATGCTGGCCTCGCCGGCTTTTCAGAGGTGCTGACATGGAGCAACTTCAAAGCTACGCAACCGGAAACGGCGACAACCCGCGATCGCTCGTGGTGGTTTTTCTGCGCGGTGGTGCCGACGGTCTCAACATGATCGCGCCCTTGGAGGATGACGGCTACTACAAGGCCCGGCCACGGATCGCGATCAAGAAAGCGGAGGCGATTCCGTTGAACGGATTTTTTGGGTTGAACCCGATCATGAAGGAGCTGGCCCCGGCCTACCGCGACGGCATGCTGGCGATCGTTCACGCGGCGGGCTCGGAGGATTCCACCCGCTCTCATTTCGAGGCGCAAGATTTGATGGAGCACGGGGGCGTGGTGGCCGGCGGCTGGCTGGGGCGCTTCCTGCGGTTCCGGCCCAATGCCTCCAGCAGCGCGCTCACCGCCATTGCCCTCGGTCGGGCCATGCCCGAGTGCCTGCGCGGCGCGCCGGCCGCCACGGTGCTGCGCTCCCTGGAAGATTTTTCACTCGGCGAGAATTCCACCGCGTTGCAGCGGCAACTGGCCCGCCTCTACGCGGCGCAGACCGACCTGCTCGGCGGTGCCGGCCGCGACACGCTCGATGCGCTCGAGCGCATCAGGAAACTGCGCGCCGCCGAGTACAAACCGGAGCACGGTGCGGCATACAGCCACGATGAATTTTCCCAGGGCATGAAGCAAATTGCCCGGCTCATCAAGGCGCGTGTCGGATTGGAGGCGGTCTCAATTGATGTGGACGGTTGGGATTCCCATTTGAACCAGAGCGCGATCATGGACCCTCAGATGACGCGGCTGGCGCAGGGATTGTCGGCGTTCTATCGCGACATGGGGAGCCTGCTGCAAACCACCACCGTGGTGGTGATGACGGAATTCGGCCGACGGGTGAGCGAGAATTCTGCGTTCGGCACCGACCATGGCCGGGGCAGCGTCATGTTTGTGCTAGGGGGCGGCGTCCAGGGCGGGCGCGTGCATGGGCCCTGGCCGGGGTTGACGAACGAGGTGCTCGAAGGGCCTGGGGACCTGCCGGTGCTCACCAATTACCGCAACGTCCTCGCCCCGGTCCTGCAGCGCCACGGCGCGGAGGACTTGGGCAAGATTTTTCCCGAGTTCAAACTCGAACCGCTGCTGCTCTACGCGTGAACCGGTTCTTGGAATTACCAACGCTGGGCTTAAACAAACGCCTCGCTTCGGGTGCAAATCCGGAGCGAGGCGTTTGTTTAAGCCCAGCGACGGAGAGCGCGGCCAAGACACTCCATCGCCAACAGCGGTGATAAAACTCGCTAAATTCGAGGTTCTCGTTGGCAAAGACACGCAGGTTTAATTCCGGCCGTGCTGCAGCGAAGAGGAGGCGGTCCGTCGAGATCGCCTCCTTCGATCTCAGAGTCCGACGTCTGTTGAGCTTCATGACAAACCACTGCTGCTGCGGCCGGCTCAGAAATCACACTTGATCATCTGCCCTTGATCGTGCTTTGCTCTCGCGTCAGCCCTGTGGTCCGAAACGCGTTGAGGCGTCGTGCGTTTGCCACCCATCCACACTGCTGAACATTGCAAAACTATGGCCGCGACCAATACTAGCACACCCCTTGATCCTGGAGATCCGCTCCCATGCATTTCCAACCCTCGCCGTTGGGCGGTGGTGTGGTTGTTGTTCGTCGCTTCGATGGTCAATTACTTCGACCGGGCAACCATTTCCTTCGCGCTGCCTCTCATTTCGAAAGATCTGAATCTCGGCCCTGAAACAAAAGGAGTCCTGCTCTCCGCGTTCTTTTGGTCCTACGCGCTCATGCAAATCCCCATCGGCTATTGCGCCGACCGCGTAAATCTCCGGTGGCTCTATGCGGGTGCGTTCGCGCTTTGGTCGATCTCGCAAGGATTGATGGGGCTCGCGACAAGCCTGACCAGCTTGATCGTGTTCCGGGTAGTTCTCGGGATTGGTGAATCCATCTACCTGCCAGGCGGAACTAAAATCGTCAGCCTAATGTTCAAGAACAGTGAGCGAGGTCTGCCGTGCGGGTTGTTTGACTTTGGCACTCGCACCGGGCTGGTGATCGAAGGAGTGCTGCTGCCTTGGATGCTGGATAAGCTCGGATGGCGGACAACCTTCATGATCATCGGCTTCACAGCGCTTCTCTGGCTGATCCCTTGGCTGATGGTCTTGCCAAAAAAGCTGACCGTTCCTAAGGCCGCACGGGAGGGCGGAATTCGAGTGACTCCCCGGGAAGCGATCACCACTCTACTGACCAACCGGAATCTGATTGGTGTCTGCCTTGGGTTCTTTTGCTTTGATTACTATTGGTATCTGCTGCTGACCTGGCTCCCCAATTACCTGATCGAAAATCGCGGCCTCGGCATGCTCAAAGGTGGGTTCTACGCCTCCCTGCCCTTTCTTGTTTTCGGAATCTGCCAACCGCTCGGCGGATGGTTCGCGGACCGCTTAATCGCTAAAGGCTACGATGAAATGCGCGTTCGCAAAGGGATTGTTTCAGTGGCGTTCCTAACCGGGCTATTTTTAATTCCTGCCACTGAGGTTCAGAGCCCAAACTTCGCTTTGGCCCTGCTGTTGTTTGGTGGAGTGGTCGGACTTTCCACAGCCAACATGCTGGTGATCCTCCAAGCCTGCGCACCGCACGACAAAGTCGGGCTGTGGGTCGGCATCTATAATTTCGTCGGAAATATCGCCGGTATTTTGGCACCTTTGCTGACAGGAATCTTGATTGAGAAAACCGGCTCTTATTCAACGCCCTTTATGGTAGCCTCACTCCTGCTGATCTTCGGCATTTATTCCTTCTGGGCGATCGTCGGCAAGGTCAAGCGATCGGAGTCGTAACAATTACAGGGCACCGTTACCTCTGATAGATCGGCCCGTTGAAAAGCTCGTTCGGAGCCGCGGCCTTGTTGATGATTTCCCAGGAACGCTTCCATTTCAGGAACTGGGCGCTGCCACCGAACATCCCTACCACGGCTCCTCCAGGGAGATTGGTCGTGGTGTTGATTCCAACATTTGCATTCGGGTTCGAAACGCCGGACCAGCCCGCGACGCCTGCATGACGGATCGACACGCCATTGCCGGCATTGCCAGGCGGAGGAACGTTTGAGGCATCGTTGAAGTTAAATGAATCAAGTTCGTTCTGCTCCCACATCTGCCAATCCGTCGCGACAAAATCTGTTATTTTGTAGGTCTTCCCATCTGGGCTGAGCGAGGCTTTACCAATGTTGTTGTAACCACCGATCGTGCCGTTCCAACAGTAAGAAGTGAGCTTGACCGGGCGCCCCAGCCAGAGCTGCTTTAGTTTCCCTGAGCCGCGTGTCGCCACATCCTTTGGACACCAACAGACCTTGTAGTCGCTCAGGAACGGCCCAAGCTGGCTGATTTTGAAAAAAGCGACCTGATTGCTAAACTGAACGGAGTCCACGTCCCTGCCGGCGGCCGATCCAGGAGCAGCCGGGCCGCCCGGGATGCGGCCGTTGTTCTTGGTTGCGTAAACCCAGCCGTCCGGACCGCCCAGATCTCCGCCCCATGTGGGATGGGCGTTGTAATCGCTGTTATCGCTGGCGTAGAGATGGTTCGCGAGAAGGATTTGCTTCACGTTGTTTAGGTCGAGGGTCAGTTGTGCGCGATCCTTCGCTCTCGCTAGAGACGGCAACAGCAAACTGGCGAGGATCGCTATGATAGCGATGACGACCAATAACTCGATTAAGGTGAATGCCGACCAATAGAGCGTTAGGTTGCGACCGTGAGGCGATTGGATCTGGAAGGTTTTTTGCGTCTTCATTGTGCTTTCGCTTTCCTTTGTTTTCACAGCCGCAATCTCCGCCAAAGTCACCGCGCGCCAGGCGCGTACCTCTTCGGCACTCAAGGA
>CAMAWP010000339.1 GCA_945861765.1 Akkermansia muciniphila | reverse complement strand
CTGAGCTCGTGCTCCACCTTGAACCGCACTGTCCTCGCTCCACCGGAAATTGAAGGAGCTACGTTTGTCGGAAACAAAACCTGCGCTGATTGCCACACCAACATCACGCGCATTTTTCCCGCAAGTCCACACGGTCGGTTTTACAAAGAGGATTTGAAATTGGCGGGGAGCGCCGGTTGCGAGTCGTGTCACGGGCCCGGAAGCAAGCATGTGGCGGCGGGCGGAGGCAGGGGCAAGTTCATCGTCAACCCGCGCCAGGATCCGGCAAGCTGTTATCAATGTCATCTGGAGATCCACGCGGAATTCAATCTGCCGAGTCATCACCCGGTGATCGAATCGCGGATGAGCTGTGTCCAATGCCACGATCCACATGGCCGCGACATCATGAAGCCGTCGAGTGGCCTGGCGATGGCCCGCCTGAACGAATCGTGCGCCCAGTGTCATCGGGAGCAGTCCAGACCGGTGGTGTTCGAGCACGAGGCCATGCGCGAAGGCTGCACGATCTGTCATCAGCCCCACGGCTCGATCAATCGGAAATTGTTGGTTCAAAGCGATAACAACCTCTGCTTGAAATGTCATTCGCAGCTCCAGGTTTCTGGCGGCCAGATCGCCATCGGCAAGACGGACCACAGCAGTTTTATCCGTGGACGAACCTGCTGGGCTGCAGGTTGCCATACCGCTGTCCATGGATCCAACGTCAGCGCGCGTCTCCATTACTAATCAAATCCCGTGAGAAGAGAGAGATACCGAGGCCAGATGTTTCTCGGCGTAGCGACGCCTGTGATGGCGCTGCCTCGCCTGTTGTTGGCATTGGTGATGGCCGCGCTCTCGGCGATGGCGGCCGATGTTGATGAATCCAAGCTGCCTCCTCCTGCTTCCATTCAAATTGATTTCGACCGTGACATTAAGCCAATTTTTGAAAAAGCCTGCTTCCGTTGCCACGGACCAGAACGGCCCAAGAGCAGCTTTCGGTTGGATAAGCGAGAGTTGGCTCTGAAAGGTGGGGAGCACGGCGTTGATATCATTGCCGGTCAAAGCGCCAAGAGCCCGCTCGTTCATTACGTCGCACGACTGGTGGAGGACATGGAAATGCCTCCTCAAGGGAAGGTTGATCCGCTCACCCAGGAACAGATCGCGCTGCTGCGAGCCTGGATTGATCAGGGGGTTAAGTGGTCGGAGACTCCCTCGGGCCCCGAGACCAAGATTCGGTTCGTGGCGACTCCGACGATCCGATGGATCAGTGTCAGCGGAGACAGGCGGCGGTTCCGCGAGCACTCCTGGGTTCAGGATGAGTGGTCGGGAGGTTTTCAGGATTTCCGTTTCGAGGAGAATCTTGGTGAAGGTGAAAGATTCATTGCAGAAGGCAGGACATTTTTCGGAGCGCACGATTATCAGCTCAAGATGAGTCTGGAGAAAAAGGAAGTCGGCTTCAGCAGGTTCGGCTTCGAACAGTACCGGCGGTACTACGATGACACCGGCGGATATTATGCGCCTTTTGCGACGAATTCCTTCAGTCTGAATCGAGACCTCTTCGTCGATATTGGCCGCGCATGGTTCGAGATGGGCCTCACCTTGCCGAGGTGGCCGCGCATGGTGCTTGGCTATGAATATCAATACAAAGACGGCTCCAAGTCCACGCTCCAGTGGAGTGATGTCACGGCCGACCGAAGAAATCCCGAATCGACTCGCGCGATTTTTCCGGCGTTTAAAGAGATTGATGAAAAAGTCCACGTGCTGAAGTTAGATGTAAGCCACGAGATTGGTGGGGTCTTGGTGGAAGATAGTTTTCGTGGCGAATTTTACGATCTGGCGACGCGGCGCGTCAATCGGTTTGCCTTTGTGCTCGGTGCACCGGTGCCCAACCGGGCCGTTCGCTATGATGAAAGCCACGAACACTTCCAAGCAGTCAACAGCCTCCGGTTGGAGAAGCAACTGCGGGACTGGCTCTTTGTATCGGGTGGTTATCTCTTCTCCAAGCTCGATGGAGACGCCGCTTTCAACCTCGCGGGTTTTGTTCCTTCGGATCCTTCAGTTCTCTTGTTTGCCGGCGATGCAAGCAACCGAATCTTGCTGGAACGCCGATCTCACATTTTCAACGGCAATGCACTGCTCGGACCATGGGAAGGCTTGAGTTTCTTCGCCGGGGTTCAAAACGAATGGACGCGGGAAGAGGGCTTGGGAAGCACCGTGGATTCAGATATTGCCAGGGCGTTTTCATCCGATCGTGACAAAATGGTGATCGAAGAAAACTTTGGGCTGCGCTACACCAAGATTCCATTCACGGTTCTCTACGCCGATACGCGGTTCCAACAGGAACGCATCGATCATTTTGAGCAGCAGTTTATCGAGGATGACTTTGGTAACGATCAGGACTTTCTTCGTGATACCGACGCTTCGAGTGATCTAAAGGAGTATCGGACCGGCCTGAGTGTTTCGCCGTGGCGTCGCGCTTCTTTTCACGCGAGCTTCCGGCATCGGCTTAAGCAAAATGATTTCGACGACTTAAAGGATTTCGACGCTTCGGATTTCCCCGGGAGCGGCTACCCGGCTTTCATACGCGCCCGTGACGTCGAGAGCAATGACATCGAGGCGAAAGTGGTCACGCACTGGGTGCCATGGCTGAAAACCACGTTAAAGTATCAGCTTGTCGTCACGGATTACACCACCGTGACCGATCCAAACCGAGTCAGTTTGTTTGATCCGATTGCAAGGGATGTTGATTTGCCGGGCGGGAGTATTCTGGCCGGAGATTACGATGCTCATGTCTATAGTATGAACGCCACTTTCATCCCCTGGCGGCGCCTTTATCTGTCTTCTACTTTTTCTTACAGTGACTCTCGGATCGTCACTGGCGTGAACAATGGAGCCGCTCTGGTTCCTTACGGTGGCGATGTTTTCAGCGTGGTTTCCAGCGCCAATTTTGCTGTGAATCAAACCACTGACTGGCAATCGTCTTACACGTTCTCTCGAGCTGATTATGCTCAAAAGAACGACTTGAGCGGTTTCCCGTCGGGAATCGCTTACGATCGTCATGGAATAGTTACTGGAATCACACGGCGCTTTAACAAGAACATCACCACGAATCTCCAATACGGATTTTTCAAGTATGACGAACCGACGTCGGGAAGAGTGAACAACTACACCGCTCACGCGATCCTTGCCTCGATGACCGTCCTCTTGCCTTAGACTGCCTTAATGCTGTGTTACTTTCACATTCGCCGATAGCGAACGCCCCGCATCTTTCCGATTGCTACAACCGCAGTATCCCGCAATAAAAATTTGAACATCCTTATTTCGAGCCGTAACACTCACAAGTGTGCTGAAATCAGCGCGCTTCTTCCTGGTGAAATTCGGTGGCTTACCCTGCGGGATCTTCCGGCCGCGCCTGAGGTGATCGAAGACGCGGACAGTTTTAGTGGCAATGCCATTAAAAAAGCAGTTCAACTGGCCCATTGGATTAGAGCCAACCCGCCGGCGTTCGAACTGTTGAGCGGCCAGAAAAGCGAAACGCCATCATTCGTTCTTGCGGACGACTCAGGATTGGAAGTGGACGCGCTCCATGGGGCGCCTGGCGTTCACTCCGCGCGGTTTGCTGGCTTGGAGAGCGGTCTCGCTGGAAACTCTTCCGACGCGGCGAACAATGCCAAATTGCTCAGTTTGCTGAGAGAAATCCCGAGGGAAATGCGAACGGCCCGCTTTAGATGCGTCATCGCTCTGGCTCCGGTATTGCTCCCTCCACTCGATAATCGATCCCCAGGGTGCTACCCCACCGAGATCGAGCTTCAGGCCGAACTCTTTGACGGAACTTGCTCGGGAAGAATTGGGTTTGCACCCAGCGGCAAAGAGGGATTCGGCTACGACCCTCTTTTTATTCCGGAGGGTTTTGAACGAACCTTCGCGGAACTCGGGGCCGAGACAAAAAACGACATCAGTCACCGCGCGAAAGCATTGCTCAAGCTCCGTCAGCGGCTGAGCGTCTGAAGCCAAAATCCAGCGGCCGTTCGCGCGCGTCTGCACGAGTTGGCCGTGGCTGGAGAAACGCGCGGGGCCAGACGCCAGTCGCCGGACAGGTTCGTCGGCTACTCCGTTGTTTCGAGTGGAATCATTTCCGTATCCGGACAGGAGAACTCACTCCCGAGGGGTGCGTAGAGTTTGGACATTTTCCGGCCGTGTGCTGTTGTATCCGACGAGCTATTTCCGACTGACATCTCCGGGAGGAGAGATTTGAGAATAGCCCACACCTATCTCCCGGAGGGAGATCTGAGAATAGCCCACCCTTTCAAGGGTGGGATTGCGTAGCCAATACCCAAAGTCCCGAAGGGACGGTTGAGCCATTCTCGGGCGATCCTTTGTCCTGAGCAGACTGTGCGAATAGGAACTGACGTAGGACATTGGGTGATTCGGCCGTCCCTGCGGGACTTATGCGATGGCTCATTCGAACCCAGCAGTGAACTGCTGGGCTATTCTCGAATCTCCCTCCGGGAGACGAAGGCAGCCAATAGGTCCAAACTCCCGTCATCCCGGCGAGATGGAAAAATGGTCTTCATCCGCCGTGGAACTATTCCACTGACAACAGCGAGGAACCCAGGTTCGTCGGCTACTCCGGTTTCGCCCAATTCATCGGCGATCGTTTGGTCACGGTGGCAACCACTTTTCCGGCTGTATCCACCAGCTCAATTTCGAGGGTATCGACCTTGAAGATGTTCGTCGGGATCTTAGCCTCTCCGCTCACAGCAACCTCGAGCACCTGCAAACCACGGCCAGCTTTAATGTCTTTGACCGGAGTTGAGAACCAAGTCGCGCTTGCCGGATTTTCGGCGGCGAAAATGCGCATCCGGATTTTGCCGGGGCCAGCCAGGAGATTGTACTTCACGGTGACATAACCGCTATGGGGATCGTTCTGTTTAAAATCATCTAATTCAAGCGTGCTGCCCGACTCCGCCTGAGCTGCGGCGGGCACGGTGCCCGGCGCACGCCAGAGCAAGAGCATGGTGGTGGGGAAGAGATTGAAACGCTTGGAAGAACTGGCTTCGAGCATATAAACTAAAACCTTGTCCGTAGTAAAGCCGTTCAACCCGCTCATCGCTCCTGGCGGCTGAAATTTGATGGGGAACAGAACAAAATTCCGGCGCGACTTTCCAATTTCCGCAGGCTGGCTTTGAAAATAGGCGCTCGCGGGAGGTTCATCCATTTTCGTCACGTCCACACCCATCATCGGTTTGGAACCTAGATTGTCCTTATACTCGTATTCCACTCCGATGGTCATCCGAGTGCGGTCCAAGCTGCGATTGACGACATCAACGTTTGTGACTTTGCTTTTTAAACCTGTGGCTAAAGGCTCCGAGGCTGGAAGCCGTTCGGTGGAACCGGCCAGCGCGGGAACTCGAGCTGCCAGTTGTTTGGCTTCGGCTTCGGCTTTAGCTTTCGCCTGCATTTCCTGGCCTGCTTTCTCTTCCGCCAAACGTCGAGCTTCCGCCGCAACCTTGGCTCTTTCTTCGGCCATGCGTTTCTCTTCGAATAGCTTCCTGCTTTCGGTCTCCGCAGCCAGTCGGGCCTTCTCGCGGGCGTCCGCTTCGGCTTTGGCTTTTTCTTCAGCCAAGCGTCTTTCTCCAGCGAGGCGATTAGCCTCTCCTTCGGCCTTAATGCGAGCTGCTTCGCGGGCAGTCGATTCAGCCTTGGCCTTTTCCTGCGCCAGGCGGTTTTCTTCCGCTAACCGTTTGCCTTCCGCCTCGGCTTTGACGCGCGCCGCCTCTCGCAGCCTCGCCTCGACTTTGGCTTGCGCTTCTGATTCCTGGCGCGCGCGCTCTTCAACTTCAGCCTTGAGCCGGGCGGATTCGCGCAGAACGGCCTCAGCTTGAGCCTTGGCTTCAGCGATGCGCCTTTCTTGAGCGAGTTGCTTGGCTTCGGCTTCGGCTTTCAATTGAGCCTCTCCACGTGCCTTGGCTTCCACGGCAAGCCGAGCTTTCTCCTTCGCCTCCGTTTCGGCTTTGGCTTTTTCGTCCGCGATACGCTTTGTCTCCGCGAGCCGCTTTGTTTCTGCCTCGGCTTTGAGACGAGCCTTTTCACGAGCGGCGGCGTCTGCCTTGGCTTTCTCCTCAGCTTCACGGCGTCCCTTTGCCTCTGCTTCTGCTTTTAACCGGGCAAGTTCGCGCCCCTTGGCTTCAGTTGCTGCTTTTTCTTCAGCCAGCCGCTTTTCTTCCGCTAATCGCTGCGCTTCCGCTTCAGCGCTTAACCGGGCTTGCTCCCGTGCCTTGAGATCGGCTTCCTGCCGCGCCTTATCTTCCTGGAGTCGTTGCGTCGCTGCTTCGGCCTTCAAGCGGGCAGCCTCCCGCGCTCGGGCTTCAGATTGGGCTTTTTCCTCGGCTATCTTCTTTTCCTCGGCGAGTCGCTTAGCTTCGGCCTGCGCTTGCAGGCCCGCGGCTTCACGAGCGGCGGCATCGGCTTTCGCTTTTTCTTCAGCAGCGCGACGAGCTTTGACTTCAGCTTCTGCTTTTAATTGGGCTTCCGCGCGGGCTTTCATTTCAGCTTCCGCCTTCTGCCGAGCGATCTCTCGTGTTGCGGGATTCTCAGGCACAGCGAGAGTTGGAGTGACCGCGATCAGTGCCGGTTTCATGCTCGGGTTGCCCCATTTGATTGTTTTCAGAAAGGGAATGCTGCTGATGATGGCGGTGCCGGCTCGATTCAAGACCAAGATCCGCAGACGATCGGAGGTTAATTGTGGTGGGACGCCAGGTTCATCGTTGAAATACTTCACTTTGAGCGAGATGAGACCTTTTCCCATTCCGACGGTAACGGGGTCGGCTCCGAACCAAGCCGCGATTCCTTTTTGATCCTTCTTTTCGATGATCGGCAGAATGAGCGCGTTCTGGCCACTGAAACCGTCGTAGGTATAGTCCATCGCGAGAACCACCTCAGTGCCATCCGCGCTTTGCTGGACGATTCTCAAATTCGCAATCCCAGTGCCTGCGGGTGATTGGAATGGGTTCTGTTGAGTAATGATCGGCTGGGCGACCAACGGGGCCAAGCTCAGTTGGAGGACGAGCACGGCGATAATTATTTCTCTAAGAAACTTCATAAGTGCGAAGTGTAAGTGTCAGCAATTCGAATGCCGACAGCATAGGATACTCTTATGGAGTGTCAAAGCGCATCTGACTCATCTGGCTCAACGCAAACCCGCCAATCTAAGGCTCTCAAAAAAAACGCCGGATCGACTGCGTGCTGAACTGTGGGAGCAAGCGTTGAATTGAGTGGCGAGCCGGAGCGACTTGAAAGGGATCGGACTGCTGCGTCATCTACGAATGTCCGTGCCCGTGGAGTTGGAGTGAGGTTTTGAGTTGTTGATTGCCCCAGCCGCGAACCACTCCTACTATCCGGCGCAGAAATTATGGCTGGACGTTTAGGCATCGACTTTGGCACGTCGAACACGGTCTTGGCGCTTTGGGATGAAGGGCGGCGCGAAGGCATCCCGGTCCATGTGC
>CAMAWP010000338.1 GCA_945861765.1 Akkermansia muciniphila | reverse complement strand
CGGGCACCCATGACATTTGCCGCGGAGACCGCAAAGCCAGCCCTGCTGGGAGGCGCGCCCGTGCGTCAGGAAGGCTGGTCCAATTGGCCGACGTGGAAGGAATCCTGGGAGCCCGCGATCGTCAAGGTGTTGCGCAGCGGCAAGTGGTATCGCGGGGACGGCGGGCACGTGGCGGAGTTTGAGACCGCCTACGCAAAACTAATCGACTCCAAACGCTGCCTGGCCACCTCGAGCGGCACGACCGCCCTGCTTGTGAGCTTGCACGTCATGGACGTGGACGCGGGCGACGAAGTGATTGTCTCCCCGTACACGTTCATCGCCACCTATAACGCGATCCTGATCAACAAGGCCCTTCCTGTGTTTGCCGACACTGACCCGGCCACGCTCACGATGGATCCGGCTTCCATCGAGAGCAGGATCACTGACCGGACTCGCGCCATTTTGCCGGTGCATATTTACGGCATGCCATGCGACATGGACCCGATCAACGCTATCGCCCATAGGCACAAGCTCCCGGTGATCGAGGACGCCTGCCAAGCCTGGCTGGCGGAATACAAAGGCCGCAAGTGCGGCACGCTCGGCGATCTGGCCTGTTTCAGCTTCCAGAACTCCAAGCATATTCCCTCAGGCGAAGGCGGCGCGATCACTGGCAACAGCGATGAACTCCTGGACCGATGCCACGCCTTTCACAATGTTGGACGCGCCACCGGGAGTTTCAAAGGCGCGAAGCAGTTTTTTACACGCGGCAGCAATTACCGGATGCAACAATTCCAGGCCGTCATACTCATGCAACAGTTCGAGAAGTTGGTGCAGGAAACGGCGCGCCGCCGCGAGAACGCCGACTACCTCACCACACACCTAAAAGAGATTTCGGGTATCCAGCCGGCGCGTTTGCCGGAGAACAGTCGGGCGGTCTGGCATCTCTATCCATTCCGCTACGACGCGCAGCATTTCAACGGGCTCACGCGCGACAAATTCATCCGAGCCCTCAGCGCCGAAGGCATTCCATCCAGCGGCGGTTACCACGAGCAATATTTCGATGGCCTGCTTGACGAAGCAATCGCTTCCCGCGGCTTCAAGCGCCTCTTCGGCACCGAGCGTCTCAAGTCGTATCGCGAGAGCCTCCACGAACTCAAAGGCAACCGGCAGGTTTGTGCGACGACCGTCGGGATGCCTCAGAACCTCCTTCTGGCCGAGCGCCGAGACATGGATCAGATCATCGAGGCAGTGCGGAAGGTTCAGTTCCATAGCGCGGCGCTGGCGAAGGACCAGGCGGATGACCGTCGATGATTGGCTCGAGCAGAATTACTGAGGGACGGTTCTCAGAGCCTGTTTTAAAAATCGTAGCAGCCGAGGTAACGAGGCTCTGATCTGATGGAAGGGCGCGAGAGGTTCAAGAAACTTGAGCCTCGTTACCTCGGCTGCCATGAATGAATTGGATTTCCAAACAGGCTCTCAGGGCGAGTTGAACCTGCCAAGCCACGACGAACAATTCTCGACACGGCATGTTGCAGGAAAACCCAAGCCCTGCCGACGATCGCCGCGCTCGTTGAGTTTTATTCCGCCGGAATATAATTCATCGTGTAGTAAGCCGCGGGATGGAGCAATGGGTCTCCTTTTGCGGATCGCACACCGGGCAAATGAAGTTCGTGAACGTGCCCCTCTTGCAGACCATCCACGAGAAGCCGAGCGCTTCGTCCATCCTTCGCGACGACAATGCTCTTAATCGTTGGCGTGGTCTTATCCACCTCAGGGCTCCCATAACTGCTCTGGTAAATATAGGTGTAAGTTTCAAGGCTGTAGGAGGCCGTTGCTGCGGCGGCAACCGGATCGACCGGTTGTGTGAAGGTCAGCTCAAACCCGTCTGACTTCGCCCGCATTTCGTGGATTTCAAACGGCGTCTGACCGGTCCACACCAATCGTTGAAGCGCAAATGGTTTTCCACCTCGCGCACCCCATCCACGGTCGGTCCCATAGACAACCAGCGATGCGTCCGGCGCGAATTCCAGCGCCAGGTTTCCCGAAGCAAAACCTGAGCGGAACGGAAAGCACGCTCCTTGGTAGCGACCGTTTACTTTTTCCAGATAAACGCGCATCACGGTGCTATGCGTCTGGTCGCCGACAAACAGTTGGTCTTGGAACGGACCAAATTTCCCGTGAGTCGAGTCGGAAGCCATGCCGCTCGTGGATTGGCCCATCTTTGGATACGGGAAAAGAATGGCTGGAGGGAGAAGCTCTGGAATTTTCTTCGCTTCGATGTGCATGCGGCTGCCACTCTGCGGATCTTGAGGACGTTTACCCAACGCGTCGGTGAGTTTGTACCAGGCATTTCCAGAGGGGTTGCCGACAAAAGCGCCAGGCTTCAGATGTTTCAAGGCACAAGCGCCATTCCAAGGACCTTGGTTCTCGGAGAAAAACACGTCGCCCACGCTGTTCGTCCCAATACCACCTGGAGAGCGCAGGCCGCTGCAGGTGGGGATCGCCTTGCCGTCCGGCGTAATGCGCAGGCACCAGCCGCGAAATTCTGTTTCGCTCGTGAAGGAGCCCGTCAATGTCAGCGTCACCCAAACATTCCCGTCTTTGTCAAACTTGGAACCAAACGCATACTCATGATAATCGCCTGTGATTCCCCAGTCGTCGCTGACAGTTTCAAAGACGTCAGCGCGTCCATCGCCGTTCAAGTCTTTCATGCGCGTTACTTCGCCCCGTTGCGTGGCATAAAGCCAACCATCGCGCAGCGCCAGGCCAAGCACCTCGTGCAAGCCGCTGGCAAATGGGTGAAACTTCGCGTGGGTGGGCGGATTCTCAAACGCGCCATCGATCATGTAGATGTCGCCGATGCGCGTCGAGACCGCGAGCCGGCCATTTGGCATGACTTGCAGCGCGCCGGCCTCAAGAACAATACCGGCCGGGATCGGCACCGTCACAATTTCGTAGTAGCGGCTTTCCGCCGAGGCTGTGTCGGCCCCGTAAAGCCCTTCGGGCAGCAGGAGCGTTGCGAGGCTCAAAGCCGCCAGGGTTCGTGTCATTGAGTTCATTCTTTTGGTCGGTTCTTGTTTGCTATCCAGACGCGGTCTCATGTTGAATCACCAAATAATCGTCTCCACAATCTTCGCGGCTTTCCCGCTAAATTCGACCGGAACCAATAGCTCCGCTCGCCCATTGCTCTGTCGAATGACGGGCTTTCCGCCCGTGAACGTAAACCTCAATGTCATCTTTCCATCCACGAGGTATCCGTCGTTCTTGGCTTCGATCTTCGAACCGACCGCCGCGCGAAACCAAAGCTTCTCCGCCGGCCGCTCCGATCTCAGGGTCAAGGTTCGGACCAACTCAGCGTCAAGCTCGCCCATTCGCGCGACCGGATAATCCTCGACTTCAATATCACCAAAAGAATACAGGAAGGCCGGACGACGCTTGTCATCCAAACGATATCCTCCCATCTGGTAGCCAGCCTTTTTACCGGCGATGGTCGGCCATGCGCTGCTCGCATCGGGCAAAGTGGCGAACGGCGCGCTCGGAGGCAGCTTGGTCACGTGATCACCCAAAGGCGGTTCGAAGCCGACTCCACGGTCCTTGCGGTGGCGCGAGGCATCGATGAAGGCTCCCTGCCAAATCAGAGCGATCGATAAATTATTGGCATCGAAGGCGAGATTCGCTTTTTCGGGATAAGCCACTCCGATCGCGCGAGAACCAGCGCCCTCGATGAAATTGCGATAAATGATCGCTTCCTTGTCCGCGCCCAATTCCATTTTCGCCTGGATCAATCCGACCGGAACATCCGCTTCCGAGCCTTTTGAAAGGTAAGCCCAAATCGCGTTGATTTGGTGGTCGGTATCGCCGTCCAGAATTTCCCTATTCACAGCCTTCCCTTCCGGCCAGAACGTGGGCATGCGCGTGCCCGGTCGAAGCGACGCAGGATCGAGCAAGTAACGATGGAACCAGTCTTTCGTGAGTCGCTTCGCCATCTGCGTCATGTCCATCGCGGGAATACCGAGAGACATATACTTGCCGAAGGTGTGGCATGAGATGCAAGTCAGTCCGTCACGACCGACGAGCTTTCGACCGAGCTTGGCATCTCTCGCCGAATCCTCGGAGGACGCTTGCCGCTTACCGGAGCTGTCGGCTTTTTCGAATGCTGAAACCAGATGCTCGACATTGGCTTTGCCAAACTGTGGCATCCGAGTGGCCATGTAAGGACGCACCTTTCCTTTATTGAGCAGCACCTCGCGCAGCCAGTCCGTGCGAAGCTTGTCGCCAACTTTTGTCAAATGCGGCGGGATCCGTCCTTCATCACCGAGATCCCCTCCCCCGGCGATAGTGAAGTATTCCGAGCGAATCGAGTCCGCCCCCCCTGACCCATCGCGTGAGTGGCAGGCGAAACAGTTGAGAGCTGCAAGGGTCCGCATAATCTCCTCTTTGGCACTGAGCGGCTGAGCTAGCGTGTCCTGCCGGGTCAGCGTTTTTCGGAGCAAGACGCGTTGGAGAGCGCTGAGAGCAAATTGTGGCACTCCTGCTTTCGAGTTGTCGCCCAGGCAACCTTCGGGATTCTCGGGTCTGAGATTGGCCAACGGTTTTGATTTCAACGTGGAAGCCATGGCTCCGCTTTGAATTTGGTGGCAGGCAGCACAACCGAGCGAACCGAAAAGGTCTTGGCCGCGCTTGGTCTTTTCCGCATTAACCACCAACTTTTCATCATCGAGCGGAATCATCGGCTGCCCCACATGAGAAAGAACCGAAGCAGGAATCTCTTGCTTGGAAAGGCCCGGCCCTTGATACGAAACCTTAAGTTCGCCGCCGCCGCCACCGTTGAAATAGGTGACCATGATCGGATGCTCTCCTCCCATGAGCTCGATCGTCCCCGAGCGTTCCTGCATCCCGTGAGTTCCATCGTTTTGCACGACGACCTTGTCGCCGATGGAAAGTCGTGATCCATCATCAGATTCGGTGAAAAAGGTGTAGGTGCCAGACTTTGGAACGTCGATAAATCCCGTGAAACGAAAACCAAAATTGCTATTCCGCTTGCGGGCCGTAAGCGTGAAGCGGTCGGTAAAACCGGACGCGTTGGCCTTTAGAGTGTCGAAGTTTGGAGTGTCGTCGAATCGCCCTTGAAAATACTGGTAACTGACACCGCGAATGCGCTGCGGACGACTCGCGACGTTCGCCGGGCTGACCTGATCGCGCAACAGATACATCGCAATCGCAGTAGCCTCTCCCTCGTTCAAATCCGACGAAGGCATCCGGCCCGAAGGTCGCGCGTTCAACGGGTCCATGAGGAACTTGGCCAACTGCTCGACCGTGCTTTTCTTCGCGAGATTGCCGAGAGGCACAGAGTTAATTTTCAGATTGTTCAGATCCGAGAGGCTGGTTTTGACGGGGGGATCCTCCGTCGCGGCGGCGGACTTTGGTCGCAGAGCCTCGGCCGGTTCTTGAGGAGCATGGCAAGCGACGCAGCCGACCTGGTGGTAGAGCAGTCGGCCCTGCTGAATCTTGAATTGATCGGCACCCACTGGGGCCGTGGGTGACATCGGAGTGAGCGAACCGAGAAAATGAACCAGAGCTTCGACAGTTTCAGCCTTTTGAGAGGCATCGAGTCCATGAAGCAAATTGGGCATCGTCGTGCCCGGCTTTTCCCGCTGCGGATCGAGCAAGAAGGCGCGCAAGTATTGCGGCGTGATTCCAAAACCATTGTCGCCTAAGGTGGGCGATTGCCTGGAAGACAAACGAGCTTTGACAGCCGCGTCCGCTTGATGGCAAGCGATGCAGCTCAACTCGGCGAGGAGCAACTCGCCGATATCCACGCCGCTGATCGGTGAGGCGACCGGGCCAACCAAGAGCGCGGATGGCTCTTTGGTTTCGGCAGCCACCGCTATCGCACCCGAGCCCGCGTTGAAGGCCAGGAGAGTCGCGAGGCTGGCGGATGACCTAAGTGATCTGCCAAAGAATGAAAGGCTTCGCTCAAGCATGTTCCGAAATGGGTGTGAGTTCATTGGAGCTTACGGTGTCCACAAGATTCAAATTGATCGTCCAGAGTTAAGAGGAAGGAACGTCTCGGCCGCAAGCCTTTTGATCTGGCATTTTTGAAGACGAGGATGATTCGAGTCGAGTCTTTCGGACGTTAACCCCTGCCAAGAGCCCATTAACTTTGCCAATCAGCCTCTGGTTCATTCAGGTTAGAATCTCGTTGATGATCTGCCCATGAACGTCAGTCAACCGCCGTTGAACCCCGTTATGATAGAACGTCAGCTTGGTGTGATCGAGGCCGAGCAAGTGCAAAATTGTGGCGTGAAAATCGTAAGTCGTCACCGGATTCTCTCCCACATCAAACCCGATCTCATCTGAGGAGCCGTAACTGAGTCCAGGTTTCAATCCAGCCCCGGCAAGCCAGCAAGTAAAAGCAAGCTGATGATGGTCGCGGCCTTTGCCTTTGATCCCTTGGGTTACTGGTGTGCGGCCGAATTCAGTGGACCAAACGACGAGTGTGTCGTCCAACATGCCGCGCGCCTTCAGGTCTTTGAGCAAGCCCGCGATCGGTTGATCCATCACCGCGGCTTGTTTTGTGTGGTTCTCCATCACGTCTTCGTGCGCGTCCCAATTAATGCGCGGAGAACCAAATGCACCCCCGTTGAAGAGCTGGACGAATCGCACACCACGCTCCAGCAAGCGTCGGGCGAGCAAGCAATTGCGACCGAAGCCGGCCGTGGCTTCCGAATCGAGACCGTAGAGTTTCTTAACAGCCTCGCTCTCGTTATCGAAATTGATCACTTCCGGCACGCTCACTTGCATCCTGGCGGCCAGTTCGTAGGAACGTAGCCGAGCCGTCAGCCCGCTTTCGCCCGGATTGGCTTCGGCAAATTCCTGGTTCATCTTCGCCAGCAAGCTTAAGCTCGCTCGCCGTGCCGCGGGGTTGACGTCGGAGGGCGTGTTCAAGTCCACGACCGGTTCTTTCGACGTGGTGCGGAAGGCTGTCCCTTGGTGTGTCGCGGGCAGAAACCCGGCCGACCAATTGATCGCGCCGCCCGCGGGCAAACCTCGCGAATCAGGCAATACAACGAACGCTGGCAAATCTTCATTCATCGAACCCAAACCGTACGACAACCACGCTCCGAGGCTGGGATAGCCATTCATCGTGAAGCCGCTGTTGGCCAGGAATGTCGCTGGCGTATGATTGTTACTCCTGCCCACCATCGAGTGAATGAACGTGATGTCATCAGCACAAGCGGCCAGATGCGGCAGGAGGTCGCTGACCCACAAACCACTTCGACCGCGACGCTGAAATCGCCAGGGACTCCTCATCAAATTTCCGGGCTGCCCGAAGAATGGATCGTACTTGCCCTTCCCTTTGAGCGCCTGGCCGTGATGTTTTTCTAAGTCAGGCTTGTAATCAAACGTATCCACATGGCTCACACCGCCGGCGGCAAAAATGTGGATGACGCGTTTGGCTTTGGCCGGGAAGTGCGGCGGTTTGGCTTCGTACGGCGATCG
>CAMAWP010000337.1 GCA_945861765.1 Akkermansia muciniphila | reverse complement strand
AAGGCGCAATAGGCTTCGTCGGACACTCGTTCCACCAATTCAGGCGTCTCATCACTTGCGTCCCGGAGTAATTGCCATGCCAGGAAGGGATTTTTCACTGCGCCGCGCTGGATTAGTATTCGGCTGGAGTTCGAGAAGCCAGCAAACAGCCGAACGCATTCACTCCAGTGGGCTCTACTGAAGTGAGACAAGGCAAACTCGGCACCCAACCCAGCTTGCATCTGCTCCCGTGTTTCCAACTCGGTCGCGGCGAAATAGTCGTGGTAAAGCTCATGGGCGAACTCCATCGCCTCAGAATCGGCAAGTTGCAGGAGATGATTGTCCAAAACCTCTTGCAGCAGTCTATCGGTCTCCAACGCCGAACGGGCGGTAGGCTTTGGGAAGGCGAGTTGGCCGGACTCCCTTGTCCTAAACGCTAGCTTCGCCAATAGACGTTCCTTGGTCAGCAACAGCGTCTGGCCGGGAGTTTGGATAACCTCACGGTTTAGGAAGCCGCGAACGAAGCGCCTCACTGTCGTCGAATGGTCAGTAAGCGCGTCTATTCCTCCTTGCTTGGCGAGACCGACGACCATCGCTGCGTGGAGGGGCGTCCGCGCCCAAGACGAGAGAAAAGAACTGTGTCGAACAGCAGCGAGTAACTCTGCCGCCTTGCCCGCATCACCAAGAGCGCGTCGAAATAAATCGGAGAGCTGTTCATCGGAGAGCCGTTGCAGGACGACGATGCGGGCTTCAAACTCGCCTCGGAATGAATTGGGCCGACCCGCCAAGACAACCCGCAATTTCGTGAACCGCGAGAGCAAATCCCGAATCTCGACATTGAAGTTCGTTTGATGCTGCGTCGCAACTTCGTTCACCCCGTCCACCAGCAAGAGCAGCGAGTCCCACGGAATCGGTCTGGCTTCCCCGCTGGTGGGTTTTAACGATTGTTCAACAGCGGCTTCAATTGCCTGCCCGCGATACGATAGCAGTTTCAGTTCGACGTAACCCGGGACTTGGTGGAAGCGTAGCTTGCCGTCAAGCAAGCCGCTAGCCTGCTGCGACGCGAGAAACTGAAGTGTGGTTGTCTTGCCTGCACCCGGTTCTGCTTCAATGACTGTGACCCGATTGACATCTGCCAGCTTCGACGCGTCGGTTTGCTCGTTGGACGAAGTTGCTTCCGGCGAAGGCGCAAGCGGGTCAAGAAACCGGTATTCTTCGGATGATCGTGCCTCGGTCGTCAGTTCGACGAATCGAGTTCCAATGTCCGCGTAGCGATTACGAACACTCCCCAGATAGTCAGCGAATCTGGCGGTCGTGAGCGCGCAACCAACCTCGCGGCTAAATCGGATGACACACCAAACAAGGAACACACAAACGCTCTCGGCAATCTCCGCCTTTTGTCGTTGGTTCAGAACACGGGTCTGGTGGTCGTCCACGTTTCGGAATACGTAGGTTCGTGCAACGTGCTCCAGGAAATCCGGCTGACCTGCTACGCCCGTAGGAGGAAACTGTTCCCAAGCGCAGGATTCAAAAACACTCAACGCTTTGTTGCTCACCAAGCCAAGAGCCTTGAGAACTTTGGCCGCTGACAAACGATTGCCTGCTTCTGCTTGAAGTTGCGCGACTCTGGATGAGTCAATGACTCGAAGGACAAACTTGCAGAACGGTTCGTAGCGGTCTGCCAGTTTCACGAATTCAGCGTCATCGAACCACCGACGCAGACCCACGACAATCTGTTCGCCAACCGCATCCAATTCCTCATCTCCGAGACGATGCGCCAGCAATTGAAAAAGCAGTTCCACGGCAGCCTGAACCTCGCCGTCGGGGATTCTAGGCGAAGCAGACGCGCGAAACGTCGGCAGAATCTCGCGAAAAACCTTTCCCTTCAGGTCTGCTAGCTCCTGTTTCTTGTTTTGCGCGGGGGCAGATTCGCTCATTTCGCATCGTGTCTCCAAGCACGGAGCTTAACCTTCGCGTAAACCTTCGACTTTCCTTCCAAGCTGTTTTTCAAAGCTTCCTCCTCAGCGATGCCCGACTCCACATGACGACGGAGACGGATTTGCCTTGGCGCGTCAAGGGTTCAGGCGTGGTTGCTTTCACGGGTTGAAGTTTATCCAGCGGGCAGGTCGGCGCAATTCTTGTTTCCCGTCTTCGCAGACTCGCGGGAGTTTTTCAGACCGTTTTCCAAAACTCTTCCTCGGCGATGCCTTGCTCCGCCGCTTATCTCCGCACGTCCCTGGTAATCTTCATGGAACAGTCATGAATCGGCAGATGCTCACTCATACCGCAGCGCCTGAATCGGGTGCAGCCAGGCCGCCTTGAGTCCCGGAAAGATTCCAGCAAGCACACCAACGACGACGCTGAAGCCGAAGGCCAGCAGCATGGCGTCCACCGTGATGACGGGCGTGTAGTCGGCGGGCGAGACCAGGGTCAGGAGCTTCACCAAACCCTGCGAAGCGAGCAGGCCGGCCACGCCACCGATGACGGCGATGACCACGCTCTCGACGAATATCTGGCTACGAAGCTTTGGCATCCGGCCGGGTAGTTGTCGCAGTTGATGAGGCCAGAAAGGGTCGAAAGTACCACTGCCGGAATCCAGCCCAATGCCGACCGACATCGTCGGCGAAGATCAGTGTGCAGGGAACAAGATAGAGCGTGATGACCGTGGTGAAGAGAATCCCGAAGCCCATCGACACGGCCATGGGAATGAGGAATTGAGCTTCCAGCGACCGGTCGAAGATCATGGGCGCGAGACCAACGAAAGTCGTCACGGAGGTGAGGACAATGGGTTGGAAGCGCCGGGCGCCGGCTTCCATGGCGGCTTGGAGCAGGGTGATGCCCTCGGCGCGGCGTTGGTTGACGTAATCCACCATCACCAGCGAGTTGTTCACTGAAATGCCAGCCAGCGCCAGCATGCCGAAGATGGAGAGGAATGACGGCGTCATGCCCATGACCATGTGGCCAAGCAGGGCACCGATGGCCCCCAGCGGGATGATCAGCATGACGAAGATCGGTTGCGTGAGCGATTTCAGCGGAATGGCCAGCAGCGCATAGATGGCGATCAACAAGGCAACGGTTCCGAGGATCGTCCGCCGCTTCGATTCCTCGGCTTCCGCCACGTAGCCCTTGAATTGAAAGGAGATGCCCTCGCCTTCGAGGCACATCTGAGTGAGCTTCGGTTCGAGTTCACGGGCCATGCCGATGACATTGATGGTGTCGTCGATGGGCTGCGCGCCGATGCGAATCACTTCGGCGGAGTCGTTTCGTTCCACGAACGACGGCGCCTTGGTGAACTTGACCTCGGCGACGATTGCCAGTGGCACTTCGGCGCCGCGCGGCGTGCGGATCTTCATCTGGTCGAGCGTGTGCAGCGTCTCGCGGTCGGCCTTGGGCAGCCGCACCATGACGCGGATATCGTCGATGCCGCGCTGCACCCGTTGCGCTTCTTCGCCGTAGAATGCCTGGCGAATCTGCTGGGCAAGGAGGTATTGGTTGAGGCCGAGTTCGACCGCCCGTGGCTTCAGGGAAAACTCCAGTTCGTCCTGGCCATAGTTCACCTGCGCCCACGCGGTGCGGATACCCCCATAGCCTTCAAGCATCGACTTCATGCGCTCCGCAATCTCCGCTTTCTTGGGTGAGGAGGGACCGCGCAACTCCAGATGAAAATTCGCGTCGGCGTATTCCTGGCCGCCTTCGAACGACTGCTCGGCGAAGACGCGGAAGAACAGGGCCTCGGGGATCGGGCCGATGAGCTCCGTCCACCGGTTGGCGATCTGGCTGTTGCGCGGGCCTTGTTCACTGCGTTCGCTGGGGTCCATGATCTCGAGCGAGACGGAACCGGAGGATTTGGAAAAACTGCTGCGCGGCTCGTAGCCGCCGACAACCCTCGACACATTGCGAATGTAGGACTCGCCGGACTTGGGATCGACAAACTCTTTTCTAGCCTGCTCAAGCGCGGTCGAGATGCGGTTCATGTATTTAGCGGTGGTCTCCAGCGGCGTGTCATCCGGAAGGCGAAGGATCGCGGTGATGCGCCGGGAGTCCACGGAGGGGAACGAAACAAACTTCATGCGGCCGCCGACGCAATAGCCGCCCATCAGCAGACCCAGCGCGACGAAACTGGCCAGGACGGTCGCCCGATGGCGCATCGCCCAGTTGAGCGTGGGCCGGTAAACCCGGTTGACGAACTTCTCGATGCCGTTGGTAATCCGTTGCTGGAAGCGATCAAAGGCGTTTGTCTTTTCGGTAAAGCGAATGTGCTTGAGATGCGTCGGCAGGAAAAGTTTGCACGCCAGCAGCGAGAACAGGAGGACGGACGCAACGACGGGCGGAATCTCCTTTGCGTAGTCGCCCCAAGTGCCCTCGAAGAAGAGCATTGGGATGAACGCGACAATGGTTGTCAGTGCGCCGTACGTCACCGGGGTGGACACTTCCTGGGTGCCCACGACCACGGCTTCGAGGGGTGACATGCCGGTCTTCAACTTATCGTAGATGTTTTCACCCGTGACGATGGCGTCGTCGCCCACGATGCCGATGACGATGAAAAAGCCAAACAGGCTCATCATGTTGGCCGTGACGCCCAGCCAGGGCATCATCATCAGGCCGCCGGCAAGCGCGACGGGGATGCCCACGGCGATCCAGAACGCGAGCACGGGACGCAGCGTCAGCCCCAGCAGGATCAACACGAGCAGGCCGCCTTGAAATGTGTTCGAAGCCAGCGAGCTCAGGCGGGCGCGGATGGACAACGATTCGTCGTTCCAGACAGACAGCTTGATGCCATCGGGAAAACGCGTGCCGGCCATGCGCACGTACTCGCGGACCTTGTTCGATATTTCGATGGCACTCTCGTTGCCGGTCCGCATCACCTGGACAAACAGGGCGCGGGCCCCGTTGAACTCCACCCGCTTGTCGCCTTCCTCGAAATCGTCGCGAATCACGGCGATGTCGCCTAGCAAGACTTCCGCGCCATTTGCAGCGCGGATGGGAATCTTTGCAAACTCGGCCTCCGAATAGGCCTGGCCGCGTGTCCGGACAATCAAGGTGCCGCTCTCGCTGTCGATCGCACCGGCCGGAAGGTCGATGGAGAAGCGCCGAATGGCATCCGCGAGGTCCTGAAAGCTCAGCTTGTAAGAGAGCAACTTGTCCGCTCTGGCTTCGACGGAAATCTCGTAGCGCCGGCCCCCTTCAAGTCCGGCGCGGCTGATGCCGGGCATTTCCAGGAGATCTTCCTGCACGCGGCGGGCAACCTTGCGCAAGTCGTGCGCCCCCATGTCTCCAGTGACAGCGACGCTCAAGACTGCAAAATAATTTCCGGATTCGGGAATGAAGACTCGGGGCCGCTCGGTTTCATTCGGGAAGGTTGTAATCGTGTCCACCCGCGCCTTCACATCCTCCATCATCTCGCGCAGATCAGTGCCCGGCTCGGCTTTGAGGTAAAAGCGCGCCATGCCCCGGGAGCCGTCGGCGTTCAACTGCTTGATGCCCTTGACCCCTTCGAGCGCCTCCTCGATCGGGATGAGAACCGCCCGCTCGACGTCCTTCGCGGTGCCGCCGCGATACGGCATCTCGATCATCACCGTATTCCAACTGAGCGCCGGAGTGATCTCGAGCGGCACTCGGTAGATGGCCGTGTAGATGCCCGCCACCAGGATGGCCATCATCAGGAAATTGGCGGCGATGCCGTTATTGGCGAACCAGCGGATCATGCTTCAATCCAGTTCATGGCTTCTTGTTGGCACGGCCGAGTTTACCGGCCGGTTTGTTGGTGGGCGTCTCGTTCGACTTGCCAGCGGCGACCGCGGCGGGCGGGGCGTCAATTTCCGGCATGATCTCCACTTTGGCCCCGTTCGGCACGTAAACGAGGTGGGTGGTGGAAAGCAACGTTCCGCCTTGGATCAACGGATCGCGCACGATGATGAATTGTTCGTCGGACCAGAGCGGAATGATGGTCTTCGCCATCAGGGTCATCTCGGTTTTGTTGATGAGCACAATCTGGTCGAGCTGACGCACCGCGATGCGCGGCAGTGCCACGACGTTTGTGAGCACTTTGCCGGTGATGGACGCTGTCACTGGCTGCCCGATTCGCAGCGGCGGTTTGCCCGACCGCAATCCGAACGGATCGTCCACGCGGGCGATGGCAAAGAGTTCGAGCGAATTGTCATCGAGCATGCCCTCCGTCCGGACGATCTTCGCCTGCCACACCACATCAGATGCGCCGCCGATGGCATCCCACAATTCCACGTCGAGCGGCGGATCGTCCATTTTCTCCGGCAGCGCGAGGAATTGCAGTTCCCGTCCCGCGATGGGCAGCCGGACCTCCGCGAAATCGACCGCGAAAGCACCACCAAGAGGCGTGCCTGGTCCCACCGATTGCCCGAGACCCACCGCCTTGTGCCGGACGCGGCCATTGAACGGCGCGCGGATCTTGGTGCGCTCCAGGTCCCGTTTGCCGCGATCCACCTGGGCCGTGGCGGAGTCCACGTCGGCCGCCGCCTGCGAACGGATCGCCGATGTGTGGTCCACCTCCGCCTCCGGAATGAGCTTCTCCTTGAAGATCTTCAGGTTTCGTTCGTGGTTCAAAGTGGCGAGATGCAGGGCTGATTGAGCGCTGAGCAGCCGCGCCTCCGCCACGGCAACGGCGATCTTGTAGTCCTTGGAATCAAGTTCAATTAGGACATCGCCTTCGTTGAAATACGAGCCCGCTTCAAACGCGGGGCTGATGCGCGTGATTAACCCCGAAACCTGCGCACTGAGAACAACCTCGTCATGCGATCGGACGATGCCATGGGTCTTGATCACCACGGGATAGTCCTGCACCTGCAATTCCTTCACCCGAGTCCGGATGGCCTGCGGCGTGGCCGACGGGCTCTTTGGTTTCTCGGGTTCCACCGAGAGAATCAGGTAGGCGGCGATACCCCCGGCGAGAATCCCAATCGGCAACGCAGCGCGCGCGAGCAAAGACAAGAATCCGCGCTGCGGCGTGCCAGACGTCGCTGGCCGCGCTTCGCTGTTGTCGGAAGGCTCAGTCATTGATTCTGGAGAATTGTTTGAGGAGGGGGCGCATCAGTGAAATCATCGCTCAGCATCAGGTAAAGGTCGATGCGAGTTTGTGGGCGCGAGTTGCGAGCTGCGTTCCTTGCTCTGTGAGGGTTGAAGCTCTCGAGATCCTTGTCGCCCAGCTCGAACAGGACGTTCGCCCTTCTTGACCTTGTCGCCGATGTCCAGCGTGAGCTTGGAGATTAGCCCGCCGATTTCCGGCCCCACGGAGACGGCGTCGAGCGGCCCGATGTCACCTGCGGCGGTTACGGCGAAGTTGATGTCCCGCGTCGCCACAATGGCCGTGGTGGGCGGGCCGGGCTTCCGGGCTATAGTGGCCGACCCGGATCTCCGGAACGCGATCTTGTCCGGATATTTCTGCCCCGCCCAATAAATCCCGCCTGCAAGAGCAGCCAGGACGAACACCCAAGGAATCAATTTTCCCATGCGTGAAGGCCAAGGATTTTCCGAA
>CAMAWP010000336.1 GCA_945861765.1 Akkermansia muciniphila | reverse complement strand
GGCTGCGCTGCCATCGCACACCGCTGTTTCGCAAGTTAGCAGGCTTGGTGCCAGACACGCCTGCCACCGAAGGGCAAGTCGCTCGGCGTGGTCGAAAACCGACAAAAAGGCCAGGAATTCCCAACAAACAAGCCTGTTGAAAAAATCGTGCATGGCGCGCTGTGAGACCAACGCAGCCGAGATTGAAAGCTCGGCGGTGGCAAAGGGGTTTCCAGAAAAAACCAGAATTGGAAACAAATTTTCCAATCGAGCGCGCGCGGGCATCGCGCGGAGATGTCTATGGAGTTTGCACATTTTGACAACCTCCGTCTCCCGGAGGGAGAATCGATAATAGCCCAGCAGTTCACTGCTGGGTTGGATTCGCGATTGCATACGTCCCGGAGGGACGGCTGAATCCCCCAATGTCCTACGTCACCTCGTATTTTCACTGCGTGTTCAGCACAAAGGATCGACGGCCATTCATTACCACTGATCTTCAGGAACGGCTCTGGCCATTTCTGGGTGGCATCGCCCGGGAAAACAAAATGAGGGCCCTGAGCATTGGCGGCGTCGCAGATCATGTCCACATGTTGCTCTCTTTGCCTGCAACCGTTCCGATTGCCAAAGCCATGCAACTCATCAAAGGCGGCTCCTCGAAATGGGTGCATGAAACGTTTGCCGACCAACATCTGTTTTCGTGGCAAGTTAAGTATGGTGCCTTCAGCGTGAGTGTTTCCCAGTTGGATAAAATCGTTGATTACATCGAAAACCAAGAAGAGCATCACCGCAAAGTGACCTTTCAGGAGGAGTTCATCGCGTTGCTAAAGAAACACAACATCGATTACGAGGAGCGCTATTTGTGGGAGTGATTCAGCCGTCCCTTCGGGACTCGGGATCTCCGACACACAATCCCACCCTTGAAAGGGTGGGCTATTATCAAATCTCCCTCCGGGAGATGGCGGGCTCCGTCTCCCGGAGGGAGATGGTTACGGACGCCTCCCGGAGTGGGAGATTGCGGACGCGTCTCGGAGCGAGATGGTTGCGGACGCCTCCCGGAAGGGGAGATTGCGGCCGCCGTCTCCCGGAGGGAGAATCGATAATAGCCCAGCAGTTCACTGCTGGGTTGGATTCGCGATTGCATAAGTCCCGGAGGGACGGCTGAATCCCAAAACGAGCACCGCAGGCAATCTGAACTTGCAACTGGCAACGATTCGCGTATCCAATGCTCAGTCAATCGAAGTTCTTGTTGTCCGCAGATGGGTTGGGCCAATTGGAATAGATGGCGGCTCACGGTCGGTGAACCATTGCATTCCGCATCGACGACTCCCCCGCCGGGATTCGGAGATAACGCATCTGTAGCTTGTAAAACTGACCATGTCCACGCCAGAGCAAACCAGCGGAAAGACCTCTCGAATACTGATCGTCGAGGACGATGCTATCGTCGCCGGGATGATAAGCCGCGCCTTAACCGGCGCTGGATATACGGTCCGGATCTGCGGCAGCGCGGAGGACGCGTTGGTAATAACAGAGCAAGAAAACTTCGACTTGATCCTCACCGATCTGATCATGGCTGGAATGGACGGCCTAGATCTCATCCAACAGCTCCGTCCGAAGCACAAAGACGTTCCGATCATTCTTCTGACTGCGAATGGGTCCGCCGACATCACGATCAGAGCAGCCAAGAGCGGTGCCTTCGACTACTTGAGCAAGCCTTTTGAGATGAGAACTTTGCTTCCCATCGTGGATCTCGCTCTGAAGAGCAATCGGCGCGGAGCCTCCGCTGCGCTGCCTCTACTGAGGGCGAACACAGCCTGTCAAATCGTCGGCAACAGCCGCGCCATGCAGGAGGTTTGCAAAACAGTCGGACGATTAGCCGACAACGATATCACGGTTCTGATACGCGGTGAAACCGGAGTGGGAAAGGAACTGGTCGCTCGCGCCCTCCACGAATATAGCGGCCGGAAAAACGGCCCTTTCGTAGCGATCAACTGTGTTGCGATTCCGGAGACTTTGTTGGAAAGCGAACTCTTCGGCCACGAGCGCGGGGCGTTCACCGGAGCCACATCCCGGCGCACCGGCAAGTTCGAGCAAGCGCACATGGGGACTTTGTTCCTTGATGAAATTGGGGACATCAGCCTTGAAACTCAGGGCAAGCTGTTGCGCGTGCTCCAGGAAAGAAGCATCCAACGGGTCGGCGGACAAGATGGCATCCACGTCAACGTTCGAGTCCTTTCGGCCACCAACCGGAATCTCGAGGAAGCGATCGCGGCCAAGTATTTTCGCGAAGATCTCTTTTATAGGCTCAATGGTGTCACCATCAACATCCCGCCTCTCCGCGAGCGAAAAGAAGACCTCCCCGAATTGATCCAGGTCTTTCTCGATCGAACCCGCAAAGACCCGCTCGAACGCCAGATGCGCATTGCCACCGAGGCGCTCCAGTTGTTGGAGGAACATCGATGGCCTGGCAACGTTCGCGAGCTCGAGAATCTGGTTCACCGGGCGGTCGTGATGACGAACGGTTCAACCATCACTCGCGAGAGTATTTACACCGCTTTTTCCAGCGCGCAGAATTCCAACTCGCCAGAATCGCCCACAATTCGCGAGTGCGTCAGCCGGTGGCTGAACAAGGCTGAGTTCGAGAACTGTCAGAACGTTTACCACGAACTCATCGAGACGGTCGAACGCGAGCTTTATGCCCTGGCGATCCAGCGGGCGCAGGGTAACTTGTCGAAAGTTTCCGAATGGCTCGGAGTTTCTCGGCCGACGGCTCGGCAGAAACTGATTCGGTTTCGGCTCACCCCGGCGGACAGCGATGCCAGCGCCGACAAACAGTGAAAATCCATGGCGATGCTCTCACGTTTAGATACTCTGCGAACTACTGAGATGCCTCGCGCGCTTTCAGCCTGGACGCTTCACATGGTCCCTGGCCTCGCAGGAGCGCATGGAGTCCCGGCTTCAGCCGGCGGCGCGCCCGCAACGGAGCGATCTCGAAATAGTTCCAGCATCCTGGTCGAGACGATGTCGGACCGGCTGAAGCCGGGACTACATACCGTATTCAGGTTAACGCATGCCCTGGGATTCCGCGCGACGCTTTCGAGCGTCTTGCTGTTGATCAGCCTATGGGTGCTCACTGCCTCAGAAGCGCTATCTCAATCCACACCGGAGATTTCGTCCTTCCAAAAGTACTACAACCTCTCGGATACGGAACTGAGCGCAGGGCAAAACCTACGACTGAAAGCTTTCGTGCTCTGTTACGATCCGGACTGGAATCAATTGTACGTCCATGACGGCGATCTCACCGCTTACATCGATCCGAAGCTCTTCCGCACTCAGCCTCAGCGCGGACAACGGGTCGAGATCACCGGACGGGCGACTCTGATGGGCGGCAGCCGGGTAATCACAAATCTCGACCTCACGATCCTTGGCCCCGGACCTCAGCCGCCTGCAAAGCGGCTGACCGCGCCTCAGCTCGCGAGCGAATACGGCCAATGGATCGAGACGAGCGGGCGAGTTCGCGTCGCGGACACCAGCCAGGGACGCTTGCTTCTCTACCTTCAGGAGCAGAGTCAGCCGTTTCTCGCTACGGTGATGGGAGATTTGAAGACGAACGATTTTAAATGGATGCTCGATTGCAACGTGCGCCTGCGCGGCATTAACGGCAGCAAAATCATCAACGGCCGACTGCAATCAGCGCAGCTCGCCGTGCCGAGTTTCGACGACATCACGATCATTGATCGACCAGACACGAAAGCGTTGATATCGCCAGTGGTCTCGATCGGCAAATTGCTGAGTCGCGAACTCGGCTCGTGGACGAACAACCGCGTTCACATCAACGGGGTGATGTCAGCCTATCGCCCTGGTGAACACCTCATTGTCAGTGATGTCACCGGCTCGATTCGATCCAAGGTGATTCAGGTCGGTCCGATTTCGCCCGGCGCCCGTTTAGATGTCTGGGGCTTCCTCACTGCCTCATCCACCGAGGCCTACCTTGCTGACGCTTATTTTGAAATCGCGCGTCCTGTTTCCCAGCCAATAGCCTTGTCCGACCCGCCTGGAACCACACTCAAAACCACCAACACACCCGCCGCACTGACACTCGTGGAGGATGTTCGGAACCTGCCGCGCGACCGCGCCGCCCTCCGCATTCCAGTCCGTCTGCGGGGAGTGATTACCTTTGCCGACGCCAGTTGGCGGAATTGCTTCTTCCAAGATGAGAGTGCTGGGATCTATGTGAGGTTGGGCAACCAATCAGTAGCGCATGGACAGAGGGTCGAACTCACCGGCGAGACGGATGCCGGCGGATACGCGCCGCAGATCATCAACCCAACATTCCGAGAGTTGGGAGCCACGAACCAGCCTGCCGCAGTGAAAGTTGACCTCGACGATCTGGCGAAGGGACATCTGGATGCCCAATGGGTGGAACTGCAGGGCGTGGTTCGTCGAGTGATTGGCGATTCAGGGCACGCGCATTTGGTGATCACAACGCCGCTCGGGAGGTTCAAAGCAGTCATTCCATTGCTCTCAGATCAAGACATCCCTTCTCATCTCATCGATGCGTTGGTCAGCGTTCAAGGGGCTTGCACGACGGAAATGAACTCCAAAGGCCAGTTGGCGGGCGTCGTCCTCAATGTTCCCACTGTGGCTCACGTGCGAGTTCTCGAAGCTCCTCTGGCTGATCCTTTCGAGCAGAAAATATCTCCCATCGCATCCGTCGGCACTTTTCAACCGGAGCGCCTCGCGGGGCGGCGGATCAAGGTCGAAGGCGTGGTTACCTTCGTGATACCCTGGCAAGGATTTTATCTTCAAGACGCTTCGGGCGGCATTCGCGTCCATGCAGAGCACACGAATGAAGTTTCACTGGGCGACCGCGTGGACGTCGTCGGCTTTCCAGTCAGCGGAAACTTTTCCCCTCATCTCGAGGACGCAGTGGTGCGCAAGACGGGAACTGGCGTGTTGCCAGTGCCAATCCGATCCACGGCCGAACAAATCCTCCTTCACGGGACGAATGACGCCGCGGTCGTGGAGATAGAAGCTCAGTTGCTCCAAAGCGTGCAAGGCGCAGCCAGTCCTTACCTTGTTCTCCAAGACGGCTCAGTCTTCTTCAATGCCAGCCTGGGCAACCCGGCTCGTGGGAAACAGCCGACCGCCTTGCTCGCCGGAAGCCGCCTCCGCTTGACGGGCGTGTGCGCCATTCAAGCCGGAGAAAACCGTGAACCGAATGCGTTTCGCCTTTTGCTCCGCCAAACAGAGGACATCAAGGTTCTCACCGCACCGCCTTGGTGGACGCCTCGGCGCACCACGTTCCTCGGCAGCGGCCTGGTTCTGCTGATCGTTCTGGCCTTGGTTTGGGCCAATGCATTACGGCGGACGGTTCAGCGCCAAACCGCGATCATCCAACAGGAATTGCAAAACGAGGAATCCCTGAAGCTACAGTTTCACGAATTGTTCGAGAATGCGAAGGACCTATTGTTCACGTTCGACCTGGATGGCAAATGCACCTCGCTCAATCGGGCCGCCAAACAGTTCTTCGATCTCAGCCATGAACAAGCGTTGGAAAAGTGTCTTGTGGATTTTGTCGCCCCGGATTCCCGGGCGCTGATCGAGCAGAACGCCAAGAGCCTGATCGAGGGTGAAAGCGTCGCTAGCTTCGAGATCACAGCCAGCCGGAGCAACGGCGCGGAGTTCTTGTTCGAGGTGATCCTCCGAACAATCCAACGAGGCGGTCGCCCGATCAGCTTCCAAGCCACAGCGCGTGATTTGACTGAGAGGCGCGAACTTGAAAATGACCTGCGCCAGTCCCAGAAGATGGAATCGATCGGACGACTCGCCGCCGGCGTGGCTCACGATTTTAACAATATCCTCACGATCATTCTGGGGCACTGCGACTTTCTTCAGGCCGACCGTAAAAACCTGGCGCGGCACATGGAGTCGATAAATGAAATGACTTCCGCCGCGGAACGAGCTGCCAATCTGACCCGGCAACTGCTGATGTTCAGCCGCAAGCAACCACTCCGACCAGCACAGCTCGATATGAATCAGCTTATTTCACAGCTCGCGAAAATGTTGCAGCGGCTGCTGGGCGAACAGATCCACCTCGAATGCGCCTACGGCACCGGCCTGCCCAAGGTGCTCGCCGACCCCGTGATGCTCGAGCAAGTGGTGATCAATCTCTCGGTCAACGCTCGCGATGCAATGCCCTCAGGCGGGCGGCTGACCATTCGCACTGAGTCAGTCTATATCGATTCCGACCACGTTCGGCGCAATCCCGAATCCAGACAGGGACAGTTCGTGAGTTTAGCCGTCGAAGACATCGGTCAGGGAATGGATGAAGCCACGATGAGCCATCTGTTCGAGCCATTCTTCACAACCAAAGAAGTGGGCAAAGGCACCGGGTTGGGGTTGGCGTCGGTTTACGGGATCCTCAAGCAACATCAAGGATGGGTGGAAGTCGCCAGCAAACCGAACCACGGATCTCGATTTACGTTGTTTCTTCCCGGAACAGAATCGGACCTCACCGAGATCGCCGAAAAACCGGCCGCGATAGAACGTCGCGGCGGCCCCGAGACGATCCTCCTTGTCGAAGACGAGCGCGATCTCCGGGCTTTGGTGAGTGCGGTCTTGAAGAACTTGGGTTACCGCGTGCTGACCGCCGGATCGGGACCCGATGCGATCCCGGTCTGGGAAAAACACAAATCCGAGATCGACCTATTGCTCACCGATCTGGTGATGCCTGGCGGGATCAGCGGACGCGAACTCGCGGAACGTCTTAGCTCCGAAAAACCCGCGCTCAAGATACTCTTCACCAGCGGCTACAGCGTGGATATCGAGGTGCGTGGGTTTTTCAAGGAAGGGGTGAACTTCCTTCCCAAACCCTACGGCACGCCCGCTCTGGCAAAGCTGGTGCGCGACTGCCTCGATCGCAAAACACCTCCGAGTTAGCCTCGGCATTACACCCTAAAAACAGCAGTTCAGCCGAAAGAAACGAAAGAAGCGAAAGAAGTCGAGGGCTTGACGCAAACGCGGCCACCACCCACCGGGTGAATGGCAACTGCCTCAGAACTTCGTTTCTTTCGGCCATCCAATTGCCGGACTAAGGTTCACACGTTCTCGGTGGTAGCGCGGGAGAATCCGAGCTGACGTGGGAGATTGGGCGGGCATTCAGCCGTCCCTCCGGGACGTATGCAATCGATCCACCCAACCCAGCAGTGAACTGCTGGGCTATTATCGTTTCTCCCTCCGGGAGACGGGCACCGCCACCTTCCGAATCGGAGGCGGCTGCCTCCATCTCCCTCCGCGAAGCGTAGGCCACCATCTCCCTCCGGGAATCGCGGCTCGTCATCTCCCTCAGCGAAGCGGAGTCCGTCGTCTCCCTCCTGGAAACGGGGACCGCCATCTCCCTCGGCGAAGCGTAGGCAGCCATCTCCCGGATGGGAGATATGAGAATAGCCCACCCTTTCAAGGGTGGGACTATGTGCATGGAGTGCCCAAGTCCCGAAGGGACGATTGAA
>CAMAWP010000335.1 GCA_945861765.1 Akkermansia muciniphila | reverse complement strand
TACGACCTCTGGTGTCTGCTTCGAGCGGGCGTGGGCGACATGGCCCTCGCGAACAAAACTCTTTTCCGGCGGGTTGCCGAGCACCGGGAAATCTTCTTCCGCTATTCCTGGGTGGACTACTCGACCCACAAGCCCGGGACGTTTCGGCTTTCCCCGCCAGCGGACCATGTCGCCAACTGGCGCGCCGACTACCGCGATATGCTTGGCCCGATGTTCTTCGGGGAGACTCCGACCTTCGAGCAGATGATGGCCGCAGCGGCGGATTTCGAGAAAACCTTCAACGCGACCGCATGATCGCCACACCACCATGTTCGACTCGTTGCCAGATGCTGATGGTGGAATGCGCTCCGCGCTCCGGGTTGCCATTGCTTTTCGATGGTATAATTGGACAGGTTGAATACGATTCCACCTCGAATACTCACGACCACAACCATTTCCATAGCGAATGGAATGTGTGGCGCGCGGGTAGATTGATGAGCGAACGCTGGTTATCTATGGACGAGATCGCAGCGCATCTCGGGGTTAATCCGGATACGATCTCCAAAGGGGTCCCCCGGAAGAGTATGCCCGCGCACAAGGTCGGGCGGCTTTGGAAGTTCCCGGCTCGCCGCCTCACCGTCTTGAACCTCGCCGTGCGCGGCATCAAGGCCGACTTCGACCCCGAGCACGCCGACACTTTCCATTTCTCACTCAACTAATTCCCAATCCCCATGGCCCTCTCTCTCAATAAACCCAAGCTCGACAACCTCGCCTCCGACATCTGGAAATCCGCCGAGCGGCTGCGCGGCAAGTTCAAGTCCTACGAATACCAGAGCGTCATCCTGCCCATCATCGTCATCCGCCGCCTGGAATGCGTGCTGATTGATTGGCGGGAGAAGAAGGCCGCCGAGGTGCTGAAGAACCGGCCCAAGCTCACCGAGCAGGAACTCGCCAAGCTGGTCAAGGAACTGGAGCTGAATCCCAAGCAGTGCCCGTTCTCCAACACTACGGACTGGACGCTCCGCTCGGTCTATGAGGAAGACCACGCATTGCTAGAGGAAAACTTCCGCGCCTACATCAACGGTTTCTCGAAGAATGTTGACGACATCGTCGAGCACTTCAATTACCGCGCCACCATCGGCCTCATGGTGAAGAACAACCGGCTGGCCCCGATCCTCAACCAATACAAGGAACTCGCGCTCGGCCCCGATCAGCTCTCCGGGCTGGAGATGGGCTACATCTACGAGGAGTTGCTCCGGCGCTTCTCGGAACAAAGCGGCGACGAGGCCGGGGATCACTTCACC
Source organism: Akkermansia muciniphila (assembly GCA_945861765.1). Lineage (GTDB taxonomy): Bacteria > Verrucomicrobiota > Verrucomicrobiia > Limisphaerales > SIBE01 > SIBE01. Next base: position 6,254 of record CAMAWP010000335.1, on the reverse strand, counting down.
CCGCGCGAAGTCGTCCGTCTCATGGTCGAGTTGCTGGACATTCCCATCCCGGACCGGCATTTCTCCATCTATGACCCGGCGGGTGGCACGGGCGGCATGTTGTCCGTCGCCAAGGAACACCTGCTCGACCGCGCCGCCACACCGGAGGAAAAAGAGCGGGTGGAAAAGTTCCTCACCGTCCACGGCCAGGAGATTCCCCCGACGAACTACGCCGTCTGCCAGGCCGACCTGCTCATCAAGAATGACAAGCAGGCCAAGGTGACCCTCGGCAACTCGCTCATCCCGCACGACCCGCACAGCAAGGAGCCGGGCGACCAGTGGCCGGAGCCGAAATGGCGCTTCAACCGGATGCTGAGCAATCCGCCCTTCGGCGTCACCTGGGGCGGCAAGGACGGCTACGAAAAGGAAGCCCGCAAGCTGGAGCAAACCCGCTACCGTGCCGGGATGCCCCGCGTGAATGACGGCGCGCTGCTCTTCCTGCAAACCATGCTCGCCAAGATGGCCCCGCCCGAGGAAGGCGGCAGCCGCATCGCCATCCTCTTCAATGGCTCGCCCCTCTCCAATGGCGACTGCGGCTCCGGCGAAAGCGAAATCCGCCGCTGGATTCTGGAGAACGACTGGCTCGACGCCATCGTCATGCTGCCCGACCAGCTCTTCTACAACACCGGCATCTTCACCTACATCTGGCTGCTGCGAAACGACAAGCCCGCCAGCCATCGCGGGCGCGTGATGCTCATTGATGCGCGGAAGCAGTTCGAGAAAGAGCCAAAAGCCTTCGCCAACAAACGCAACCGCATGACGGACGCTCACCGCCAGTGGATTGAGGCGCGCTACGAGAAAGGCTGGGCCAAGGGCTACGCCGACGACCACGTCAAAATCTTCCCGCGCGAAGACTTCTCGTATCACAAGGTCAGCGTCGTCTTCTGGCAGACCGACGAGCACGACAAGCCCGCGACCATCACCGAGCCTTACGAGAAGGCCTTCACCGCCGCGAACGTGAAGAAGGAACAGGAGTTCCACGCGTCCGATTTGCTCTTTCGTATTCGCTACCGATCGAGTGACGGCATCGATCGGTCCGACGAGTTCACGCTTCGTCCAAGAGATCAATTCCCAACAATGTTTAAGGAATCCATCAAGTGCGCATTCGAGGGAGAGTTGAATGATGCTTTTGATAGTGCCAGTGACACCCCGGATCGCCGCCGTGCCCGGCAGACGTATTTCGATGGCATCTCCATCGTTTCGGTCGAATGGACGCACCGGCACTACGTGCAGGACGACGAATACATCCCGCACGGCGAGGACATCGAGGCATTCCTGAAACGGGAAATCGCCAAGCCCATCATCCGCTGGGCAGACAGCCCGCAACTCGGCTACGAAATCCTGCCGAACAAATACTTCTACCGTTACGAGCCGCCCACGCCCGCGAAGGACTTGCTGGCGGAGTTTTGGCGGCTGGAGAAGGAAGCGGAGAAGATGCTGGAGGGACTCGCCCGATGAAAAATACCACGGATACCACTCTGGCGATCAGTGCCGACTACCGGCAGTTCATTGAGGAACTGAAGGCCCGCGTCATCGGTGCCCGCATTTCAGCCGCCCGGGCCGTGATGCACGATGCCATCCTGCTTTATTGGGACATCGGACGCGGGATCGTGGAGAAGCAGAAAACCCTCGGCTGGGGAGATTCCGTCGTGGAGATGGTGGCCGCAGATTTGCGGCGGGCGTTTCCGCAGATGACAGGGTTTTCGCCTCGCAATGTGTGGTATATGAGGCGGTTTTTCGAGGTTTATGGGACCGGTGACTTTCTGCAACAGGCTGTTGCAGAATTGAAACGGTCTCAAAAAAGCTCCGCAATTTGGCTGCAACCTGTAGCCAAATTGGAAGGCAGCGATGCTCTGAACCAGTTTCTGCAACAGCTTGTTGCAGAAATTCCCTGGGGTCAGCACATCATGATCATCGAGAAGCTCTCCGCTCCCGCCGCCCGCCTCTGGTATCTCCGCGCCACCGCCCGTTTCGGCTGGTCGCGCAATGTCCTGCTCAATCAGATCAAGGCCGGCGCTTACGAACGCGCCGTCACGGAAAAGAAGACGCACAACTTCGACCTCGCCCTGCCGGAGCACTTCGCGGAGCAGGCGGATGAAATGCTCAAGAGTTCCTACAGCCTGGACTTCCTCGGCCTGCGCCGTGCGGTAAAGGAACGCGAACTCGAAGACCGCCTCATCTCCCGGCTGCAAGCCTTCCTCCTGGAGCTTGGCTATGGCTTCTGCTTCGTCGGGCGGCAGCACCGCCTCGCGCTGGGGAAGAAGGAGTATTTCATTGATCTCCTTTTCTATCATCGCTTCCTCAAGGCCCTCGTCGCCTTCGATCTCAAGGTCGGCCCCTTCGAGCCGGAGTTCGCCGGCAAGATGGATTTCTATTTGAACCTGCTCAACGACAAGGAGCGCGGCCCCGACGACCAGCCCTCCATCGGCATCATCCTCTGCGCGGAAAAGGACGACGTGGAAGTCGAATACGCCCTGCGCTCCAAGGCCAATCCCATCGGCGTCGCCGCCTATGAATTGCAGTCGAAACTGCCGGGGGAATTGAAAGGGAAACTGCCAACCGCGAAACAGCTCGCGGATATTGTGCGGGTGGAAATGGAGGGGGGAAAGTGAGTCCCATCCCCAAAGATTGGACGTGCGACCGACTCAAAGATGTGTCGGCCATCAACGCGTTGTCCCTTCCCGCCAACACGGCTGCGGATTACGAGTTCGACTACCTCGAAATCTCGAATGTCAATAACCACGGGATCGTTGATCCCAACGCGATCGAGCGGCTGCGCTATGAGGACGCGCCATCGCGAGCACGGCGACGGTTAGCGCAGAATTGCACGGCGATTTCATCCGTGAGGCCGAACTTGCAGGCGGTAGCGTTCATCGAAAATGCGCCGGACGATTTGTTATGTTCTACCGGCTTCAATGTTGTGCGACCGGCTGCGCACAAGCTCTCACCGAAGTTCGCTTACTATGCACTTCTCTCGGATGGGGCGCGGCAATATTTCGAGGCGACAGCGAAAGGCGTCGGATATCCAGCGGTTGATGACAAAGACTTTCAGTCGTTCAACATCCCGATCCCGCCGCTGCCGGAGCAACAGCGCATCGCGGCGTATCTGGATGCGAGTTGCGCGGCGATTGACGCGGCGGTGGCCGCCAAACGTCGCCAACTCGAAACCCTCGATGCACTTTGTAGCTCAATCCTTCTCCACGCGCTGACAATCGGCCTCAACAAGAAGGTTGAAACCCGATCCACCGGCGCAACTGTGTTGCCACAAATCCCGTTAGGTTGGCGTTTCGGCAGACTGAAATCGGTCGCCAGCATCCGCTATGGTCTTGGTCAGCCACCCGCCGAATTAGAATCCGGCGTGGCAATGATTCGTGCGACCGATGTAGATGGCGGCACAATCCGCACCGACAAACTTCTGCGGGTTGACCCAGAGGAATTGCCGCCGGACAGAAATCCATATTTGAAAGCTGGGGAAATCATCGTTGTTCGCAGCGGCGCATACACCGGAGATTCGGCCATCGTTCCTCCAGAATTGGAGGGCACAGTCGCGGGCTATGACATGGTTGTGACCGTGACCCGCGCATCGTCACGCTTTGTCGCGTATTGTCTCTTGAGCCGATACGTCCTTGAAGGCCAACTTTTATTGCTGACGCTCCGTGCGGCGCAACCGCATTTGAACGCGGAGGAATTGGGCACCGTTCTTCTGGCGTTGCCGCCCACGCGCAAAGAGCAAGAGGCGATTGCAGATTTTCTGGACACGAAACTCGCCGAGGTGCAGCGCATTGTCACCGGCATCGAACCCCAAATTGCCACCCTCACCGCCTACCGCAAGTCGCTGATTCACGAATGCGTCACCGGCCAGCGGCGGATCACGGAAGCGGAAGTCCGTGCCATTCAGGAGCGATTGGATAAAGTAGCCGTCACCCCAACCACGAAACCATCTCATGGCTGAACTCGACACCATCACCATCAAAGGCTTCAAGAGCATCGCTTCCATCGAGAAGTTGAAGCTTGGGGCGATCAACGTGGTCATCGGCCCGAACGGCTCGGGTAAATCCAATTTCATCGGGGTGTTTGCTTTTGTGAAGGCTCTGGCAGCGGGTGGTCTTCAGGCTTATGTGGGCAAGCGCGGGCTTCAGAATGTGCTGCACTTTGGACCGAAGGTGACGGAGGCGCTGACCTTGGAACTCAACTTCCGGGGGGATGCGCCGGTGGCCTATGCCCTGCGCCTGGAACCCGGTATGCAAACGCAACTGCTGCCGGTGGCGGAATCGGTCACGGATCTTGCCCGGGGGACTGTGCAGAAGCTGACGCCGGTCGGGGATGAAGCCGGTCTGTCGCTTCAAGCTTTGGTGGGTGGGGATGACGGTGCCTCAAGAATCTCCAGCCAAGTGGAGGGATGGATGATCTGTCATTTCCACGACACCAGCGCCTTTTCCAAAATGCGGCTGCCCTGTGCGCTGGATGACAACCGGCGGCTGCGTGCGGATGGCAGCAACCTGCCCGCTTTTCTCTATCTGTTGAAGGAGAAGCACCCCACGGCCTACAGCCTCATCCGCCGCACGGTGCAGCGGGTGGCGCCGTTTTTTGATGACTTTGTCCTGGCACCCTCCGCGCTGCATCCGGACAAAATCAAACTGGAGTGGCAGCATCGGGATCAGGACCAGTATTTCGACGCCTGGACGCTGTCCGACGGCACGCTGCGATTCATCGCGCTGGCGACGCTGTTCCTGCAGCCCGCGGCTCTCAAGCCGCCGCTGGTGCTGGTGGATGAGCCGGAGCTGGGACTGCACCCGTTCGCCATCACGCTGCTCGGGGCCATGGTAAAGTCTGCTTCTGTGGATATGCAGGTGATCCTGGCCACGCAGTCCCCGCTGGTGCTGGATGAGTTCCCGCCGCAGAACGTGCTGGTTGCGGAGCGGGACGGCCATGCCACCACCTTCCGCCGTCTGGATGCGGACAGCCTTGAGACCTGGCTGGAGGACTACAGCCTTGGAGAACTGTGGGAGAAGAATCATCTGGGCGGGAGGCCTGCAGCATGGCGCGCCTGATCGTGCAGGTAGAGGGAGTGACGGAGGAGGAGTTCGTCAACGAGCTGCTCGCACCACACCTGCTGGCCTGCGGCTGGCATGCCGTGGTCGCGATCCGGATGGGCCGTGCCCGCTCCCCGCAGCCATCGGCATGGCGTGAAGGGCTGGGATGTGGTGCTGCCGTCCATTGTGAAGCATCTCAAAGAGGATGCGGGCTGCTGTGTGACCACGCTGGTGGATTACTACGGGTTGCCCGCCACCGGCCCCAAAGCGTGGCCGGGCCGGATAGACGCGGACAAGCGGCCTCTGGCTGAACGCGGCGCGTCGGTGCAAAAGGCGCTGGGTGCTGCCGTGGCGGCTGTCCTCGGCGGCTCGTATGAGGCGCGGCGCTTTCTGCCCTTCGTCATCATGCATGAGTTTGAGGGGTTGCTGTTCAGTGACTGCGGACGCTTTGCGGACGCCATCGGCCGGCCGGAACTGGCCGGATCGTTTCAGGGGATACGGGATGCCTTTGCTACCCCGGAGGAAATCAACGACAGCCCGCTGACAGCCCCGTCAAAGCGGATAGAATCGCTGCTGCCTGGATATGCCAAGCCGTTCATGGGGCCGCTGGCCGCGCTGGGGATCGGACTGAATACCATCCGCCGGGAGTGCCCGCACTTCCGCGCATGGATCGAACAACTCGAACAGTGGGTTCAACATGGCTAAAAAGAAGAAAGCTCCCGAGCTGACCTTTCAGCAGCACATCGCGGATTACCTGATCCGCGAGCACAAGTATCCCGTGCTGGAGCAGTCTGACATCACAGACGCCGAGCATTTCATCGCCGAAGACCAGCTCTGGGCCTTCCTCAAAGCCAGTCAGGCCGACACGCTGAAAAAGCTGGTGGACGATTACGGCACGGACGCGCGGGAGGAAGTCTTCAAGGCGCTGCGCAAGGAGCTGGAGCACACGCCGCTGTGGATGCTGTTCCGGCAAGGACTCAAAGTGCGCGGGCTGGAGTTCCGGCTGTTCTATCCCAAGCCGCGCTCCGCCGCGAGCGCTGCCGCCGCCAAATACGCCGAGAACCGCATCACCTTCCGCCCGCACTTCTACTTCGGCGACGTGAACCACGAGATCGATTTCGTCTTTTACCTGAATGGCCTGCCCATCGTGGCGCTGGAGCTCAAGCACGAGGCCAACCAGAA
>CAMAWP010000334.1 GCA_945861765.1 Akkermansia muciniphila | reverse complement strand
CGCTCCTATCGGAAAGGGGCTTCCGCGCTGAGTGGGTCGCAAGCAGTGTCTGAAATGGATCAAGGTTTTGCCCACGAAAACAATGGAGATATAGCCGGCGTTTTTGGTTCTCCAAACTTGGCCTTTCTCTAGGGCTTCAGGGATTGGGTTTGGTCTCAAGCGATAAGAGTAGCACACCTGGCAATAGGGATCGATTGCTCAGTGACAGCGCGACTAGCGGCCCTTGTCGGAAGTTTGGTGGTATAACGAAGCAAGCTCGATGAGTAACGGCTCTAGCCGCTTGTAGTATTCATCCTCGGACAATTGTCCTTTGGACTCGCGAAGCTTGGCAACCGCCAATTCCAATTGATCCCGTTTGCTGCGAAGGGCAGGGGAAAGTCCGCGCTCTTGTCGGCTCCGGACCAGATGAAACTGATGAGCGCGGAGCCCGTCTGCTGTAGCGCCTTCCGCAGCTTTCTTGACCGCGCGAATCCCTTTGAACCAATCTGCCGGCGTCCCTCGCCCGTCGCCGTTGTCGTCTAACAGAGGATGTTCCGTGGCCAGCCGGCCCTCGGTCTTGTAGAATTCAGCGACTCGATAGGCGGCAGTGAGAAAAGCTTCTAGCAATGATGTCTGCCCATCTTTATCCAAGTCAGCTTCAGGATCGGCAATCGCCTCGGAAATAAACTGGCCGATCCGCGCGTAATTTTGTTCAAACCCGCTTTTCGTGGCCGTAATGACAACACGACCCGGCGCGGACAGCTTACTGACAAAAGCTCCGCTTGACGATGCGCAGTTGATTAAGGCAACGGGTCGGCGGAAAGGCTCGAGCCAAGCCGCAAGATCGGTGGCTGGCAGATCAGGCCCACGAAGGTTGTATCTGGCCTCCTTGCCATCAAAGGTTCCGTGACCAAGAAGCACCAGCCACAGTTCACTGTCCGATTCCTTCTGCTCATTCGCTAGCGCCTGCTTTAGAAGGTCGTAATCGGTCGCTTGGCTTTCATTGGTGGATCCGATAGTGATCTGTTTAGCCCCTGCTTCGCGGCAAGCCTTTTCCCAAAGTTGAGCCCATCTCGAAAAATTTTGACCGTATTCATCTTCGCCAGCAGCCCCGATGACCACGATGACAGTAACCAAGCTGTTGGTTGTGAGTGGCGGAGAGTCCGCTCTCGAAATTGCGGTGAAGAGAGTGAAGCAAAGCATCACCGTGCGCACCAGGGCTGGACAATCTTTGTGCAACATCACGCCAGACCTTTCCATCGGCGCAACCCCCACTCCGCGATGAAGCAGGCCAGGGCGAACAAGAACACTGCCGGAGTATGCCACAAAGGAAGCGTCCAGGTTTCAGTAATCGGAACCGAGCGTTTGGGCAGGCTTTTGGCAAAATCTGACAGTTTATCCGCGGAAACAATTTCACCGCCGGTCTGTTGCGCAATCTTCTCGAGCAGAGCGCGGTTTGGTTTTAGGGAACGAAACTCTTCCGCGGCGGGATTGGCCGTCCAGCCTGCCTCCACGCGGCCGACTTCGAGGCCCGAGGCATCTGTAACAATTGCCTCGGCCTGGTAGGCGCCCGTCTCTCGAGGAATGTAAGTCGCCTGGTAAAGCCCAGGTTCGTTGAGAGCCGGCTCGGCGTGAATGCGAACGACGTTGTGGTTCGTCGATAGTGCGGCATTCTCGCGAGGTTTTCCGCCGTCGGAATTGGCAATCACACTTTGGATATCCAGGGTGACAGAGGCATTGTCCAGAGGCTGAAATTTCTTGTCGCGCACGCGGAGTTGCAACAGCACCGATTGATTGGCATCTGCTTGTTGCTCCGCCAGCAATTCCAATCGTTTGGGGACATCGGCGATGAGCCAGCGCACCATCTGCCGCCAGGCTTTGGCCAGGTCCCGCTGCAGCGTCTCGCTCTGCAAGCCCCAACGCCAGAGATCTGCAATTGTTAAAGCCGCGGAGCGACCATTCCCGAAGCGCTGCACCACCAGGGCAGGGAGCTGATTCGCCGCCGCATCGTGTACGGTGGCGAGGACGCTCGCGCCTGGCTTGATGTCCCGAACACGGTTGATCACCTGAAAGGCTGGCATGTTATCCAGGCGGGCGCGTTCCTCGGTTTCATTCAGCCGCAGTCGCGCCCACGGCTGGAGCCAACCTTCACGGGTTAAATCCAAGCGAACGCTGACCGCAGCTTTCGTCTCAGGGACCCGATCAAGATACACCGGTAACATGTCACCAATCGGAGTTCGCTCAAATTTTCCCTGATGAAATGATTCCTGTCCTCCCAGCATCAAGAATCCGCCGCCCCGCTCGGAGACGAACTTTTGCACCAAGACCATCTGGTCATGAGTGAAGAATTCGGACTCCAAATCATCGACGATCAATGCCTCGTAGCCATACAGCTCTTCGGCAGTCTTCGGAAAGCCGCCGCGCAACTCCGCGTCGTCGGTAATGTTAAGCCGAACCAGAACCGGTTGATCATACCTTTCGGTCTCTTCAGTCTTTTTGTCGAAACCACGGAAAAGAGGATTGCTCGATTCGCTCGTCCGGCCGCGAAAATCGAACTTTGGTTCACGTTTGGCGATCCGAATTAATCCGATCAATTGGGTTTGCTCATCTTCCGTAAGCGCTCGATTGAGAAACTTGTATTCCCAATTGGGGCGTCCCGTCACATAGAGGACGCGATGCGGCCCTTTGCCGCGATCGACCACCAGCACTCTGCTGTTGTTGGCTAACGTGGCTTCGGTGGAAGTCTGAGGATTGGCAAACTGGCCAAGCTCATCTCTGGCGGAAACCCTGAAGCGATAAAAGGAAACCCCATTTTTCTGGGGGCGAAATTGAAATCGAAAGCCAAGGGTCTCGTCATCTTTGGAAACTCTTTGAGCCTGCTCTTCCACCTTTTTCCCGGTGTCGTCGAATAACTGTCCGACAACGCTGACGCCTGAGTAGCCGCTTGCGACGGCTGCCGCCTGAATGGTGACGGGCGCGTCCTCGAACGAGGTCTGGCTCACGGTCAGGCCTTGTAACGCCAGGTCTTTGGATGGCTGGTTGTTTCCGACGACCACCGGATAGATCGGAGGCAATCCGGAAAGGTTAGGCACGCCCGAGGGAATGTCAGTGGCGTTGCCGTCCGTGAACAGCAACACTCCGGCCAGCGGTCGGCCCCGGTAGCGTTCGGCCAGGGTCCTCAATGCCGTTTCGATTGAAGAAGCCCGTCCGTCGAAGGTCAGTTCGCCAAAATCCTTGGCCTGTTGCAACCTGGAATCAAAAAGGTATCGTCGGACATCGAAATCTTCGCGGAGCTGACGTTGCCAATCGCCCTGCGGATCTGTGAGGAGCGCGCGGAGTGACTCGGCGCGGGTCTGCAATGCGCCACGATCACGAATTTGCATTCCCTGGCTGTTGTCGGCGACAATGGCAAACAAGTTGGCGCCTGGGCGCGCTCGAGTTCTGCTCCAGAGGGGTTCGAGCAAACAAAGAATCAGGGCGACAAATCCAAGGATCTTGAAGACTGCGGCCGCGACGCGGTAACCACCAGAGCGGGACACTTGGCGGTATCCCCAAAAAAGAATCAGAAGCGCTAGAACGAAAAAGGCAGCCGCTGGCAAAAGCCACTCACGTCCAGAGAACAAGACGGTTGCCATGAGCATTATTCGCTGGTCCCAAGCTTCTCATAATAGCGCTTGACCAATTCCGAGAATTTCTTTGGGACGGGATCGCGGTCGATTGGCACCAGCGAATCATTGGACTCACGCCGGCCTAATTCTTCGGTGATCCGGCTCCGGACCTCAGCGAGAGGGATCATGATTTGAGATTGGACCATCGACCACTGAGGCTCCTTGCTATGACGCTTGAACTCGGCCCGGATCGCCTTCGCGCGCTCGCGGATCTCAGCCACCTGGTTGCGCAGCTCCGGAAGGTCGATCATCTCCTCGACATCCCGCAGGCGATCCGACCAATTCAGGTACTCGTTGCCAGTGATAGGACCGGTCGAGCCTCCGGCGTTGGCGTTTTGGTTTCCGTCGAAAAATCTTCGTGGAGCGTTGGGGTCTCCGCCACGACGATCGCCACCGCCTCGTCCGCCAGAAGGGGAGGCGCCGCTCTGACGGCCTGCGCCTTGTCGTTGTCCTCGCTCTTCGGACGTGGCTTGCTCGCCGTTCTGGCTTTGGGTCGGCTGGCCTTGATTGCCGCTTTCGCCTCGGGAATTCTGAGCGGACTGGTTCGCACGGTTTCCGCGCTGTCCTCCGCGAGCCGGGGGTGAATTGGGGTCTTGATCGCTGTTTTGAGCTTGGGCATTTCGTCCCGCTCCACCTTGCCGACCTCCACGTCCCGATGACGGGGTTTGCGCTTCGCCGGACCTTTGGCCAGGCTCGGCAGATCCCGGTGATGTTTCAGCGGAAGCGCTCCGCTGAGCTCCCTGAGGGTCTTCTTGTGGAGATCCAGCGCCGCGTTGTCCATTTGGATTTTGGTTATCCGGAGCCGGTTCATTTCCACTTTGGGGCTGCTGACCGCCGGGCTGAGCCTTGGAGATCTCGCGCTCGAGTTGTTGCGACAGTTCATCCAGCTCACTTCGGGCCAGGCGCAGCGATTCGGCTTCGTCGCCTAAAACACTCTCCGCGGCTCGCTCGACGCCGCGCTTGAGTTCATCGAGCCTCGTCCGGGCTTGTTGCTCGGGCTCGCTGGCCTGCGGTATAAAGCCTCTCCTGAGAAGCTCCGCGCTGTTCGTCAAAGAATTATTGATGCGGCTCTGATCCGTTTTGCGGATGGTGTCGTAAAGCTGTTTGGAGAGGAGAGGTTCAACGCTTTCGGCCTGCTCGGTCACGCGGCGCATGTGACTCACCACATTGGTCAAGCCGCTCGTCTGCTGCATCAGTTTGTCGGCGAGAGCATTCCTTTCAGCCGAGTCGCTCAGGGTTTTGCGCTCGCTTTGGGCGAGAGTATCAATTTTCTTGGCCAGGTCTTCCTGTTGTTGGGCGAGCTGTCGAGCCTCAGACCGCATCTGCTTCATTTCCTCAGTAAACTGACCGGAGCTCTTCTTTCGAAAATCTTCCCGCATCTGTTGCAAGTCTCGCTGCGCTCGGGTGCCAGAGGCCAAGGCTTGAGAAGCAGCATCCTTTTCCAGCGATTCAGCTGCTTGGCGCACATCGGATCGAGTCTGATCGAGCTGTTGCCGCGCCTCGGCCATTTGCGCTTGGTTTTCGGGCGTGCTCATCCGTTGCTGCAACTCATCCACGTCGGCTAGGATCTCCCGCTCATCGTCGCGCAGCCGCTTTAGCTGACGCCGGACTGCCTCGCGTTCAGCTTCATTCTTGGCTTCCTGTAGCGCTGTTTGAAGCTCTTTGAGCCGCTCGTTGAGATTTTGCTGGCGCTGAGCCAGCTCTTTCAACCGGTTGAGCACTTGCAGTTGTTCGCGCTGCTCGGGGTTTTGATTCTGTTGCGACGCAGCCTGGCGTTGGGTCTCATAACGGTTTTCCGACTGCTTCAACTCCAATTGATCCAACTGTTGTTGCGCCCTTTGTCCGCCACCACCGCCGCCGCCTCTACGGTTGCGGTTTCGTGTGACTTCAAATTCGCGAGCCTGCAGCTTCAGCAATGCCTGGTAGGCCGCTTGTTCCGCTCCGACTGCCGAGGCGAGTTCTCCAGGTGAATTATTGTCCGCCGCGACCTTTAACTGTTTCAGGGCGCGATCCATTTCCTTCACGACAATTTCGACGGATGGTTTGAGGCGTGGATTCTCCATCCCGGACTGAAGCTCTTGCGCTTGTTCCAATGCCTTCTCTTGCGACTCTTGAATTACCACGACATCTTTCTTGTACTTCGCGGACGGCTTCGACTTGGTTTCCCGCCGCTGAAGGTTCCATGTGGCATTGATAATCTGCTTTTGAAGCTCGGCAAGTTTCTCGCTCTGACTCGATTGTTGTCCAGGCGGAGGAGGGGATGACGATTCACTCTCGGGCTGTTGCTGCCCTTCTCGGAAGATTTCCTCGAAATGCCGGACTTCAGCGAAATACATGTCGCTCGAGGTGCGACGAATCTGACCGTCCGGACCGAGGTCGTCTGCCCAGACAAAGTAGGTGAGAAGCTGGTCTGGCTGAGCCGAGATGGCCTCCAATGCGAGAAGATGATTGAGCTGCCGCTTTTCATTGGGAGCGCTCTTTTGGCCCAGTTCAATGTATTTCGTCTCGGTTCCAGCGAGGGTGTAGGCGACCCCATAGGCGCGGAGGCCAAAATCGTCGGAAGCCTGCGCTTGCAGGCTTAACTCCTCGATCGGCGACGCCCGCAAATCTTGGCGTGGGAAGGTCAGTTTCAATTCCGGCGTCCGATTCGCCAGAACATCAATCACAATATCGGTGGGAGTCTTGTTCGTTCGACCCGATTCGTCGATGAGCTGGAGTTCAAAATGTTTACTTTCATCGAGACTCATTTTGACCAGGTAGCTATTCGAGCGGGTGTTGTCTGGGACAAGAGGAATAACGGACTTGTCTTTGGCGATAAGTTTGGCGGAGGAGACGGGTTTGTTGAGCTGGAAAGAGTAATCGACAACCGTGCCTTCCACAACGCTGACGCGGCGGGTCTCTTCGATTCGTTTAGGGGGCAGTTCAGTATATTTAGGAAAGGTAAGCTGAGCATCGGAGCGGAGCAGCGCGGGAAAATCAAAGACCTCGACTTTGAAGTCAGGCGTCCTCAGCTCACCGCGCTCGCCATATTCAATGTGATAGGCAAGATCGTGTTTCACTTCGGAGAGAGTTCCGCCGAAGACTGGGTCGTTCAGGTTTTTTGCCAGGTTAATGCGGCGACTGCCTTCTTCTTTGGAACTGATGACCAGGGCAGCCTCGGAGGGGAGCTTATCGCCGAAGCGGGCAAGCACGACCAAGCCGCTGCCTCTCTCGATGCTGGTGTTGCCGGGGCTCACGGAGACTCCTTTGGCTTCCACGGCCCGGGCGCGTGCCGCCGGCGAGACGATGAGGCCCAGGACCAGCAAGGCTCCCGCGAGCAAAGCGAAGGCGATCCACTGAGAGCACTGCGCGAAAAATAAACGTTCAGTATGCTTTTGAACCCAAGGCTGCTTCTGATTTTCCGTGAGCGCCTCTCGAATCACTCGCTCCTGGAGGTAGTCCAGTTCTCCGGTCGCTGCATCGGGCTGCTGCTGGACCGCGGCGAGTAGAAGTGTGTTGAGTTTGGGATGTTCACGTTCGATCTGCTGGGCGATCCAGCGGTAGGCCGGCTCGGTCGCGCGGTTGCGCATCCAGATCACGCCCGCGGACAGGACGGTCGAGGCGATGACCAAGGGCACCGTGAAAGCAGCAAACCAGCCGGTGACTCCGTAGAGAAGTAGGAACAAACCGGCGGCGAGGGCGGACCAGGCCCAGCAGAAAGCCAGACTGCGCCAGAGTTGAAAACGACGATAGCTGCGAGCGATCGGTTCCAGTTCAGCCTTAAGATTTGTTTGTGTCATGGCTTTGGCTCCGCTGCGGATGTCATTTCTTACACCGGCCTATCTGAAAAGTAAACTAGTTCTCCGTGGTAATGACTGAAAGCGGAAGGTGAAGGTTACAGGCCGAATTTTACTGAGC
>CAMAWP010000333.1 GCA_945861765.1 Akkermansia muciniphila | reverse complement strand
CAGCCAAGCAAGCCTGCCGTGATGGAACTGCTCCTGCCTGATGGCGCGACGGCCACGGTGGATGAACGCGACGTGGCGGGGCAGCGCATCATCACGATTGATCAGTTCGGCACTAATCAAACCCAGCGCGTCACCGTCGCCGTTCGGTTCGCGGACGGCTCCGAAGCCAAACGTCTGGTGGACCTCGAACCCGGCCGACACATTCGCGTTCCCGTCAATCTGCCGCCGGTTGACAAACCCGTGGCCGGGGTGACCGACTCGCCCGCGCCGCTGCTCTGGGCCGCCTTCAGCCCGGACGGCGAGCGTTGCGCGACGGCCTCCGAGGATCACTCGGTCGTGATCTGGGACTTCACCGTCGGCCAGCCAGTGCAGAGTTTCCTGGCCCATGTCGGCGCGGTCAATTCGGTCGTGTTCAGCCCGGATGGCGAACGACTGCTGACTGGCTCCGCAGACGGCACGGCGATCCTTTGGGCTGCGCGGACAGGGAAAATCATTCGCAGATTCAGAGGACATTCCAGCGGCGTCAATTCCGCTGTTTTCAGTTCCGACGGAAAGCAGATTCTCACTGGATCATCTGACAAGGCGGCGATCCTTTGGGACGCTTCCACCGGCACACAATCCAGGGCATTTACGAACCACACCAGCGAAGTGCTAAGTGTCGCTATCAGTCCAGATGGCCACAGGATTGCCGCGGGGCAATCACTGGTCGGCAGAAGCGGAGGTCTCGCAGTTCTCTGGAATGCCGACACCGGCGAGCTGCTTTTTTCCATGCGGCACCGAGACTCTGTTTCGGGAGTCGTGTTCAGCGCGGACGGCGCTTCCCTCGCCACGTCGAGCTTTGAGAATGCCGCCTATCTCTGGGGCACCACCAACGGTCAAATGATCCGCCGCACTCGCAACGTCAATCTCGACCTCAACGGCGTGGGCCTTTCATCCGACGGCCGCTGGATTTTCACCGCGGGTAAAGATGCCACCGTGAAAATGTGGAGTGCATCAACCGCCGTCATGCAGCGCGAGTTCACCGGACATTCGTCCGACGTGCAGTCGGTCGTGACCAGTCCCGACGGCCAACTGCTCCTGACCGCTTCCCGTGATGGCACCGCGCGGTTGTTTGAAATTGCCAGTGGCACCGAGTTGGTTTGTTTCGCCAGCGCCAACGGCCGCAAGAGCTGGGCGGTCATCGCTCCCGACGGATTGTTCGACTCCTCGGAGCAGGGCCGTCGGCTGATGGGATTTCGCTTTGCCGGAAAGCTTCCGGGCGCGACGATCGGGCAGTTCTTCCGCCAATTCTATCGCCCCGGTCTCCTCTCGGAATTTATGCGGGGCGAACGCCCGATGGCCCAAATTCAATTGGGCAAAAGCCTGCCGCCTCTGTTGAAACTTGTCGCACCCAAGGTGCGGATCACCGCCAACGACGACGTCAATGTCCGGGTTGACGCCGAGGATCAGGGTGGGGGTCTGTCGGCCGTGGCGCTCTACAACAACGACGCTCGCGTCGCGGTCGAACCCAAGACCAGTCGGGAAGGCAAGGTGGTTCATTATTCGTTCAATCTGAAAATGAAACGGGGCGTGAACCAGATTCGCGTCACCGCCAGCTCCAGCGACGGCTCATGGGAAGCGGTTCCGGCCGAGATTGCGCTGAGTTGTTCGCGCCGTCTCGATCGCCAAAGCCGCCTGTTCGTGGTGACGGTGGGGATCAACGATTACGCTCAGGCCGAGTTGAGACTGGAATACCCGGCTCATGATGCCCGAGCGCTCGCGGACCTGCTGCAACGCCAAGGTGCGCCGCTCTACGGCCGGGTGGACGTGATCCCGTTGATTGGCAGGGACGCGACGACAGCAAAAATCAAAGAGACGCTGACAGACGTGGCGGCCCTCAGCGAGCCTCACGATACTATCGCTTTGCTCCTGTGCGGGCAGGGGACACTGCTCGGCGAACAGTTTTACTTCGTGCCGCAGGATTTGAGGTTTGGACAGATCGGCCGCGAGCAGGACCTGCTCAAACAGGGTCTGGCCGTGGACGAACTCACGGCCATTCTGGGGACAGCAGGAGCACAGGAGCGCGTGTTAGTGCTGGATGCTACGGACACGGCGTTTGCGATCGAAGGAAAACCACAGACGGCTTTTGGTCTGCGGGGCGAGGTGGAGCGGTGGTCGCATGCGCAAGGAATCTACGTCATCGCTTGTTCCACGCCGAAACGCTCGTTCGCGCCCAAAGAAACCGCGCGTGGCCTGTTGAGTGGGGCACTCTTGGACTCGATTGGAGAAAACAGTGATGACCTGGTAGCCGATTCGCGAAACGCTGTGGATGTAACTGAGTGGTTTGGTGTCGCTGCTCGGCGCGCCGGGCTGGTCATGGCACAACTCGGCTTCAACCCTCTGAACGTGCATCGCAGCTCGCAGTCCAAAGGCTTTCCGCTCCTGGCGGTCGAGAGGTAGGAATCGAAACCAAAGATGGATGAGCTCACCAAAGAAACCTGGATCGAGTGCCAAGGCATGAACGACAAGAACCATTGTCCGCGCAAAACGCCCTGCGATCAGGATACGTTGCGCAAAGCGGTCAAGGACGTGGCGGCGAGCGAGAACAAGCCGTTGGTGCGAAAGCTTTGGATTGTTGGCCGTGGACTGGATCGGCCGCGATTGGTTCTTGAATCCTTGTCCTGCGAGTTCGGGCGGCTGGAGGCAGACCATCCGCGACAGATGGGACCTCAATCCTTAGCGACTTCGTAGCAGCCGACGTGAGGAGGCTCTGAAATTCCTCAAGAAGAAGTGAGTCTCTTTACGTCGGCTGCTAGCAGCGACAGGTTGAGTCGTGCCTTTGGTGGATTGGATTACCCGCGCGCGCCAGGCTCTCGCAGCCATCACGTTTGAGTGGAATGAAGAGGGGCCTGGGCGTGCGGGAATACGGGTCGTTGGAGCCTTTTCCATTGGGAGGAGAATCGAAACAGGATCATTCGTTTCCTAAACCGTTGATCCCAGTTCAATTCCGGGCGAGAGCACCGGGGAGTCGATTTGACGATCGATAAACCTGGCGGACCTTGAATAATCCACGACCTATTTCCCCAGGCAAAATTGGCTGAAAATCGAATCGAGCAAGTCTTCGGTCGAGGTCTTGCCAACGATTTCGCCGACAGCATTTGTCGCGATGCGCAAGTCCATTGCAGCAAGTTCCAAAGTCAGATTGGTCCGGAGCGCTTCGAGGGATCGTTGAGTGGATGTTCGGGCACGGTGCAGGGCTTCTTGATGGCGGGAATTGATCATGACTTGCAGCATGTCGGCGTTTATCTCACCAGCCCAGATGAGGTTCTTGATGGAGTCTTTTAAGATTTCCAATCCTTCTCCAGACACGCAGCAAACTCCCACCACAGGCGCATTGCCAACGCCTGGCAAACTCAGCCGATGGGGAAGGTCTATTTTATTGTTAACTAAAATCCGTTTCTTGTGCCCGAACTCCATCAGGTACGCCTCATCTTCGCGTGTTAAAGGCTCCGAGACATCGAACACTTGTAGAATCAAGTCTGCTTGCATCAATGTTTCGCGACTGCGCCTGATCCCTTCAATCTCCAAGGCGTCACCCGAATCGCGTAAACCGGCTGTATCGACAAACACGATTGGTAGCCCTCGAATGTTCGCGGTTTCTTCGATGGTGTCACGGGTCGTCCCTGCAATGGGTGAGACAATCGCCCGATCGTGGCCCAGCAGTTGGTTGAGGAGGCTGGATTTGCCGACGTTTGGCCTTCCAACAATCGCTGCCCGAATACCGCGACGCAAAATCTGACCTTCGTTAGCAGTTCGCAATAATGCCGTCATGAACGCAACTGAGCTTTCCAGTCGTTCCAGCAGTTTTTCTTTAGTGTCGGGGGCAATATCTTCGTCGGGGAAATCGATATGCGCTTCAATGTGAGCGAGCGTGTTCACCATGTCATCGCGCAGTTGATTGATGCGATGAGAAAGCTTGCCGGCGAGTTGTTCATTCGCCGCAGTTAGGGCGAGTTCCGTGCGCGAGTGAATGAGGTCAACGACAGCTTCCGCTTGGGTCAAATCGATGCGCCCGTTCAAGAAGGCTCGTTTGGTAAATTCTCCGGGTAAGGCCGCGCGGGCACCGCTCTCCAGAACAGAGTCGAGGACGAGCTTTGCGGAAAGTATTCCCCCGTGACAGGAGATCTCGACGATGTCTTCCCGCGTGAACGTTCGAGGCGACCGCAACACGGTCAGCATGACCTCATCCACGACATGGCCTTGGCGAATAATTTTTCCATAATGAACGGTATGCGTCCGAGCCTCGCAGGGTTTGGCCGAATGCTTTCCAATCGGTTGAAAACAAAGGCTGGCAACGGCCAACGCCTCTGGGCCGGAAAGGCGGATGATCGCAAGTCCTCCTTCGCCCAGAGGTGTTGAAATCGCGGCGATGGTGTCGTTGAGCATTGGGATAACGGTAGTGGAAGATAGCTCCGACTCGGACAGAACGCTCAATCACGACGGCAACTCCCGCGCTCATTCTCAGCGTCCCGGCCTTCCAGCCAAAGGCGGGCTTTCTCGTAGCTCTTCTTGTGCAAGTAGTGAAGCAAGCTTGGATCCGTCTCTTTCGGCAGCTCTCGGGTGAGTTCATCTATCCGCGCGAATAGCAGCAACAAGTTGGGCTTCGGATTGGCGTTTGGCATGGATCGCACCGTGTTTTCCAACTCGACCAGCGCTCCAAGAATTGATTGTTCGACTGTTGTCATACCACATACATAACCTAGGGGCGGCCTGAATCCAAGACCGTGCGAGTTGGCAATATCCTTGGAAAAAGCCGCGCATCCGAAATACTTCCTCGAATGACACGAATTGATAGGCCAACGGCAGCACCCTTGTTTCTCGGAATCGAAGGAGGCGGAACGCGCACCATTGTGCTGATGGCAGATGGGGCCGGAAAGCTTCTCCATCGGATGGAATTTGGACCCGCCAACATCAGGCTCCTGAGCGACATCGAGCTCGATCGCCACTTCCGCACCATCGCCAATGCCTTTGCAAAACCATCGACAGTCGGTGTCGGCATGGCGGGAGTGCGCGGCGCGGAGGATTGTCAACGGATACTTGCGATTGCCGCGAAAATCTGGCGGAACGTTCCGTGCTCGGCGGCTCATGATCTTGAAACCGCGTTGCTAGCAGTTGAGCAATCAACGAGCTTTGAACCGATGACCCGAATCATCGTGTTGAGTGGGACCGGGTCGTGCTGTTATGGCAGAACCACCACAGGCAAGACAGCCAAGGTCGGCGGCTGGGGACATCTCCTTGGAGACAAAGGAAGCGGTTACGAAATCGGCCTGCGCGCGCTCAAGGCCGTGATTTATTATTATGATCGAGACGAGATTTGGTCTTCGCTCGGCCAGCGGATTCTCCGTTGCCTGCAACTGAATGAACCGAACGATCTGATCGGTTGGGCTCAGAGCGCCGACAAGAAGCAGATAGCGGCGCTGGCCTTAGAAGTGTTCGCTGCGTGGAGCAAAAGAGAGAAAATTGCCACGGATATTTTGACCGGAGCATCTCACAGCCTCGCAAGGGATGGGATCGCGTGCGCCAAGAGGCTCGCCTTGTCCGGCACGCCAGTAGAGTTCGTTTTTGCGGGCAGTGTTTTATTGAAGCAACCGCGCTTCGCTAGAATGACGGCTCGGGAGTTGGTTAGACTGTGGCCAAACGCCATCGTTGTTCCACTGCCAGTGGAGGGCGCCTGGGGGGCGGTGGAGTTAGCAAGGCGGCGATTTGCGGTTCAGATGCGAGAGGTCATTGGAACAGAAAAAAAGTCCGTGGCCAGCAAAGCGAAACCTCAGCTCGCGAACTTCCCAAGAAAAACCGATGATCGAGCGGGCAACTGGAGCGTCCCCGAATCTTCCCAAATGCCGCCCAGTGAACAACGCAACGCTCGATCCATCGATTTGCACCAGCTTCCGCTCTTGGAGGCAATCGATTTGATGCTCACCGAAGAAGCTAAGGTTCTTCCCGCATTGCTGGCTGAGCGAAAGAAGTTTGCGCGCGCCATCCAGATCGTCGTCCAGGCATTCCGTCGAGGCGGCCGACTCTTTTACGTCGGCGCAGGAACCAGCGGCCGACTCGGAGTGCTAGATGCCAGCGAGTGTCCGCCGACATTTCGCACTCCCAAAGACCAGGTCCAGGGGATAATCGCGGGAGGGCAGCAGGCGCTTTGGTCCAGTGTCGAGGGGGCCGAGGACGATGCAGCCGCTGGAGCTCAGGCGAGTCGGTTCCGAGGCGTTGGCAGGAAGGATGTGGTGGTGGGCATTGCCGCCAGCGGACGGACTCCGTTTGTTTGGGGCGCGTTGGAAGAAGCAAGTCGGATGGGAGCCAAAACGATTTTCCTTTGTTTCAACCCCTACCTTCGAATCTCCCGCGCGAAACGTCCTGATCTGGTCATCGCACCAAATTTGGGACCGGAAGTGCTCACGGGATCGACGCGTCTCAAAGCAGGCACGGCGACAAAACTCGTTCTGAATATGCTGACCACATTGGCGATGGTGCGCATGGGCAAGGTCGTGAGCAACCTCATGGTGGATTTAAACCCGTCCAACACCAAGTTGCGCGATCGGGCTGTCCGTATTGTACAAGAGTTGTCTGGCGTTGATTATTCCACGGCGGAAAAGGCACTGGAGAGATCTGGTTGGGTGGTCAAGACGGCGTGGAAAAGTCTGAAGGGAGATTCCAAGAAAAAATCCAGGCAAAACCCGGACCACAAAGAGCGAGAGGAATCCACGTAATTCATATTCAAGATCCAAACCAGCAAGCCTCAACGGCGAGAGCAGAATAGGAATACGGATCTCGGATTTGCCGCACGCGATCGTTCAGGACGCTCGCTCCGGATCTTCTCCACCGAAGGTCGTTGAGTCAGTTCGCTCCGTGCGTGAATCAGTGCAGAAGCTTCCCATGCAATATGGACAGGGCGACGAAATGGGATAGGCCGCTCGACAGCACCACGATGATCACGCTGACCATGTAAAGGCCGAAGCCCTTGGTCTGGTCGGGCCGCAGAATGATTCCGACGCCTTGGTAGAGAACTGAAGCCGATAATAGCGCTCCTATGGCCCAGCAAGCCCATGTATTGATCCTGGGAACGGCGTCAAGAAGACGGAGGAGGATCACTGGACTGAAGCCGTAAACCATAAGTGTAAAACATTGCTTGTAGGAACCTTCCACCTGAAAGCTGTGTGTAATCCATTGCAGGAATTTTGCCCAAGCAAATATGCTGATAATGAGCATCACGGCCTGAGTTGCGCCATACCGAATCGCCAGATCTTGGGTCACTTTCACAAAGTAATCGAATTCACTTCGTCTTTCGCCCCAACTCCACAAGGAAAGGCCTTCCACTCCCACGGAAAACAATAGCAGAGGAATCAGAAAGAACAGAAAAATCCAAAAAACCCTTCGCTGAGCCAGATTGATTTTTTCCCAGGCTCGAAAAGGGCTAAAGATAAGCTGAAACACTGTAATCATGCAGGCGGGAGTCTAAGGATACCGCTTACAATGACAACCCAAATAGCGTCTTTAGAGCACGCGTCGCCTTTTAGAGCGCCCAAGCAAAGTGGGTGGGAGTC
>CAMAWP010000332.1 GCA_945861765.1 Akkermansia muciniphila | reverse complement strand
GCTCCGAACAGCGATGCGGAAGGAAACCGAATTGTTTTTTGAAGCGATCATGCGCGAAGATCGCAGTGTGCTAGAATTCTTGGACTCGAATTTCACCTTTCTGAATGAGCGGTTGGCTCGCCATTACGGTATCGAAGGGGTCAAAGGCGAACAGTTCCAGCGCGTGAGTTTGAACAAAGCTAATGGACGAGGGGGGATTCTCACTCAAGCGAGCATCCTTACCATCACTTCGAACCCGACGCGCACATCACCGGTAAGCCGCGGCAAATGGATTTTGGAGCAAATTTTGGGAGCACCGCCACCGCCACCGCCACCGGATGTGCCGCAGCTTGCCGAGAACCAAAAAGCCATTCAGGGTGGCTCCCTCAGGCAGCGCTTGGAACAACATCGGTCCAATCCGGATTGCGCCGTTTGCCACAACAAGATGGACCCGCTGGGATTCGCTTTTGAGAACTTCGATGCTATCGGTGCGTGGCGCTCGTTGGACGGCAAGTTTCCAATTGACGCTTCCGGGAAATTGCCAACAGGCCAAACCTTCAACGGCGCGGATGAACTCAAGGCGATTCTCAAGTCTCAAAGCACGTTTATCCGGTCGCTGGCCGAGAAAATGTTAACATTTGCTTTGGGTCGAGGCTTAGAATATTATGATAAATGTGCCGTGGATGACATCTGCAAGGCGCTTGTAAAAAATGACTGCAAGTTTTCGTCCCTGATAACTGAAATCGTCAAAAGCGAACCGTTCCTGATGAGGAAAAAAGAAGGAGATTCAAAATGAGCAAGAGTTGGCAAATTCCCAGACGCACATTCTTAAAAGGCCTTGGCGCAGCCGTTGCGCTGCCGATGTTGGACGCCATGGCTCCAGTGAAAGCACTCGGGAGCATCGCCGCAAAAGCCAAGCCGCCAGTACGGATGGGCTTTATCTTCGTGCCGAACGGTGCCCACATGCAGGATTGGACCCCGCTCACTCAAGGTTCGAGTTTTGATCTTCCTTACACTCTCAGACCGCTGGCACCTGTTAAAAGTGAACTGCTGGTGCTCACCGGTCTCACTCATGACAAGGGCCGGACGAACGGAGATGGCGCTGGCCACCACGCCCGATCAGCGACGGTTTTCTTGACTGGTGCTCAGGCCATGAAAAGCGAAGGCGCCTCGATTCGCGCCGGAGTTTCCGTGGACCAAGTGGCCGCGCGAAGCATCGGAAAGAATACGCGCTTTGCCTCATTGGAATTAGGCACTGAGCGCGGACGCCAGGCTGGCAAATGTGATTCCGGGTATAGCTGCTCCTACTCCAACAACATTTCGTGGCGCGACGAATCCACGCCGATGGCCAAGGAAACCAATCCGCGCGAAGTCTTCGAGCGTTTGTTTGGCAACGATTCGAAGAAAGAAGTGGATCAAAGCCGGGCCAAGCGTGAACGGTACAAGAAGAGCATTCTGGATTTCGTGCTCGATGACGCGAAGCGACTGAGCAGCAAAGTGGGCGGGAACGACCGGCAAAAGTTGGATGAATATTTGACAGCCGTTCGAGAAATCGAAGGACGCATTGAAACTGCCGAGCAAACCAACCCGCTGAAAACCATACTGCCTTCGGATTACGAAAAGCCTTCCAATGTGCCGGATTCTTTTGAGGAGCACATTCGTTTGATGGGCGACATGATGGTTTTGGCGTTCCAGGCCGATGTCACCCGCGTCTCCACTTTCATGATTGCCAATGAAGGAAGCAACAAGAGCTATCCTTTTGTCGGAGTCAATGAAGGGCACCACAGTATTTCCCATCATCAGGGCGACCCGAAGAAACATGCCCAAATTCGAGAGATCAATAAGTTTCATGTCACGCAGTTGGCTTACATTCTGCAGAAACTGAAATCCATTCCGGAAGGCGAAGGTTCGCTTCTCGATAATTGCATGATCGTCTATGGCAGCGCTCTCAGCGATGGCAACGCTCACAACAGTGAAAACCTGCCGATCATGCTCGCAGGCCGAGGCGGGGGAACCATTCTCACGGGCCGCCATATCCGATACGATTACGAGACCCCCATGTCCAATCTACTGCTGTCCATGCTCCATCGCGTCGGCGCGCCAGCAGACTCGTTTGGCGATAGCACCGGGGTGTTACGCGGACTGGATTCCTGAGAGTCGTCCCACTTTGCTGACTCGCATTATTAGCTTTCGGAGCCACCCTAACGAGGCGTCCCTGCCCCTTCGGTTGCGGGAGCCGCCTTTGACGAATTGATCCATGGCCAACTAAGTGCCACCGCCACTATGCGATACTTGAATTCTCTGCTAGTGACGTTGCTCGTTACTTTTGTAATCAGCCTCCCCTGCCCTTCCTTCGCTCAAGAAAAGCAGAAATCCCTTGAACAACTCGTCAAGGAGCTTGAAGACAGCGATAAATTTGTCAAAAGAGACGCGGCCCTACAGTTGGGCGAATTGCGTTCAGCCGCGAAATCTGCTGTTCCGGCGCTGGTCCGTGCGCTGGAAGACCGCGATCAGCAAGTGTGGTTTAATTCGTTGACCGCTTTGGCCAAAATTGGGCCAGAAGCCAAGGAAGCCATCCCCGCGCTGATCGAAGGGTTGGATAGCACCAAGGGACAGGGAGAGCGCCGGGCGTATCGTCGGCAGGTTTGGTATCGATGCGCTTACGCCCTGGGGCGCATCGGTCCAGGGGCGATCCCGGCTCTCGTGGTTGCCCTGCAGGATCGGCAAGCGTCAATTCGAGCGGGGGCAGCGAAAGCTTTGGGCTGGATCGGCGCAGAAGCCAAGGAAACAATCCCCCAGCTCATCCAGTCTCTGGCTGACTCGGATTCTGATGTTCGTCAACAATCCGCCGAAGCTCTCAGCCGGATGGGGCTTGAGGCCAAGGACAAGCTGATCGAAGCGCTGTCCGCTTCCGACGCAAACACCCGGTCCGGCGGGGCCGTCGCATTGGCGGGAATCGGGCGTGATGCCAAAGATGCGGCTCCGCAATTGGTCCGCCTTCTGGCCAAAGAAACAGACGCAGATATCCGCGCTAACGCGATTCAAGCGTTAGGTAAAGTGGGCTATGAACCCGACAAATTTGTTCCGCTCCTGTTGGCTGCGCTGAAAGAGGACCAGGAGAAGGTTCGTCTTGCCTCAATCAACGCCTTGCTGACTTTAAGTCCCGCTGAAGAGGTCACGGTTCCTCCGCTGATCCAACTCCTGCAAAGCAGCAGCCTCCTTCTGAAGGAACAGGCCGCTTATATTCTGGGACGAATCGGTCCGCGAGCCAAGGCAGCCATTCCGCTGCTCATCCAAGCTCTAAACGCTTTCGGCGAAGAGCCTCCTTTCTTTCCGTTTTCGGACGCTTTGGTGCAAATTGGGACGCCTGCGGTTTCCGCTCTTGTCCGCGAGATCGAGGTGCAGAAAGGGCTTCAAGGAGAACATTGGGCCGTTCGCTGTTTGAAAGCCATCGGTGAGCCCGCCGTTCCCAGCCTCATTCAGGCGCTCAATACGAAAGACACGAGCGCCCGAATCGCGGTCATGGAAGTGTTGGGCGGACTCGGATCTCAAGCCAAAGCGTCTGAAAAAGCCTTGCTCAATCTTCTCGATGATCCGGAACCAAAAGTTCGCTCGCTGGTTTTGGTCAGCCTTCATTCCATCGGCGCCAAACCTGCGTCATACCTTCCCCAGCTTGAAAAGGCGCTCAAGGATGAGTCCCCGCAAGCCCGAAGGACTGCTGCGATAACCTTGCGACAGATTGGGCCGGAAGCAAAACGCACGGTGCCACTCCTGATCGCGGCCGCGAAAGACCCTGATGCGTCCGTCCAAACCGCCGCTATCGAGGCTCTCGGCGCTATCGGTGCTGAAGCAGCAGCGGCTGTTCCCTCCCTTACGGAATCGCTGAAAGTACGTGGAGAGAATCAACTGGAGTCAGTTAAGGCCCTCGGTAGGATTGGCTCCGCGTCCGAGCCGGCAGTTCCTCGCCTAATCGAGCTATTGCAGGATGAACGGAAGGATATTCGCGCGAATGTATTCATCAGTCTTGGAAATATCGGCTCCGGTGCAAAGGCCGCCGTGCCAGCTCTGATGAATGCTTCGAGAGATCTTGAACCCGAAATCCGTGCCAGCGCCGTGTCGGCTCTCGGCAAAATTGATCCCGAGCCGAAAAGGCTTTTGCCTCTCCTCATCGAGGCGTTGAAAGATCCATCCAGCACTGTCCGCAAACCAGCGGTGCGGGCACTCGGCCAGTTGGGAGCTCAAGCGCAAGAAGCCGTTCCGCTTCTTTTTCAGATGCTGAAGGAAAGCGACGAGCGGCAGCTTGTCCTGGAAGCATTGCGACAGATCAAAGTACGATCTGTTCCATCCTTGATCGAGGCCCTCTCTCATGGAGACCCGGCAGTCCGTCTATTTGCATGCGAATCTCTAGCCCGACTCGGCCCCGAGGCCAAGGAGGCCATCCCCGCGTTGCAGAAGCGCTTGAATGACGAGTATGACTTTGTGCAACGGCAAGCCCGGATGGCGCTGAAGAGAATCGAGGATACGTGATGATCTCCTCCAAAGGCCCACGGGTATGGCCTTCGGCGTGAATGGTTCACGGCTTCGGGCGTGCGCCATTCCATTTCCGAGCGGTGTCGCGCGGCGGCGGTTTCTCGGTTTGCAGTAACTGAAACCGGGCACCGGACTTCCAAGAAACCTCTTTCCGATTCACAGCCAGAACACGTGGAAGCAATTCAATCTCGTGACCGAAAAAATCCAGCGTGACCGTGCCCGGCAGGAATGTCGTGTCTAAAAATATAACTTTGCCGAAAGGAATATTGGTAATCGGCGAATCAAAGATCACAGTGCGAGTGGTGTTGCTTTGATCGCTTTGAACATCTGGAAACTCGAAGCTCACATCGGAAATCTTAAGTTGGGGCTGCGACACCGTAACAGACAAAAGCCCTTCCGCGTCGCTGCGGAACGCCACCTGCCAAGGGCCTTTCACTTGACGAAAGTGTTCTATGATTCGAAAGCTGCCGAAATACAAAGCCAGCGCCAGGACGAAGGCGAAGAGGACGTGCTTGGGTAGGCCATCGGATTTCATTGCGCGCCGTGAAACTCCACGACCGAACTCGCCGTGTCAAGACGCGGAAAATGATCTCGTCATCGGCTCCTTAGAAAAACTTTGCCCGGGAGCTGCCTGATCACGCGCTTCATTTCCAGGCCCAGCAAGGCAACAGATACGGTTGAGCTTGGCAAGGCGGTTTGCTGAATGAGCTCGTCGATGCTCAATTCTTCCGATCCGATCGCATCGTAAATCTTTTGTTCGGTCGCGGAGAAAGTTAACCCTGGCAAAACACCGGTCTCGCTGGGGCCAGGAGGTCTGTTGGTGGGCGGAAAGAGATATTCAAACTCGCTCAAGATATCCTCGGCGCATTCGCAAAGCTTCGCCCCTTTCTTGATCAGCTCATGACATCCTTTGCTGCGTGGCGAATCGATCCGACCTGGCACGGCAAATACCTGTCGCCCATTATCGACAGCCATGTTGGCTGTAATTAGAGCGCCGCTCGTCAAGTTAGCTTCGATGACGACGGTCCCGAGCGTCATCCCAGCCACAATCCGATTGCGAATGGGAAAGGATTGTTTATCGGCGGAGCGGTTGAATGGAAATTGAGTGATGATCGCTCCGGTGGCCGCAATTCGTTCAAACAACTCGGCATTCTCGGATGGAAATACCAAATTGATTCCGGTCCCCAAAACCGCGACAGTTCGGCCTTTCCCGCTGAGAGCGCCTTGATGAGCCGCCGTATCAATGCCTCGCGCGCCGCCGCTAACGACTGTGACACCAGCGTAAGCGAGCTGATACGCCAGCTTGCGAGCCACTTCAACGCCGTAATGCGTCGTCATTCGCGAGCCCACCAAAGCCACTCCATTTTTATCCTTCGACGTCAGGCTCCCCTTGACATACAGCACCGTCGGTGGATCGTAAATCTGACGCAACAGCTCCGGATAAGCCTCGTCGGCTTGAATGAGAATATGACATCCGAAGTCGTGGACGCGTTGCAACTCTCCTTTAAGATCAATGCTTTGTTCCCACTGAACAATCGCCTCGGCAGTCTCTTCGCCAATTCCGCGCACCTGAAGCAGACGCTGTCTTGAGGCGCTCAAAATGGCCGGAGCTTCTCCAAAGACCTCGAGTAGCTGCCGAACGCGGACTGGTCCGACATGGTCGATCATGTTCAATGCCACCAACGCTTCCTTGGAATCCATGGGCAATCGTTAGCTGATGTTCCGAACGGCAGCAAACAGAAATTGTGCGGATGCGACACAAGGAAAGCTCAACGCCAGGGCAGTCCGAGAAACGAGATATCCGGCAGGAATAAGAATCTGAACTTTTGCCGCAACGGGTTGTAAACATCGCCTCTCGGCGTGCCGCATCGGGTGCGGCAACGGAGTTCATTGGCCCTGCCACGCGCGCTTCGCGCTTTGTTTGCTCATCATGTAGTCCCGCCTTCAGGCGGCGGCGCGTGGGAGAATCCAACGCCTGTGGGCTTGCCGACGCCCCTCCGGCTGAAGCCGGGACTACGTGCCGCAACTCAGGAAATTCCGACTTCGGATGGTCGGAAAGCAGAATGAGAACCGCTGCTTTGGTTGCGAGCGCTCCCGCGTTGTTCCGTAAGTCATGTCTCAAGCGATTAGGTCAATAGCCCTGCGTGCTGCTTTAACCAGAGTTCAGCCGCTTTGTAATCCGGGCATACCTGCTCGACTTCCCGCCAGAAGCGCGAGGAATGATTCATCTGCCGCATGTGCATCAACTCATGGAAAATGACGTAATCGCGGACAAAAATAGGTGCCTGGATGAGCCTCCAGTTCAGGGAAATTGTCCCGTGACGTGAGCACGAGCCCCAGCGAGTCTTTTGGTTGCGAACACTCACCCGGCGAACAACCAAGTGATGGAGCGCGGCCAACTCCATAACTCTCGGCGGCAGCTCTCGATGGGCAAGTCCGCGAAGATGCTGTTCGATCATCGGCCGCAAGTCTAAGCCCGAATCCACGAGGCGGATCGACTCATCTCCCAGATAAATGATCCCTGGACTGCTGTCGGGTCCGACCTCAACGCGAGCGACTTGTCCCCGGAAGAGAATCTCGGAACCGATCTGCCATGGAACAGGCACGCCTGGTTGCGCAGTCAACCGCTGCAACTGGCGCTCGACCCACGCTGTTTGCCGTTCCGCAAACGCCTTCCCTGCGGCCATGGAACCGCCTCTGGGAATCGTCACCCGCGCGACGCCATTGCGACGCAACCGTAACACATAGCGCCTCGCCCGAGGATGGCGCACAAATGCAAGGGGAACCCGTCGCTCGCCAACCCACAGACAGTCTGGTGATGAAGCTTGATGTTCTTTCAGGTCCACGCTCAATTGAAACTGCACCCGCCAAGTAAAGGGCATTGCGACTAACTTTGGCAAACCAGGAATGTCCACGATCAGCAATTCTCAGTTTGGGAGGTATGTAGTCCCGGCTTTAGCCGGTCGCCCCGTGAAAACCGGCTAAAGCCGGGACTACATACGGCGAACGGAAGGTGCCCTGGGCCAAAATGAGACCACCCCGAACTTTGTGCGCGCATTGCGCCCTTGAACGGTGGGGCGAGACTCT
>CAMAWP010000331.1 GCA_945861765.1 Akkermansia muciniphila | reverse complement strand
AGTTTGGACACGAATCGAGCTGCCGAATTCCAAATTCTGAGGTTTTACGCATGATTCAAATGTCTAGCGGATACTTTTGAGGGTAAAGATGAGAGTTCACTGCCGGGTTCGCATTAGCGATTGCATAAGTCCCGCAGGGACGGCCGAATGCCCCCCAATGTCCTACGTCAGCTCCTATTCTCACTGTCTGTTCAGGACAAAGGATCGCCCGAGAATGGCTCAACCGTCCCTTCGGGACTTTGGGTATTTGCCACGCAATCCCACCCTTGAAAGGGTGGGCTATTCTCAGTTCTCCCTCCGGGAGATAGGTGTGGGCTATTCTCAAATCTCCCATCCGGGAGATGTCAGTCGGAAGCTTCATCGGTTACAACAGCACGCGGCCGGAAAATGTCCAAACTCCAGGCACCGCTCCGGAGTGAGTTTTTCAACCCGGACGCGGAGATCATTCCACCGAAAACAGCGGCGACAAACGGGTTGACGAGCGAGAATCACCGCACAATAGCTTCTCAGCTCCTTGCCAGATATCTCTTGCACTCGCATTGGTGATTGAAAGTCGGCGGAATATTTTTTAGCTTCTGCGGACGCTGTTAAAAATAGGCTCGCACAAACTATGAATAACCATCAGCAGAACCAAAATCGACTTATGAAAGACTGGCGCAAACGTTGGCATTCAGCCGCTCGGTTAACTCTTGGTCTTGCTTTGATCCTGACTGGCTGCAACAAGTCGTCGGAACCTTCGGCAAGTGCCATCGACGTCATCAAAGTGGGCGAATACGCCTCATTAACCGGCACCGAAGCCACCTTTGGCCAATCCTCCCATAACGGAACGCAACTGGCGGTGGATGAGCTCAACGCGGCTGGCGGAGTCCTTGGGAAACAACTCAAATTGATCACTGAAGACGACCAATCCAAAGCTGGCGAATCAGCGATCATTGTTCGCAAGCTGATTTCACGCGACAAAGTCGTGGCGATGCTCGGTGAGGTAGCGTCGGGACGTTCGTTGGAGGCTGCTCCGATTTGCCAGCAGAACAAGATTCCAATGATTTCGCCATCTTCCACCAATCCGGATGTCACCAAGGTCGGCGATTACATTTTCCGGATCTGCTTTTTGGATTCATTTCAAGGAGCGGTTCTCGCTCGATTCGCGAAGGACGTATTAAAGGCAAAGCGCGTTGCGATATTAACCGATGTCAGGCAGGCGTATAGTGTGGGTTTGGCACAGTTTTTTAAGGAACGGTTGATCGCTGATGGAGGAACAATCGCCGCGGAACAAAATTACAGCGGAGGCGACAAGGATTTTAACGCTCAACTGACCGCGATCAAAGCAGCCAATGCTGAGGCCATCTTCGTGCCGGGTTATTACACGGAAGCCGGTTTGGTGGCTCGGCAAGCGCGGCAATTGGGCATCACTGTCCCCTTGTTCGGTGGTGATGGATGGGAATCGCCCAAGCTGATCGAGATCGGAGGTCCTGCGGTGGAAGGCACCTATTACTCGACTCATTACTCTCCCGAAGATCAGTCGTCTGTCGTACAAAACTTCGTCAAAAAATATCGCGAACGTTACAAGGAGATACCGGATGCCATGGCGGCGCTAGGGTATGATTCCGCCATGGTGCTGGCCGATGCCATGAAACGAGCCGGCACCACCGATGGACCGAAAGTCCGCGACGCGCTCGCTGCGACGAAAGATTTCAGCGGAGTCACTGGACGCACGAAAATGGATGCCAACCGCGACGCGAGCAAGCCGGCCGTGTTTGTCACCATCAAAGGTGGAGCCTTTAAATACGTTGAAACGATTTCGCAGTGACAAACTGGAGAGGCAACCTGGGTCCGCGTTGAGTGTGGATGAGGCGCACGACAAAGGAAGGTAGCAGCCGACGTGAGGAGGCTCTGTTTCTCGTGCGACCCGCGCAATAGATGAGCCTCCTTACGTCGGCTGCTACGAACTGAGTGTGGCATTGCCCATGACCGAATTCCTCCAACAATTGATCAACGGCCTCTCGCTCGGCGCCATCTACGCTCTGATCGCGCTGGGCTACACGATGGTTTATGGAGTGCTCAGGTTTATCAACTTCGCCCACAGCGATGTTTTCATGATCGGAGCGTTTGTCGGCTATTACGCCGGTCCCAAAGCGCTTCGGATGTTTCCGGATCAGCCCATTCTCGTGGGAGTTTGCGTCTTGGTATTGGCCATGGCGGTCTGTGCGCTTCTGGGAATTATCATTGAAAGGGTGGCTTATCGGCCATTGCGAGAACGTTCCAAGCTCACGGTGCTGATTACCGCCATTGGCGTTTCGCTGTTCCTTGAATACACCGGGCAGCGTCTCTTTGGTGCCGATCCGAAATCATTCAAACTGCTCCCGAGCCAGAACATCCCCTTGTTCGATGGATTGATTTTTAACAGCAATCAACTGATCGTCTTCGCGCTGTCCATCATCCTGCTCATCGCGTTGCGCTTCATTGTTTTTAAAACAAAGATCGGCACAGCGATGCGCGCTGTTGCCTTCAATCATCAAGCCGCCGCGCTCATGGGGATCAACATCGACGTGGTCATATCGTTCACTTTTGGGCTCGGCTCGGCGCTCGCTGCCGCAGGCGGCATTCTTTACGCGCAAAATTATCCGTCGATCGATCCGCTGATGGGGGTCTTGCCAGGGCTGAAAGCGTTTGTCGCCGCAGTCTTGGGCGGTATCGGGAACATTCCTGGCGCGGCGCTCGGCGGGCTCACGATCGGTGTAGTGGAAACGTTCGTCGCCGGGACGAGATGGTCCACGTATCGGGACGCGATTGCGTTTGCGATTCTGATTCTGATCCTACTCTTCAAGCCATCGGGCTTGCTCGGCAGGAGCCAGGTGGAGAAAGTGTAATGAGGCTGTTTCCAAAATTCACGCTGCTCGCCTTGACCGTTGTCAGTTTGCTGATCTCTTTAGGCTCCAATGGAATCAACGCTTACCTGCTCGGCATCCTCATCTCGATCGGAATCAACATCATCTTGGCCTCGAGTCTCAATCTGGTAAACGGTTACACGGGACAGTTCTCGCTTGGCCATGCAGGCTTCATGGCCGTGGGCGCGTACACGGCAGCATCGGTATCTGTTTTTCTTGGCCCTCGAGTGTTACCTCAACTAGGCGGATCGGACAGCCTCTTCGCCACCTCGATCATTTTTGTCATCGCGTTGATCGCAGGCGGACTCCTGGCGGCGATTGCCGGCCTGGTGGTGGGCGTGCCATCGTTGCGGCTCAAGGGAGATTACCTCGCAATCGTCACTCTCGGCTTCGGCGAGATTATCCGAGTCATCCTTCAGAACACCAGCGCTGTCGGCGGCGCGCGCGGCTTCACCGGTATTCCGTCCTACACGAATTTTTTCTGGACGTTCGCGCTGGCGGGGCTGACGGTTTACGTGGTGACGAGCATGGTTCACTCGACTGCTGGGAGGGCGTTTCTGGCCGTTCATGACGACGAAATTGCGGCAGAAGCAATTGGCATCAACACGACGAAATACAAAGTCATTGCGTTCGTTTTCGGCGCTTTCTTCGCTGGTATTGCGGGTGGGCTTTACGGCCACTTCATACAGTATCTCAATCCCGATGGTTTCGGTTTCGTGAAGTCGATTGAAATTGTGGTGATGGTGATCTTGGGAGGAATGGGCAACGCCGTGGGCGTCATCATCGCCGCGGTGCTCCTGAGCATCTTGCCGGCGGTGTTGAGAGAAATCCCGCCTCTGTCATTTGATTTTTCAATCGGCGGGCTCCAAATCAAATCCGTTGTGGTCCTGAGCGATTACATCATGATTCTCTATTCGCTGGTCATCATCGTTCTGATGCTGGCTCGGCCTCAGGGATTGTTCACACTGCGCCGTCCTGCCAAGGCGTGAAGGGCTGATCGATGAACCTGTCTTCCCCTGCCCCATTGCTCGAATTGAGTCGCTGCACCATGAGCTTCGGCGGGCTCACCGCAGTATCGGACCTGAGCTTCAACATCGGCACCAATGACCTCGTGGGATTGATCGGGCCCAATGGAGCCGGCAAAACCACGGTCTTTAACATCATCACCGGCGTCTATCAGCCCACGGAGGGAATGATTTCGTTTTGCCAAGGGTCGATCATCGGGCTTAAGCCTTACGTGATCACCTCAAGAGGCATTGCCCGCACGTTTCAAAATGTCCGGCTCTTCCCCTCGCTCACCGTCTTTGACAATGTCCGCGCGGCGTTTCATCTCCACGTGGCGAGTGGTATTTCACATGCCCTGTGGCGGGGCCAATCATTTTTGGAGGAAGAAGAGTCGGTCGAAACCCAGGTGATGGAGATGCTCAAGCTTTTCAATCTGGATCGACTCCGCAACGCCATGGCTAAGAGCCTGCCCTACGGCGACCAGCGGCGGCTCGAGATTGTTCGCGCTCTGGCGACTCGGCCTAAACTTCTTTTGCTCGACGAACCAGCCGCTGGCATGAATCCCACCGAGAAGATCGAGCTGATGAATTTGATTCGGTTCATCAAAGATAAATATCGAATTTCCGTTTTGTTGGTGGAGCACGACATGCAAGTGGTCATGGGGATTTGCGAGCGGATCACAGTGCTCGATTACGGAGTCAAGATCGCCGAAGGAAGTCCCGCGCAAGTGCGGAGTGATCCAAAAGTAATCGAAGCGTATTTGGGTGACGATCCTGCGACCGCCAAAGCGCGCGCACAAAAGGAAAGCGGAGGACCGGCATGACCGGCGGAAAAGCAGCAATCGCACAAAAGGTCGATCCACCTGTGGTTCTCGAAGTCACAAACCTGACGGTTAATTACGGCGTGATCACCGCCATCCATGACGTCTCTCTAAGGATTCGTCAGGGAGAGATTGTGACTTTGATTGGCACGAACGGAGCCGGCAAGACCACGACATTGCGAGCAATTTCCGGACTATTGAAAGCTAGGAACGGCACGATTGTTTACCTGGACGAAAACATCACGAACTTGCCCCCGCATCAAATCGTGAAGCGGGGCCTCTGCCATGTGCCGGAGGGCAGGATGATCTTCGCCAACCTAACGGTTCTCGAAAACTTGAAGATGGGAGCCTATCTGCAGAGAGACAAGAGCGTCATCGCCCGCGAAATGGATTTCGTCTTCAGCACATTCCCCCGACTCCGAGAACGCTCGAAACAGGTTGCGGGCACTCTCTCGGGCGGCGAACAACAAATGCTCGCCATTGGCCGCGCGCTCATGAGCAAGCCGAAGTTTCTTATGCTAGACGAGCCCTCTTTGGGTATCGCCCCGCTGTTGGTGAAAACTATCTTTGAGAAGATCGTCGAAATCAATCGTGAGCATGGCATCACGGTCTTGCTGGTGGAACAGAACGCCAACCTGGCGCTGGAAATTTCGCATTGCGGTTATGTTCTGGAAACCGGCCGAATTTCGCTGCATGGCAACTCATCGGCACTCCGGGAAAATCCTCAAGTAAAGAGCGCGTATCTCGGCGGTGCATGAGAGCCCCGCAACGGGTCAGTGAGTTAGGCTGGTGTTCGAGCAGTTCTCATTTTACCCCGGAGCGCGCTATCCTTGACGCAGCGGCTTCAGCTTCGCGAAGGCGTCCAGAGGTTCTCCGCTGTTTTCACTGGAATAGTTCCACAGCGGATGGAGACCATTTTTCCATCTCGCCCGGATGACGGGAGTTCGGACCTATTGGCCGCCTTCGTCTCCCGGAGGGAGATTCGAGAATAGCCCGGCAGTTGACTGCTGGGTTCGAATGAGCCCTCGTATAAGTCCCGCAGGGACGGCCGAATCCCCCAATGTCCTGCGTTACCTCTCAACCGTCCCTTCGGGACTTTGGGTATTTGCTACGCAATCCCACCCTTGAAAGGGTGGGCTATTCTCAAATCTCCCTCCGGGAGATAGGGGTGAGCTATTCCCGAATCTCCCCTCCGGGAGATGTCAGTCGGAAATAGCTCATCGGATACAACAGCACACGGCCGGAAAATGTCCAAACTCTACAAACTCTACGCACTCCTCGGGAGTGAGTTCTCCTGTCCGGACACGGAAATGATTCCACCGAAAACAGCGGGGAAGGCGCCGAGGGCTCTGCGGAGCTTCATGACCTATCACTTCTGCTTCCTGTCGAGCGCATCGCGGGCCATTTGCGCCAGCTTCGGAGGATAATACGGTTTGGGTAGGAAGTTGACCCCTTCCTTCAGGATAGCATTCGAAGGCGCACCTTCGATGGGGTAGCCACCGGTGAAAATCGTTTTCAGCTCCATCTTCTCAGATTGCAATTCTTGCCCCAGCTCAAACCCAGTGATTCCTCCCGGCAGCTTCAGGTCAGTCAAAAGCAAATCGATATTCTTTCCATGTTGCCGCCAACTGTCCAAAGCCTCCTTGCCCGATGCTGCCTCGATTACCCGATAGCCCTGATGCCGCAATAAAGAACAGACCAAATGCCTCAAAGCCGAATCGTCTTCGACGACCAAAATAGTGCCGATCCCTCCTTCCAGAACTGGTTCGGCCGCGATAGGAGTGGGCGATTCGACTGGTTTTGACACTCCTGGAAAAAACAGCTTGAAGGTCGTCCCCTTCCCAATTTCGCTCGTGACCTCGACCCAGCCCTGGTGCTGTTTCATGATCCCATAGACTATCGACAATCCCAACCCGGTTCCTCTCCCCACCTGTTTGGTGGTGAAGAAAGGCTCGAAAATCTTGTCTAGTATCGCCGCGTCTATCCCACATCCGGTATCGGCAACGCTCACGCAGACAAACAGCCCAGCGCGAGCTTCGGCATTCCGGAGTCGCGAGGCATCGTTCAGTTCCACCGAGGACGTGCTGATAGTTAAGACCCCTCCTTTGGGCATGGCATCGCGCGCATTGACAGCGAGATTAATGACGATCTGTTCGATCATGCTCGCGTCCGCATAAACGGCGGGCAAAACGGAGGCACAGTCCGGTTCGATGCTGATATTCTCGCCCAGGAGTCGTTGCAGCATCTTGAGCACAGCGCTCAGGACTTGATTTAGATCAATCCACTTGGGCTGCATGACCTGTTTTCGACTGAAAGCCAGTAGCTGCCTGGTCAGATTCGCCGCACGTTCGCTGGCGGCCAACACCCGTTTCAGCGACTCAACGGTGTCGGCCTCAAAATCCTCTTTGGCCAGGAGCAAGCTCGTGTGACCTTGGATGATCGTCATGATGTTATTGAAATCATGCGCGATGCCAGAGGCCAACTGCCCAACAGCATCCATCTTTTGCGAATGGCGCAATTGGTTCTCCAAGCGCAATCGCTCAGTCAGGTCATACGTGATCGTAAGAACGCAAGGTTCATTGTTGAGCTCGATGCACTCCGCAGAAACAAGCGTCTCGAGAATCTGGCCGGACTTGGTACGCAAGCGGCATTCAACATCGCGCGCAGATCTCTCGGTCTGCAGCCGTTGGATTAGCTGAGCCCGATCTTCAGGGTTAACCCAAGTGCCCAGCGACGAAGCCGTCTGTCCAATGATCTCGTCCCGACTAAAGCCGAAGAGCTCCACGAAGCCTTCGTTCACATCCACGATCCGGCCGTCGGCCAGTTTGCTGATGGCTATGGGAACGGGCGTGGCTCGGAAGGCTTTGGAAAATCTCTCCTCGCTTTGTC
>CAMAWP010000330.1 GCA_945861765.1 Akkermansia muciniphila | reverse complement strand
TGAGCGGCTTTTACCCCTTCGTCAGGCGCGCGAAAGGAGCGCGCGAAAAGCGAGAACAACCCGCGTCTGGAAAGGCCGGAACTCATCGTGACTTCGTGGCGGCCCCCGTGAGGAGGCTTTGGTTTGTTTCGCTAAAAGGAGGAGTCATCAACATCCTCGCCTCCGCTGCCACGGAGGAGGCGATAAACTTGTGCTGATCCAGCCCCGCGTCTGCCGCATGGCATTGCACGCAAGCCTGGCGATTGGGGTGCGGGGTGCGCAGCCCGAACAACCCTTGCGGCCCATGGCAGCTCATGCAGTCGCTGCGCATCAATGTGGCATGGGGAACGGTCGGCGGCGCGGTGGGCCAGGCGCGGCTGCCTTTGAGCGGAGCGGCGAGGCCGACGAACTGGTTGTTGGCGATCGGTTCGAGCAATGCACTATCGACGGTCGGGATCTGCGACCCCATCGAGGGCACATGGCACTGGGTGCAGCTTGAGTAGCGCGCGTGGCTGATTTTAGAGGCGACTTTGTCTTTCACCACCAACCCCGGGCCGTGACAGGCAAGACACGCGGCGGAGGAATCCTGCGCGATGGGATGGGGCACGACGGGCGGCGCGCCATCAAACGCCCGGCGGGCAGCGCGTTGATTGAGGGCGAGGGCGCGTTCGGCGGCGGTGACGTTTGTGAGCGCGGAAAGGTCGGGGACAGGTTGAACGAGATTGCCGATGCGGTTGTTCCAGGTTGCGTTCGCGCCCTCCTTGAGCCAATCCTGCTTCCAGTAGGGAACGGCCGTGGGCACGGCGTTTGTCTCCAAGATGGCGTGGCGCTCAGACTCCGTAGTCACCAACGAAATAGGGCGCGTCATGCTGATCTGCGAACCGGTCTGCCGCAGGCCCATGAAATAGCCGCTGATCGACGCAGTCAGCAGAATGGCTATGGCGAACCCCGTCGCCGTCTTGTAGGTGTGCGGGTTGGGAGGTTTCACGGAGTCACCTCCGTTTTGGGCAGGCGACAATGGCGGACCACGCATTCCTCCCGGCTCCGATCCTCTCTGCCAGGGAGCGGGCCGCAGGAAAGGGGAAAGAGCTTCTTCATAAGGCCGCTCCTGACGGCTTCGCGGTGCTCACCTTGGTCACGGCAGCGGCGCATTTCTTGTAATCTGGCTGGAAAGAAATGGGGTCGGGACTGCCAAGCGTGATGTTGTTGACGAGGAGGCGCTGGTCGAAAAACGGGATGAACAGCGAACCTCGCGGTGGCTGGCCGCGACCATTGACCCAGACGGGAAGCTGCAATTCTCCACGGCGCGTTTTGACCGCGATGATTTCACCGTTGGCGATGCCGCGCTCGGCGGCGTCCTCGGGGTGCATCTCGACGTAGGCATGCGGCATCGCGCCATTCAGTTGTGGAATGCGCATCGTCATCGTGCCGGAATGCCAGTGCTCGAGCACGCGGCCGGTGCAGAGCCAGAAAGGATATTCGGCATCCGGTTCTTCGGTGGCCTTCACATACGGAGCGAACCAGATGAGGGCCTTGTCGTCCTTGGTGACGGAATGGTAGAACTGGATTTCCGCGCCCTTCTTCACGAACTGATCATCGAACTCGGAGAAGCGGAACTTCGTCTCGCGCCAGGAGCCATCGGCCTGCTGCACGACAGGCCAGCGCAGGCCGCGGGCCTTCACGTATTCGGTGTAGGGCGCGAGGTTCTTGTGCTTGTGGACGCTAAACTTGCGGTATTCCTCGAAGAGCGCCTGATCCACGTTCACGTCGTAATAGTGCTGCCACTCCCACACAGGAACTTCCTTGCCGCCGTCATCTTTGACAGTGAACAAAAATTTTCCATCCTTGTCCTTCATGCCAGGATGGCCCAGGTCGAAAAGCTTTCGGGCGATGGCAATAGTCATCCAGCAATCGTCACGGGCGTCGCCGGGCGGCTTGACCATCTTGAACCACTGCTGCGTGCGCCGTTCGGAGTTTCCGACCATCCCGTTCTTCTCGACCCACATCGCGGCGGGCAGAACGAGATCGGCGAGCTCCGTCGTCGCGTTCGGATAAACGTCCGCAACGATAAGAAATTTGTCAGCAAGACCCTTTTTCGCTTTGAAAAGGTGGTGTAGATTCGGCAGCGTCTGGCCCGGGTTGGTCACTTGCACGAAGACAGTGGCGATGTCTCCGCCCTTGTCGCTGGGCGTGCAGAATTTTTCCCACAGCTTCATCGTGTGGTAGCCGGGCTTGGGGTTGATGCGGCCGGCGGGCATGTTCCAAATCTCCTCGCTCTCCGCCCGATGTTCAGGGTTGGCCACAAGGCGCCCGCCCGGCAGGAAATGGCACATCGTGCCGACCTCGCGCGCGGTCCCGCAGGCGCTGGGCTGGCCGGTGAGCGAGGTGGGCGCGTCGCCCGGCTTCCCCCAATGGCCGCTCAGCAGATGGACGCCGTGGACGAGGCGGTTGATGTCCGTACCGCGGCTGTGCTGGTTGAAGCCCATGCACCAGACGCTGGTGACGCGAAGATCCTTGCGTCCAAACAACTCGCCGAGCAGCCGGATTTTCTCGGCTGGAACGCCCGAAATCTTTTCGACATGCTCCGGGGTGTAGAGTTCGAGCTCTTTCTTGTAGTCCTCGAAAGTCATCGGCTCGCCTAGGAGCGTCGGTTCGGCGGTGTTCTTGCGGAAGTTGCAGAAGCGCTCGACGAATTTCGCGTCGTAAGTGTTCTGCTTGAGGAGCAGATGCGCGATTCCGTTGGCGATGGCGAGATCGGTCTGCGGGCGGAATTGGAGGAAGTGCTGGCAGTACTCGGTGCTACGTGTGCGGCGCGTGCCGATGTCAATGAGGGTGACTTCCTCGCCGCGGGAGCGACGGTCAATCACGCGGGAGAACAGGACCGGATGCATCTCGGCCATGTTGTTGCCCCAAAGGATGAGGACATTGCATTTGTCGAGATCGTCGTAGCAGCCCGCCGGTTCATCCACGCCGTAAGTCGAAAGATAGCCGGTGACCGCGCTGGCCATGCAGAGGCGGGCATTGGGTTCGATGTGATTGTTTGAAAGGCCGGCCTTCATGAACTTTTGCGCCGCGTAGCCCTCGGGAATCGTCCACTGGCCCGATCCGTAGAAGGCGAATTTGTCCGGCGCGGCCATGACGCGCTTGGCAACGACGTCGAGCGCCTCATCCCAGGTAATGGGTTCGAGCTGGCCGTTCTTGCGCAGCAGCGGTGTGGTGAGGCGGTCTTTGCCGTAGAGCGCGAGGCCGACATGATAGCCCTTCACGCAGAGCAACCCCTTGTTCACCTCGGCGAGCTGGTCCCCTTGAATGGCGACGACTTTGCCGTCCTTCACGCCGACGCGGACGTGACAGCCGGTGCCGCAAAAACGGCAGGGGGCCTTTTCCCAGGCGACGTTGTCGGGGCCGGGCTGAGCGGTCGATTTCAACGGTGTGGCCGCGCCAGCGCGCGTTCCGATGACCGCACTCGCGGCAGCGAGGGCGGAGTGTTTTACGAAAGTTCTGCGATCAATGTTCATGATTTCACCTCAGACGTCAGGGAAGCCGTAGCTTCGTCGTCATCAAAATTGACATACACCACATCAACGAAATCCACGCCGGGCAAGGCGTTGAGCCAGTCGTGCAAGTCGCGGCTTCCTTCGTCATCGCGTGACTCCATGGCGACGGGCAGCCATTGGGCGTTGCGTTCGCCGGGCATGAATTCGGGGCGCGCGCTCAATGTCGCGACCGCCTGCGCGGCGAGTTCCGCGTGAGGGCTTAGGGTAATGACGAGTCCGCTGATGGGCATATCAGGAAGCAAGGGGTTGGGCGTTGAGATGGTTCGCATCCTCCTTGGCCGCGAGCGGCGACCGGCGAAAGACGTTGATCGCGATCTTGATT
The DNA here is from genome assembly GCA_945861765.1 of Akkermansia muciniphila. GTDB lineage: Bacteria > Verrucomicrobiota > Verrucomicrobiia > Limisphaerales > SIBE01 > SIBE01. Next base: position 3,872 of record CAMAWP010000330.1, on the reverse strand, counting down.
GCCAGAGTGTAGATCATCAAGCCCAGCGCCCAGATGCCAGCCATGATTTTCCATTCCAGCACGCTCGGGGTGTATTCAACAATCTCGTGCAGCGTCGAAGGCACAAAGCCGGGGATAACCATGCCCATGCCCTTTTCAATCCAGATGCCGATGAAGGCCAGCACGCAGGCCACGTCCAGCAGCCACGGGTGGTCATGGACCTTCGGGTAAAGCAGACAGAGCGCGGCGGTCACAGTCATGGCGACGGAGGTCCAGATCCAAGGGACGAGGGCGTTGTGCCCATGAATACCGAAGTAAAGGTAGTGCGCCGCCGAGGTGTGAGAACCGCCCGTGTAGAATTCCACGAACACCTCCGAGATCACCATGAGCAGATTGATGAGGATGGTGACGCGCATGATGTTCGCCAGCGTGCGGATCGGACCATCGCCAAAATTGCTGCCGATGGCGCGGCGGATGACTTGAATGGCAATGATGATAAACGCCGGGCCGGAGACGAACGCGGAAGTAAGAAAACGCGGCGCGAGCAGCGCTGTGTTCCAGAAAGGCCGACTGCCCAGCCCGCAGTAGAGAAACGCGGTGACCGTGTGAATCGAGATCGCCCACAGGATCGAGAGGAAAACGAACGGCAAATAGAATTTAGGGTTTGGCTTACGCCCGAGAAAGCGCATGTAAAGCAAGTAGCCGCAGATGTGCATGTTGATGGCCAGGTAGCCGTTCAACACGATCACGTCCCACGTCAGCATGGAGACGGGGAAGTTGAACCGGCCCAACCCTGGGATGAGATGCCAGAAACGGTCGGGCCGACCGAGATCGCAGACGACAAACATCAAGGCCATGATGAGGGCCGCAACGGCGAGAAGCTCGCCGATGAGCACGATATCGTGCATTTCCTCATCATGATACAAGTAGGACGGAATGACCATCATCACGCCGCCCGCCGCGAGACCGACAAGGAACGTGAAATTGGCGATGTAGAGCGCCCAGGACACATGGTCGCTCATGTTGGTGAGGTGCATGCCGTCGCGCACTTGAGTGGCCCAAGCGTTCGCGCCGACAAGGAAAATGGCGGTCATCAATGTCATCCAGACGTAAAACACCCAGTTGCCGTCCACGGAATCGAGCAGCGCATTCCAGAGGAAGCGCAGGTAATTGCGCCAGTGCGGCGTGGTGGCGGTGGGGGCGATGGCGGGGGGAGCAGTCATGCGAGATTTGCTTTCTTAGACATCGAAGAAATAAAAGAACTGCGGTTTGAGGCCCAATTCCTCCTTGAGCACAAACACTCGCTTGTAGGTCAGAACCTTGCGGATTTCCGAGTTTGGATCGAGCAGGTTGCCGAAAACGCGCGCGCCGGTGGGACAGGCTTCGAGACAAGCCGGCAACCTGCCGTTGCGCGTGCGGTGCAAGCAGAAGGTGCATTTTTCCATCACCCCCTGGGGCCGGATGCGATTGCTCAGGTAGGACTGGGTGGGATTGATTTCGTTGGCTGGGATGACTGGCTTGGTCCAATTGAAACGCCGCGCATGATACGGACACGCGGCTTCGCAGTAACGGCAGCCGATGCACCAGTTGTAATCCACCACCACGATGCCGTCCGGCTCCTTCCAGGTCGCCTCGACCGGGCAGACATCCACGCACGGGGGATGTTCGCACTGCTGGCATTGGACGGGCATGTAGAACTTGTCCGGCTGCGGCACGGGATGGTCATAGTGGACGCTGCCCTTCTCCATGTCCATCGAGCCTTTGGACATCTCGAAGACGCGGATGTAGGACTGGTGGGAAGGGCGGTCGTGATTGTTCTCTATATGGCAGGCCTCGGCGCACTTCCGGCAGCCGTTGCAGATGCTCAGGTTCAGCGCGTAGCCAAACTTCACGCCTTCCTGCGGCTTGTAATCCTGGATGTTCACTTCCGCGCCATACTGGTCTTTGGTCTCTTTCTCCAGGCGGCGCAGGATGATCGCGAGATCCACCGGAGACAGCTCCTTGTAATGCTTCTGGATAAACTCATCGGCAGACATGTCCCGCGTCCACTCAGTCAGCGGCGCGATGGCCTTGGCAAACGCAGCCGTGCCGAGCATCGCGCCTACCCCCTTGAGCGCCGTGCGGCGGGAGATGCCACTGCTGTTCTGCGAGTCGGTCGGGTTCATGAGAGTGAGCTAAACGTCAGTGTTTTGGAGGTTGCTTCTGCGCCTTCGGCAACACCGAGATTCGGTCTCGAGGCGGTAGCACCGGCATGACGAGCGGGAACAGCGGGGCGTGTGGATCGTGACAGTTGATGCAGGTGTTGCGCGTGCGTCCGCCCCGCGTGCGATCCCAGTAGCCGTTCATGCCGCCGTGCAAGCCCTGTTCATAATCCCGCCGCTGAGGTCCGTGACACTGCGAGCAGAGCGTTATGACATCGGTAAATTCGACCTGGTGCCCGTCCGCCAGATGCAGCGTGTCGTAGTTCTTGGGGTTGTGGCAGCTCAGGCAGGAGAGGTTGCCGTGAACGTATTTTAATCCTTGATGAAACTGGTCGAGGTCCGCCGTGCCGCGGTTCTCGATGTTCGGCTTGGTGGTCGTGTGGCAGGAGCTGCACGAAACCATGACTGGCTGCCCTTGAAAATTCGTCAACCCAGTCGCCACCTTGGGTGGCCCGAGGGCGCGCTTGATGATGACCGGGTAAAGCATCGCGTTGGTGGAGGCTCCAACCACGGAGGGCAGCGCTCTAGTAGGTTCGCCCCCGGTTGCTTCCAAAGTGACAATCAGAAGCAAACTGCACCAGAAGGCCACGCGTGTCATCCTGTTCAACGGCATTTCGGAGTTGCCTGACGTCCGCCAGCGCGTTGCGTCGGACAATGACCCTGCTTCATCCATTTCAACCTCGCTGCTCATGCTAATGGCCAGCCCACCGGTTTCGAGGACGAAGGATGTGTCGCTGTATCAATTTCAACATCGGCGCTCAGGCTAATTCGACCCATCTCACGTTGCTCAACATTCTTTGCCTTTTACACACCAAACTTTGCGTTTCATCGCGTCGTCCGCTCTGCGATCAAAGAATACGCACCTGGTGTTGTCCGATCGGCCGCTCTCCGAGGTTGTAGGATACCATCAAAACCTCGCTCCCGGGTGGCTACAGGTGAAACTCGGCGGCGGTTTTCGCCCTCCAGCGGTCGTCAGGACTCCGCAGCCCGGACGGGAACCACTGGCGGAGTTGTCGGCTCCGCTCGATCATCTGCGCGAGCGAGACGCGCGGCGGCAGAGAACGGAAGCCTTCCGCGTCGGGCAAGGTGAGTTCCAGGCTCGGCGAAGCGGCGTCAGGGGTCTCGCACGAGGCGGAGGAAGGTGTCGTATATTTCTCGGTTGCCATATTTCAGAAACAGATGTTCGTAACGTTGGTCGCTCAGGTTTAGTCCGTGGCGGCGCACCAGTATTTCCACATCTTCGGCGTCCTTGGAAGTGCGATGCGGCAACGCTTGCTTAAGCGCATGGAGCTTGAGGGCAAGCAGATGATCAAGGCACGGAATAGACGCGCGGCTACCGCCGAAGTCACGCTCCTCGGACGTTTGCCACATCCGGTCGAACGTTGGTTCATCCACGAACATCAAGTCGAGGCCGTCGCCGCCCTGTGGCTGGCTGAACTGCGCGAAAGCCCTCGTCTCGCCGAACAGCTTTAGACCGCTTGCCGCAAGCCGTGTGAACCACGCGTCGCGATCCACCCGGCGCACGAGCAAATCCACGTCAAACGTGGCGCGGGTATGACCGTGCGCGGCGACGGCGTAGCCGCCAATAATCAGGAATCGCAGAGACGGTTCCTGATGTCCAAGCCGGATGAAGTCAGCCAATTCCATTGTCAACGAGTCTAGTCCACACCGCCAATTCATCAAGACGGGAGG
>CAMAWP010000329.1 GCA_945861765.1 Akkermansia muciniphila | reverse complement strand
TATTGCTTTGCCTTAATCCAGAGGTTGTCCCAGAAGAACTCCAGCGCCGTGGGCTTTGATCGTTTCGGCGATCCCCACCCGTTGCTGGAGGCCAAGGAGGTGGAACTGCCCTGGAATCGGGAGCGGAGCTTTTCCCAAGCTCCGCTCCCGTCATCCTTTTCCCTCCCTCCACCCAACTGCCAATCAAAAACACAGTGAACTATCCCCGCACCCGCAATGCCAAACTCCATAATGAGAACTGCTACGAAAAGCCGAAAAGCAGCGGTTCTCAAGCAAGAAAACTGCGCTCCAGAATAACGACTAGTTTGCTCACTGCCCGCAACAGTTGAGCGCGCAGGCGCGTCATCTTCGGGTCGCCCGCGAGGTCGTACGGTTCTGCGAGCAGCTCCTGGTAACGCCGGTTCAGCGGCAACCCTTCGTCCTTTTGCCCAAACTGACGAACGAGCCGCCGGAGACCTTCCACAGTGCGTCGTGTTCGCTCAATCGTTTGCAAACCCGATGCCACCGTTATCTCGTCAGCCTGAACCTGTTGAAGAAGCCGACACTCGAATGTGCGGCAGCGGACAGGCCGATCCTCGTAGATGCCACAGAGTTTGCCGTCGAAGCAGGCACACGGCTGTGAGAAGTGTAGCGTTCCGGCCTTCTTCCGTTCGAGGGGCAAACCAAGCGAGCGCAGACGGCTGCGATTATCGCCCGGTTGGAGTTCGACATCGTTGAACAGAACTCCATTGCAGCAAAGCCCGCATTTCGGACAAAGCTGGGAGACTGCGGCCCGTTCGGCAGATTGCGGCGCGGTTACTTTCATTGGCAGCGTCGCCGAAATTTTGGCCATCTTCATTTCCCAGTGTAAGGCAGCCGCCCTGGGGTGTTGACTCGGATACTCCAGAGAGTGCCACCGGCTGTAACGTACAACGTCTGTAAATCATCGCCGCCGAACGTGCAGTTGGTCACCTCATCCCTTGGGATCGCAACGAAGTCCAAAAGCTTTCCGTCGGGCGCGAGGATATAAACCCCTCCCTTGTACTTCGCGGCGGACTCGTAGGGCGGATTGGAAACATTCAGGCCGCCCGCCACGTAGAGCCGCCCTTTTTGATCCATCTCCAAACCATCTGGACCGCGGCCAGTCCGCCAATTGAAAATCAGTTTTCGGCTCCGCGGGGTAATCGTGCCATCGGATTTTAGGTCGAAGCGCCACAGCTTGCGGGCACCTCCGACAACATTGTTATTATTGTCGGCGACGTAGAGATACTTGTCTTCCGGCGATACGAGGACGCCGTTGGGGCGCTCGACTTCGTGAGCAATAATTCGCGCGACTTTCCCTGGTGAATCGATGCGATAGACTCCCTCGACCAGTTTGCCACGATCATCCCGCATTTCCATATCGGCGCGCGAACCGTAACGAGGATCGCTAAAATAAATCCGGCCTTTCGAATCAATGGTCAGGTCGTTTGGTGAGTTAAATCGCTTTCCGTGATAATTATCAGCGAGCACCGTGATCGTGCCATCCGACTCGGTGCGAGTGACTCGACGGCTTCCGGCTTCACAAGCCACCAGTCGCCCCTGAAAATCGAACAGCAACCCGTTGGCTCCGCCCGATGGCTCGCGGAAAACGTGGGTTGCGCCCTTGGAATCTCGGCGCGTTATACGATCGCCACCTGTGAAATAAAGGTCACCACTCGGATGCCAGACCGGCCCCTCCCCTGCTCCGATGTCGCCTTCCATCTTGGGCGTTGCACCCGGAGATAAAGGAGAGTCATCGGCCAGGACTGGCGAACCAAGAGCAACAATGCAGAGAGCAAGCAGACCGATGGGGCGGACGGGCATGAGGCGTGCCGCGCGACATGTGAACGGTTTGAAACGAGCGAGGAGAATATTCATGGGAGAGTTAACGTAATTTAATCTTATCGCAAAGCGATCGATGGAATGTTCTAAGCCGCATTTGGAAGTTCAATTGCCAAGGGGCAACTCCGGTTGACGATGCCGCAATGCGCGTCCCGGACGAGCGCCGGTGTGCGTTTCATGGTCGAGCACAATCTTGCCATTCACAATAACGTAGTGGATTCCTTCGTTGTACTGGAACGGTTCGGTGTATGTCGAATGATCCATCACGCGCGCTGGATCAAACACTGTGATGTCGGCAAAAAAACCCGCGCGCAGCAAACCGCGATCGCGGATGCCTAGCTTCGAGGCATTCAGGGAGGTCATCTTGCGGATGGCATCTTCCAGGCGGAGCAAGCCGCGTTCGCGCACATAAACACCGAGCACTCGAGGGAACGTGCCGAAGTTGCGAGGATGCGGATTTCCACGCCGCAGCGGTCCTTCGACGGCATAAGCTGAACCATCCGAACCAATCGAACACCATGGCTGAGCCATCGCCAGGTTCATGTCATCCTCGGTATGATGGGCATAGACCGTGCTGACTGAACCTTCCTCCTCGATCAGGAGATCAAACAAGATATCCAATGGGTCTGGAGGCCGAGTCTGGTTCTGGCTCTTGAGCGCGATCACTCGGTCCATGGTCAGCCCCTGAAATTTATTATTCGCGCTGATCAACATTCGGCTCCAATCGCCACCGACGGCCGTGTAATGGTTGTACCATTCCGAAAGCCCGCCGCGGATATCTTCTTTCATCCTGGCACGCTGCTTCGGATCTTTCAAACGAGCGAGCAACTCGGCTTTCCCTCCTTCGTGAGCCCAAGGCGGAATGATGCTAGCCAGGTCGTTATTGCCGCGCGTGTAAGGATAAACGTTGGCTTGCACGTTCACGCCCCGACGGCGAGCGGCCTCAATCATCGCGACGAGCTCACTCATTCGACCCCAGTACTTTTGGTCGGCGATTTTAAGGTGCATGATATCAACAGGCACGCTAGCTCGTTCTCCAATCTCGATAACCTGCTTCACTGCTTCAAAGACGCCCAGTCCTTCGTTCCGAATATGGCTCGAGTAAATGCCTCCGTGCTCTTGAACAACCCGGCAGAACTCCACGAGATCCTCCGTGGTCGCAAGCGAACCCGGCGGCATCATCAACATGCTCGACATCCCAAACGCACCGTCCCGCATTGCTTCGCCAAGCAACTCCTTCATTTTCTGGAGTTGAACGCCGTCGGGCCGATCGAACGAGTGTCCCATGACGCATTGCCAGATGTTTCCCTCGCCCACATAAGTCGCGACATTTACGGAGATGCCGGCACGATCCAGCGTGTCAAAATATTCACCTAAAGTAGTGATGCGGACGATTTGATTGCCGACCGCAACGGGCCGCGGCACGAGTTTTCCTTTGAACGGTGCCGCGGAGCTGCCTTCACCGAGGACTTCGGTGGTCACGCCCTGACGGATCTTGCCCTGAGCGGCGCCATCCTCCAGGAGCAACCAATCCGAGTGCGAGTGCATGTCGATGAAGCCCGGCGCAACGATAAGACCACGAGCATCGATTTCACGCTTCCCTGCGCTCGCTGGTATTCGACCCACGTCGGCGATGCGGTCCCCTTGAATGGCGAGATCGCCGTAAAACCACGGATTTCCCGAGCCATCCACGATCTTGGCGCCGCGAAGAACCAGTTCATAGCGGTTGTCAGCAGCCAGGGCCGTGTTCACTCCCAGCAGCCAAAGCAAAGCGATCCAGGAGGCCGGGGCAAATCTGAACATTTGAGTTTTCATGAGGATGTGTATCCTAATCCGGAGAAGGACCGCGCTTGATCCATTTATAAACGACTCGAGCGTTTTGCCAGAAATACTTTTCGGCGGCCGGTTTGCGCTTGCTGCCGAAATATTCGCTGACAATCGCTTGAACTGTTGCGCATGACGCAAATCGTTCGCTGACCGGCCAATTGCTTCCATAGACCAGACGATCCTCACCGAAGGCAGCCCACACGACGTCCAGGATCGGTTGATAAAACTCCGGATCGCGTGGCGCAGTACCATCGCTCCGTCCGGTCCCTTCCACCAGACCGGAGACCTTGCAGAAGACATTCTTGCTCTGGCTTGCGGTTTGCATCCCCTCCCGCCAGGCGGCATTCGGCTGTTTGCCATCAATCTTTACGTTGGCGACGTGATCGATGATCAAACGGAGTTCAGGAATGGCTTTCGCGAGTCGTGTCACATCTTGGAGAATTTCCGGCCCGCCGAGTAAATCGACCGCTAGATCACTTGCCGCGACCAGCCTCAAGTCGCGGACAAAATGATCTTGCTCAAGGCCTTCTCTCAGCCGGGAACCGCCGATGCGAAGGCCGCGGAAAAGCGGGTTGGCGGTAAAGCGCTTTAGGTGTCCGCGAAACTCATCGGTGCCGACCGGGAGATTGCCGACAAATCCGACGATGAACGGATCACTCGCCGCCAAATCCAGAATCCATTGATTGTCCTCGACCCACGAACTGGCTTCCACCACGACCGTACCCGTCACGGATTGTGGTTTAGGCAAAGCTCGATAATCTTTTGGCAGAACAGTTCGGTAAAGCACCTTGTCATTCTTTGACGGCCAGGGCACGCCTTGCGGCCGAGATGGATCATAAAAGTGAGTATGCGTGTCGATAATCGTTGCGTAGGTAGGTTTGGTGACGACGGCCGCAGTTGCGCCACGAAAACTGTTCAAACCTGAGCTTCCAATTCCCGCCAACGCGACCTTCACAAAAGTTCGGCGATTAAGATGTTTGGTCATAGAAAGATTGCGAATCATTGTCGTGAGTCGAATGGATACATCAAGCGCTCTGTTCCGCTTTTCGCGCGTGGCGCCTATGTCACTCTCGGACCGCGGCAGACACCATTTCCAGCACGCGGCGGAGTCCATCGTCGCCACCCAAGCTGCCTTCGTTGAACGGTGTTCGTGGGATCGGCTGCCAGTTGTCCCTAGAGCCGTCGTGCGCAAACGGCTGTGGCAACCCCGTGAGCGCAGTGTCGTATTGTGAGTCTTTGCCGCCAAGCTTGTAAATCACCAGATCAAGAGAAGGAACGATGAAGAGGCCGAACCCACCCGCACCGGACTTATAGAACGCATCGCGGGGCGCTCCAGCGACGTGTGCATCGGAGTTATTCTCAAACATTAACGTGTAAGGAGAATGCGAGTTATAGGGCGAGGGCTTGCCACACAAAGCCACGTAGTCAGCGGGGACCAACTGCTTGTCATTCCATTTGCCTTGGTGCAAGAGACAATAGCCAAATCGCACCGCGTCGGTTGCATGCACCGCGATGCTGCCCGCGCCATTGGCATGCGGCATGGTGAAACCACCGCGATGTAGGCAATACCCCCACGCACCCCAGCCCATCGGCTTGGCGAGGCGTTCGTTGATATATTCCTGCAACTCCATGCCCGTGACGCGTCGCAGCACGATCGAGGCGATATGCGGCGCTGGCGACGAGTAGGAATAGCCCGCCCCTGCGTTCGTCCAAAGCGCGGTGCGGATGGACGACATATCAAGGTCGCGTATGTTTTGGCCGGGGACTTGAGTCAGCGGCACGACTTTGCCGTGGACCATTCCCGGGCTGGTGCCTTCACCGTGATACCCAGCCGTCATGCAGAGCAGTTGGCCTAGCGTGATTTCGGCCTTTCTCGGGTCATCCAGAGGGAACGCTTCGGGGAGATATTTCTCCGTGAATACTTTCTGGTCGAGCCCGTCCGGAATCGCCTGGCGAAACTCGTGGAGCATAATGCCGCAGGCGACGCTCGTGTAAGCCTTGCCCGTCGAGGCCATGTCAGGATTCGCATTTCGATGTGCACGGCCAAAATACTTCTCGAACACCAAATGCCCACGGCGGACCACGAGTAAGCCGCCATTCTGGGTGCAACGTTGAGTGAAATCGAAAGCCTGCTCCAGCCTCGATAGATCCATACCCGCCAGCTCGCGGACCTGCCCCACCTCGCTTAACGTCCGCCAGCCTCCCTCGCTATCGGGTGGCGGAAAGTAGGTTGCCGCGTCAACTTCCGGAAAAGCCAAAAGAATCCAAACGATGAACGCTCCACAACTAAACACTGAATGAGCAAGATGACGCGCGGAAAAGGGCATGTGCGTATGTAGCCACCCAACGGCTCTCGGTCAACAACTGTGTTCCTGCAGGAGCCGGCTGGACGTAAACTCCAGAATGCGCCTGAGCCCAGCTAACAACGCCGCTTCGATTTCAGCTTCGTTCATAGTGCGCGCTGGAATGGAAACCTTATCCAGAGCGTGACGCCACGCTTCAGCAACAGCTCCGCCGCCACAGATCAAGACCGTGGATTCCGTTGAAAGGGCCCCGCGTGTGATCAGAGCATCGAGATCGGCTGCGACGAAAGCTCCCACTAAAAATGAGAGCCGCTCCTCAGGTGTGCCGTTGCCGCCCAATTCCAACAGCCTCACACAGAACAATGCGCGCGGCAGTCCAGACCGCCGTTGCTCGCGCATGCCAGCCTGGCACCACGTGAGATCTATCGACCGTGGACGCTCGCTAGGAATCGCGCTAGCTAAAATGGTCTGGGTTTGGGCCGCCTGAATGAGTTCTCCAGAAATCGAAGTAATGCTCGATTCAATTCGGCCCCGGCCATCAAGTTGAATTGCCTTCCAATGCGAGCCGAGGTTGAGCACCGTCACTGGCGGACGTGCATGGCCCAGCGCAACCAGACCAACTGCCAAGGTCTCCTCGCCCCGCATCACATCGCTCTGCACCACCGCATCCAGGTCGCCCGTCCGGAGCCCAGATCGGACGCCGGGAACGAGAAGAATCGGGAGATCGGTGATGTCAGGAAATTGGTGGCGCTGCACCGCGCCAGCAAGCTCCTCCGCGCCCGCTGGGGTACTGATATGGGGAACTTCCGCCAGGCCCAAAGCTGAAGTAATCATGCCGGCGGCCACCACGAAGGAAGCGTCAACAAGCCCAGACTGACTCGTTTGCTGGCGGACGTCCACGATGAGTTCGCGCAGCTTGGCGCGTATCCGATTGGGCGATCCATCGCGGGCGGTGTCCCGCACTCCAACTCCGGCCTGCGCTCGTGCCAGGATCTCCGAGCCGTGAACCATCCAGACACGGGTGTTTGTCGTTCCCATGTCAACACAGACGGAGCACCCCGGAGTTCTTGCGATGCTAGACATTCGCTCCGGCCTCCCGTCGAGAACGGACAGCCGCAACATAGGCGAGAGCGCGTTGACACAGGTCTTCCGCTCCGCCAGTGGTCAACACTTTCGTGCTGACCAACTCAGAACCCACCCCGACCGCCCACGCTCCGGCTTCTAGGTAATCTCGAGCCGCTTGCGGCGTGACTCCGCCAGTGGGAATAAGACGCGCATGGGATAGCGGCCCGCGCATTGCCTTGACAAAGTTCACCCCGAGACATTGAGCGGGAAAGAGCTTGGCAGCATCAGCGCCAGCTTGCAGCGCTTCGACAACTTCGGATGGGGTAAAGCAACCCGGGAAAGAGGCCATGCCTCGACGTCTAGTGGCCTGAATTACGTGGATATCACGGTTTGGCGAAACAATAAATTGCCCTCCAGCGTCGGCGACACTCTCGACCTCTTCAGGCTTAAGAACAGTGCCTGCGCCAATCGCTATCTGAGATCCGAACCGCATTGCGAGCAGTTTGATCGAATTCAAGGCGCGGGGTGAGTTCAGAGTCACTTCGACCGCAGTAATTCCGGCTTGCACGAGAACAGACACGATGTCCTCCTCGCGGCCCTCGAAATCGCCACGGAGGATCGCGATAATTCGCCCCGCCTCGATAGCTTCAGTAATCTTGTTGAGTTGCATTGTCTTTGAACAACGACCTCGATGACTCACC